>NZ_CAJPHA010000014.1:0-221324 GCF_905339895.1 Burkholderia sp. BCC1988
TTTCGGCCGCACCGGCGAATGGTTCGCGCACCAGCACTTCGGCTTCGAGCCGGACCTGATCACGATGGCCAAGGGCCTGACCTCGGGTTACGTGCCGATGGGCGCGGTGGGTATCCATGAACGCGTCGCGCGCCCGATCATCGACAACGGCGAATTCAATCACGGGCTCACGTACTCGGGCCACCCGGTCGCGGCGGCGGTGGCGGTCGCGAACCTGAAGCTGCTGCGCGACAACGGGATCGTCGAGCGCGTGAAGCATGACATCGGGCCGTACTTCCAGCGTCGGCTGCGCGAAGCGCTCGGCGATCATCCGATCGTCGGCGAGATCGCGGGGGCGGGGCTGGTCGCGGGCGTCCAACTCGCGCGCGATCGCGCGCGGCGCGAGCGGTTCGACGCCGGCGCCGATATCGGCACGATCTGCCGCGACTTCTGCTTCAACGGCAACCTGATCATGCGCGCGACCGGCGACCGGATGCTGCTGTCGCCGCCGCTTGTGATTCGTGAGGAGGAGGTCGACGAGATCGTCGACAAGGCGAAACGCGCGTTCGATGCGACCGCGGAACGGGTCGGGCGGGTGAGGTGAGCGAACGCAGCGCTTCGGTCAGGCGTAGGCGAAGCGCTGTTGATCGAACTCGATGATGCGCGCGACACACGCGGAGACGGACATCGTCCCGGTCTCGACAACGAGATCGGGCGCGACGGGTGCCTCATAGGGATCGGAGATGCCTGTGAACTGGCGCGTCTGGCCGGTCATGGCCTTCGCATACAGGCGTTTCGGATCGCGCGCGGAGCAGGTCTCGATATCGGTCTTCAGATAGATTTCGACGAAGCGCTCGTCACCGATGGTCTGCCGCGCCAGTTGCCGGTCGGCTGCATACGGGGAAATCAGCGCGACGATCACCATGATGCCCTGATTGTTCATCAGCTTCGCGATTTCGGCGGTACGTCGGCAGTTTTCGGCCCGGTCGTCGCGCCGGAATCCGAGATCGTGCGAGACGCCCGAGCGCAGTTCGTCGCCGTCGAGAATGCAGACCGGAATGTCGTGCGTGCGCAGGTACGCGGCTATCTCGCGCGAGAGCGTGGATTTACCGGCACCACTCAGGCCGGTCAACCACAGGGTATGTGAATTCGGCAATGTCATGATGTGTCGCGACGGCGTGAACCAGCCGCAATGCGCGTGCCGGATTCCGTTCGTCTTCTTGATGGTGGGAAGCCGGTGCCGCTCGGCCGGCTGTCATGGTGGTCGATTCTAGTCAGCCGCTATTCGTACACCGTTACCAATTCGTTACCGATTATTACGTACTGGCCGATGGCGCGCGTCGGAATCACGCGATTATCTCTTGGACGTGTGCATTACGAGTGCGACGCACAAAACGAAAAGGGCCTGCGTCGTGAGACGCAGGCCCTTGAATTCTTTGGTGGGCGGTACTGGGATCGAACCAGTGACCCCTGCCGTGTGAAGGCAGTGCTCTACCGCTGAGCTAACCGCCCAAAGAAGCTGAAATTATGTCAGAGCTTTTCGGGTTCGTAAAGCACTTTCTTCAAATATTTTTCAGGCCGGTGCAAGAGGTGCGTCAGCCGGCCGTCGACGGCTCGACGAGATCGAGGATCGAGCCGTCGCGCTTGAGCGTCGCGAGCACGATGCTCGAATTGATCGACATCACGCCCGTCGCGCGATGCAGCCGGTTGATCACGAAGTCCGAGTAGTGGTCGAGGTCGCGCGCCCGCACCGTCAGCACGTAGTTCGAGCCGCCCGTCACGATCTGCGCGGCGATGACTTCCGGCCACTGCTGGATCGCCTCCACGAAGCGGTCGTGCCATTCGGGCACGTCCGGCCGCATTGACACGTGCACGAGCGCCTCGAATGCGACGCCGACCTTCTTCGGCTCGATCGTGCAGCGGTAGCCGGAAATGGCGCCGCGTTCCTCGAGCAGCTTCACGCGCCGCAGGCATGCCGACGGCGACAGCGCGACCGCGTTCGCGAGGTCCTGATTGCTGATGCGTCCGTCCCGCTCGAGGTGCCGGAGGATCCGCATGTCGGTTCGATCCAGAATCATTTCGCAGAATCCCGTCATTTTTGAGATGGTAGGCGCAGACTCTACTGCAATCGGCGGGATTCGTCATCGAAAAGTGAAGCTCATTCTATTTCGTCCTCGATAACATGCGCTCCATGCCTCGACCGCACGGCCTGACGTGCCGTCACGCCGCCGGCCGTATCGCCGCCTTCAACCCCGACCGTCATTCCGCCATGTACGAACACATTCCCGCCTATCCGGGCGACCCTATCCTGTCGCTGTTCCAGGCGTTCCAGCAGGATGCCCATCCGCACAAGGTCAACCTCAGCATCGGCCTCTATTACGACGACGCGGGCCGCATCCCCGTGCTGGAGAGCACGCGCCTTGCGGCCGAGCGCCTGCGCGAAGCCGGCGCGCCGCATACGTATCTGCCGATGGAAGGGCTCGCCGCGTATCGGCAGGGCGTGCAGCGCCTCGTGTTCGGCGCCGGCTGCACGGCGCTCGCGCAAGGACGCATCGCGACGCTGCAGACGCTCGGCGGCTCGGGCGCGCTGCGGCTCGGCGCGGAATTCGTGAAGCGCTATTTCCCCGACAGCGCGATCTGGATCAGCGATCCGACGTGGGACAACCATCGCGTGATCTTCGCGGCGGCCGGCCTCGACGTGCACACGTATCCGTACTACGACGCAGCGCGCAACGACCTGCGCGTCGACGCGATGCTCGCGGCGCTCGACGCGCTGCCCGCACGCAGCATCGTGCTGCTGCAGCCGTGCTGCCACAACCCGACGGGCCTCGATCTCGACCGCGACGCGTGGCGCGCTGTGATCGACGTGCTCGCGCGCCGCGGGCTGATTCCGTTCCTCGACATGGCGTACCAGGGCTTCGGCGACGGTCTCGACGACGACGCATGGGCCGTGCGCGCGATCGTCGAAGCCGGGCTGCCGGCGATCGTCAGCAACTCGTTCTCGAAGAATTTCTCGCTGTATGGCGAGCGCGTCGGCGGCCTGTCGATCGTCTGCGCGAGCGCGGGCGAAGCGGCGACGGTGCTGAGCCAGCTGCAGGCCGGCGTGCGGCGCACCTACTCGAGCCCGCCGCTGTTCGGCGCGCAACTCGTGTCGGCGGTGCTGAACGACGACGTCCTGCGCGCGTGCTGGGAAGACGAGGTGGCCCAGGTGCGCACGCGCATCAAGCGCATGCGCGGCGCGCTGAAGGCGCGGCTCGACGCGCGCTTGGCCGGGCCCGCGTTCGACGCGCTCGTCACGCAGCGCGGCATGTTCAGCTATACGGGCATCGCCGCGGCCGACGTGGACCGGCTGCGCGCGTCGCACGGCGTCTACCTGCTGCGTTCGGGCCGCATGTGCATCGCGGGCCTGAACGACGCGAACGTCGAGCACGTCGCGTACGCGATCGCCGACGTGCTCGGCGGCACGTCGCGCCAGGCTGCCTGAGCGGCCGATTCCGAACCGAAGGAGGACACGATGGCAGACACGATCCCGGTCGACTTGCCGCAACTCGCGCAGCCGTTCTCGTGGACGACCCGCGCGGGCGGGCTGATGTTTACCGGCCACGGCCCGGTCGATGCGTCCGGCGCGATCGCAGGCGACACGATGGCGGAGCAGGCGCGCCTCACGCTCGGCAATCTCGCGAAGGCCGTCGCGGCGGCCGGCGCGACGATGGACGACGTCGCGCAGGTGCTCGTCTACCTGTCCGACGTGAAAGCGATGCCCGAATTCGACGCCGAATACCGGCGCCACTTTCGCGAACCGTACCCGAACCGCACGTGCGTGGGCGTGCAGGGCTTCGCGCACCCGGACATGCGCGTCGAACTCGTCGCATACGTGGCGTTGCCGGCGGCACGCGGCTAGCCGGCGCGCGACCGCGCGAAGATTGCAGTACCCACGATTACCGACAAGCACCAACACACCCCGACGAACATCAAATATTCAGACAAGGATGGAGACGAAGATGAAGAGTATCAATCGATTCGCACTACCGACGATCGCCGGCCTGCTCGCCGCGAGCGGCGCGATGGCGCAGAGCAGCGTGACGCTGTACGGCATCGTCGACCAGAGCATTCGCTACACGACGCATGCGAACGCGTCGAACGACGTGAGCGTGCAGATGACCAACGGTGCGATCACCAACAGCCGCTGGGGCCTGAAGGGCAGCGAAGCGCTCGGCGGCGGCCTGACGGCGATCTTCCGGCTCGAGAGCGGCTTCGAGCCGCAGAACGGGCAGCTCGACGGCGCGCTGTTCGGCCGCTACGCGTATGTCGGCCTGGCGAGCGACTGGGGCACCGTGAAGCTCGGCCGGCAGGCGACCGAGGCGTTCAACCTGTTCGGCGATCTCGATCCGCTGACGGTCGGCAACTACACGGCCAACATGTGGCCGTACTTCCTCACGCAGGGCCGCGCGAGCAACGTGGTCAGCTACGACGGCACGTTCGGCGGGCTGAACGTCGGCGCGAGCTACGGCTTCGGCGGCGTCGCGGGCAGCCTCGGCGCGAATGCGTACTGGGGCACGCACGTGTCGTACACGCTCGGCGGGCTGATGGTCGGCGCGACCTACCAGCAGGTGCGCGACCTGACGAGCCGCGCGCAGCAGGCATGGGGCGCGGGCGCACGTTACGCGTTCGGCGCGGCGACGCTGTACGCGGGCTATCTCGGCGGCATCGACCGCACCGGCATGCTCGACCGGCAATTGCTGAACGCGCCGGGCCGCGACGTGACCTACGGTGCGTTCGGCGACAATCCGCGCCGCGACGCGATCTTCTATACCGGCGCGAGCGTGCAGATCACGCCCGCGGTTTCGGTGACGGGCGTCGCGTACTACGACGACATCCGCAACGTCAACGGCATCGCCGGTAACGGCGGGAAGCGCTACACGGGCGTGCTCGAGGCCGAGTACGCGCTGTCGAAGGCGACGCAGGTCTACGCGACGGTCGACTACAACCGGGTGACCGGCGGCGCGTTCACCGAAATGCCCGGACGCGGCAACCAGACGGGTATCGCAGCCGGCTTGCGCCACCTGTTCTGAGCATGCGGCGCGCGGTGGCCGGTGCGGTCCGGCACCGGTCCGTGCGCCGTCGACGTTTCGGCCGGACACACGCTTTCGAACGAGGTCATTCGATGCAACCAGAAGGGCAATTCCAGCACATCGCGGCGCGCGAGCAGGGTCTGCGCCGCACGCTTTCCGCACGGCAGATGGCGATGATCGCGATCGGCGGTGCGATCGGCACCGGTCTCTTTCTCGGCAGCGGATTCGCGATCGGCTTCGCGGGTCCGAGCGTGCTCGTCAGCTACGCGATCGGCGCGTTCATCTCGCTGTTACTGATGGGCTGTCTCGCGGAGATGACGGTCGCGCATCCGACCTCCGGGTCGTTCGGCGCATACGCCGAACATTACGTGAGCCCGTGGGCCGGGTTCCTCGTGCGCTATGCGTACTGGGCGTGCATCGTGCTCGCGGTCGGCACCGAAGTCACCGCGATCGCGCTGTACATGAAGTACTGGTTCCCGGGCGTGCCGGGCTGGCTGTGGATCGTCGGCTTCTCGGCGCTGCTCGTGTTCGTCAACGCGCGCAGCGTCGACGTGTTCGGCGCGGTCGAATACGGCTTTTCGGTCGTGAAGATCGCGGCGATCGTCGGCTTCATCGTGCTCGGCGCGTACGTCGTGTTCGGCAATCCGGCACTGGTCGGCGACGGTGCGGCCCGCGCGGGCTTTCACCATTACACCGGGCACGGCGGCTTCTTCCCGAAGGGCATGTGGGGGATGTGGGTCGCGGTGATCGTGTCGATCTTCAGCTACCTGAGCATCGAGATGATCGCGGTCGCGGCGGGCGAGGCGGAAGATCCCGAGCGCGCGGTGACGCGCGCGTTCCGCTCGACGATCGTGCGGCTCGTGCTGTTCTACCTCGTCACGCTCGCGCTGATGCTCGCGATCGTGCCGTGGACGGCGGCAGGGCGCGACGAGAGCCCGTTCGTGAAGGTGATGGAGGCGATCCACCTGCCGGGCGCGGCCGGGCTGATCAACTTCGTCGTGCTGATCGCCGCGCTGTCCGCGATGAACAGCCAGCTCTACATCACGACGCGGATGATGTTCAGCCTGTCGCGCGCGGGTTATGCGCCGAAGGCGCTCGGCGAGGTCGACGCGCGCGGCGTGCCGTTCGGCGCGCTGCTGCTGTCGACGCTCGGCATCGCGCTCGCGACGGTCCTGAGCGTGCTGTACCCGGACGCGTCGTTCACGATCATGATGGCGGTGTCGATGTTCGGCGCGTTGTTCACGTGGATGATGATCTTCGTCACGCATTACTGCTTCCGGCGGCGTCGCGCGGCGCTCGGCCTGCCGGCGCCCGCGTTCCGGATGCGCGGCTTTCCGCTGCTGACGCTGCTCGGCGCGGCGCTGATGCTCGCGGTGATGGTGACGACCTACTTCACGGCCGAATTCCACATGACGCTGATCTTCGGCATTCCGTTCCTGGTCGCGCTGTCCGTCGTGTATGCGGTGTGGTACCGGCGCGCGCAGCCGGTGCTGCAGCCGGAAGCGAAGTAACAGGGAAATGCCGGCGCGAAATGCCGGCGCGCCGGCTCAGCCCGCGAGCGCGGGCAGCGCGTCGATCGATGCGCGCACGTAGTCGGCGAAGCGCAGTGCGACCGGTTCGGCGGTGCCGCTGCGCTTCAGTTCGAGCGTGCGCGATTCGAGCGACGCATCCTTCAGCGGCCGGAACGCGAGCCGGTCGCTCTTCACCTGCTGCAGCACGCGCGGCACCAGCGCGATGCCCATGCCGAACTCGATCATCGACAGGATCGTCTGCCACAGCCGCGCCTCGTGACGGATCAGCGGGCTGAATCCCGCGTTCACGCATTGCGCAATGATCAGGTCGTGATAGTGCGGCGCCGCGTCGCGCGGAAACAGGATGAACGGTTCCTCGGCCAGCGTGGCGAGCGCGACCTGACGGCGCCGCGCGAGCGGATGCGCGGCCGGCAGGCAGCAGACGAACGGTTCCGCGTAGACGGGCGCCGATTCGACCTCGGGCGGGCAGTGGCCCCAGTGCGCGTAGCCGAGATCGATCTGGCCGCGCTGGATCGCCTGCACCTGCGCCTGCGTGTTCATCTCGCTCAGCACGATCTCGACGCCCGGGTAATCGGCCTCGAAGCGCCGCACCGCATCGGGCAGCCCGCGATACAGCATCGAATGGACGAAGCCGATCCGCAGCCGGCCCGCGAGGCCGGACGCAGAGCGCACCGTGAGCCGCTCGGCCTCGGCCGCCTGCAGCAGCAGCCGGCGCGCTTCGCCGAGCAGCACCGCGCCCGCGTTGGTCAGCGCGACCGTCTTGTTGGTGCGCGAAAAGAGCTGCACGCCGAGCGCGTCCTCGAACTTGCGGATGTCGAAGCTCAAGGCCGGCTGCGAGATGAACAGGCGCTTCGCCGCGCGCCCGAAATGCAGTTCCTCGGCGACCGCCACGAAGTAGCGCAACTGCCTCAGTTCCATGCTGTCTCCTTCCCGCATCGGCATCGATAAGCACTGTCTATCGTACCGGATAAATCCTGTATTGGACGCTTATCGATCGCGCGCCTAGGCTCTGTTGAACGCCGGGCACCAGCCGGCCGCGCCGCCACGGCGCGTTCGCCGGCCGGCAGCCGGCCACCCTGGAGACGCATGCATGAACGACACCGCTCGCACGCCGGACACCGGCGCAGCCAACAACATCCCCGACAGCCGGGGCATCAATTTCTTCACGGCCGATCCCGATCTCGGCGCGTTGCTGAAACTGCATCTCGGTGACGCGCGCTACGCGGAACTCGAACCGCAGCTGCACGCGCTCGGCGCGCGCGTGTCGGGCGAGCTCGACGCATGGGCGTCGCGCGCGGACAAGCATCCGCCCGTGCTCGAACACCGCAACCGGCGCGGCGAAGCCGTGCAGCGGATCGACAAGGATCCCGCGTACGTCGCGCTCGAACGCGTCGCATATTCGGAACTCGGGCTTGCGTCGCTGAGCCACCAGCCCGAGGCGGTCGCGCCGCTCGTCAAGTACGCGCTGACGTTCCTGTTCGTGCAGGCCGAATTCGGGCTGTGCTGCCCGGTCAGCATGACCGATTCGCTGACGCGCACGCTGCGCCGCTTCGGCGACCCGGCACTCGTCGAGCGCTATCTGCCGATGCTCGCATCGCGCGATTTCGACACGCTGTTCCAGGGCGCGATGTTCATGACCGAACAGGCGGCCGGCTCCGACGTCGGCCGCATCGCGACGCGCGCGGTGCGCGAAGCTGACGCGCAGGGCGAGGCGGTGTGGCGCCTCTTCGGCGACAAGTGGTTCTGCTCGAACGCGGACGCCGACCTGGCGATGGTGCTCGCGCGGCCCGACGGCGCGCCGGACGGCATCAAGGGGCTCGCGTTGTTCCTGCTGCCGAAGACGCTGCCGGACGGCACGCGCAACCGCTACCGGATCGTGCGGTTGAAGGACAAGCTCGGCAGCCGTTCGATGGCGAGCGGCGAGATCGCGCTCGAAGGCGCGCAGGCATACCTGATCGGCGAGATCGGCCGCGGCTTTCACCAGATGGCCGACATGATCAACATGTCGCGGCTGTCGAACGGCGTGCGCGCGGCGGGCCTGATGCGGCGTGCGCTGAACGAGTCGCTGCACGTGGCCGCCCACCGCGCCGCATTCGGCCGCAAGCTGATCGAGATGCCGCTGATGCAGCGCCAGCTGATGAAGATGCTGCTGCCCGCCGAGGCCGCGCGCGCGATGTTCATGCAGATCGCGCTGCTGCTGCCGCAGGCGGATGCGGGCGACGAGCAGGCCGCGCGCTGCGTGCGCATCCTGACGCCGCTGATCAAGTTCCGCGCGTGCCGCGATGCGCGGCGCGTGACGGGCGACGCGATGGAAGTACGCGGCGGCACCGGCTACATCGAGGAATGGAGCGATGCGCGCCTCGTGCGCGATGCGCATCTCGGCTCGATCTGGGAAGGCACCAGCAACATCGTCGCGCTCGACGTCGCGCGCGCCGCGCAGCGCGAGCAGGCGCTCGATGCGCTGCGCACGTTCCTCGGCGACCGGCTCGGCGCGGCGCCGCTGCCCGACGCGAGCCGCGCGGCACTGCGGCGCATTCTCGCGCGTGCGTGCGATGCGCTCGCCCGGGTCGCGGCGGAAGGCGACGACGCGCGCGTGCGGCAGGCCGCGTCGGCGCTGTACTACGCGAGCGCGGCCGTGCTGATGGCATGCGAGGGCGCGCAGCTCGCGCCCGATTACCGGCGCCTCGCGCTCGCGCACCTGATCGTGCGTCACAAGCTGTTGCCGGTCGATCCGCTCGCGCCGGCGTCGCGCGACGACGAGGCAGCGGCGTTCGATGCGTTGCTGCGCGGCACGCCGGTACCGCTCGACATGGCGCTCGACCTGCTGCCGGAGGTCGAACGATGAGCACCACGAAAGCGACGGAAGCGACCCGCGGCGCACTGGACGGCCTGAAGGTCGTCGACCTGAGCCGCGTGCTCGGCGGCCCGTACTGCACGCAGGCGCTCGCCGACCACGGCGCGACGGTGATCAAGATCGAGCCGCCCGACGGCGACGAGACGCGCGGCTGGGGGCCGCCGTTCCTCGGCGACACCGCGTGGTACTTCATGGGCGTGAACCGCAACAAGGAGGGCGTCGCGCTCGACCTGTCCCGCGACGAAGGGCGCGCGATCCTGTGGCGCCTGCTCGAGAGCGCCGACGTCCTCGTCGAGAACTTCAAGCCCGGCACGCTCGCGCGCTGGGGCATGGACTACGCGCGCGACCTGCAGCCGCGTTTCCCGCGCCTGATCCACTGCACGGTGACGGGCTTCGGCGAGGACGGCCCGCTCGGCGGGCTGCCCGGCTACGACGCGGTGATCCAGGCGATGGCCGGGCTGATGAGCGTGAACGGCGAGCGTGACGGCGACGCGATGCGCATCGGGTTGCCGATCGTCGACATGGTCACCGGACTCAACGCGCTTGCCGGCATCCTGCTCGCGCTCGCGGAGCGCGAGCAGAGCGGGCAGGGCCAGTCGATCGACATCGCGCTGTACGACTGCGGCGTGTCGCTGCTGCATCCGCACCTGCCGAACTTCTTCGGCTCGGGGCGCGTGCCCGAGCGCAGCGGCAACGCGCACCCGAACATCGCGCCGTACGACAGCTATCGCACGGCCACCGTGCCGATCTTCCTCGCGGTCGGCAACGACCGGCAGTTCGCGCGGCTCGTCGCGCATCTCGGCGCGCCGGCGCTCGCCGGCGATCCGCGCTTCGTCGACAACCGCAGCCGCTGCGCGCACCGGCCCGAACTGAAGGCCGAACTCGAGGCACGGCTCACCGCGCATCCGTGCGAGCCGCTCGCGCGCGACCTGATGGCGGCGGGCGTGCCGTGCGGGCCGGTGCGCACGGTCGCCGACGTCGCGCGCGACCCGCATGCGTTGCACCGCGAGTTGTTCGTCGAGATCGGCGCGTATCGCGGCACCGCATCGCCGGTGAAGCTGTCGCGCACGCCGGCGACCTATCGTTCGCCGCCGCCCGCGCTCGGCCGCGACACGCGCGCGGTGCTCGACCGCCTCGGCGTCGATCCCGCGCTCCAGCAGCAGCTGCTCAACGCGGGCGTGCTGAAGGTCGCGCCGGACCCGGCGTGACCGGACGAGTGGCCCTGCAGGCGAGTGACCTGGACCGACAGATCGCGACGTAAAGCGACGTTGGGCAGCGTAAAACAGCCCCGCGTCGAGCAATCGCTCGTAACGCAACTCCGCCAGCCGGCGGCGCAAGGCCGGCCATCCGGCAACGCGCGCGACAGTCGCGCCGCCGATCACAAACATGGAGACATCGATGAGCCGTCCGCAATCCCCGTCCGCCGCGCAGCCGCGGCCTGGCCGTGCCGCCCTCGCGGCGTTCGTCGGCACCACGATCGAGTGGTACGACTTCTACATCTACGGCACCGCCGCCGCGCTCGTATTCGGCAAGGTGTTCTTTTCGAGCACGATGAATCCCGGCGTCGCGACGCTGCTCGCGTTCGTCACGTTCTGGGCCGGCTTCGCCGCGCGGCCGCTCGGCGGCATCGTGTTCGGGCATCTCGGCGATCGCGTCGGCCGCAAGACCGCGCTCGTGATCACGCTGGTGATGATGGGGCTTGCGACGACCGGCATCGGCCTGTTGCCCGGCTATGCGTCGATCGGCGTGTGGGCGCCCGCGGGCCTCGTCGTGCTGCGCGTGCTGCAGGGCATCGCGGTCGGCGGCGAGTGGGGCGGCGCGGTGCTGATCGCGAGCGAGAACGCGCCGAAGCATCGCAGCATCCTGTATGCGGCGTTCGCGCAGCAGGGTTCGCCCACCGGCAACCTGCTCGCCACCGCTGCCTTCTTCGCACTGAGCGCGCTGCCGACGCCGTCGTTCCTGATGTGGGGCTGGCGCATTCCGTTCCTGCTGTCGGCGGTGCTCGTGATCATCGGGATGGTGATCCGGCTGCGGCTCGAGGAATCGATCGACATGCGGCGCGTGCTCGCGCGCAAGCGCACGGTGAAGCTGCCGCTGCGCGACGTCGTGCGCGACCACTGGCCCGTCGTGCTGCTCGCGGCCGGCACGCTGCCGGTGATCAACGTCACGTACTTTCGCAGTACGTTCGCGCTGTCGTGGGCAACCCGGGAGCTCGGCTACGCGCAGGGCACGTTCCTCGGCATCCTGTCGATCTCGCTCGTCGTGCAGTTCCTGATGCAGCCGGTCGGCGCGTGGTTCGTGTCGAAGGTCGACATGCGGCGCGCGATGTGCTGGATCCTGATTCCGGAGATCGTGCTGATGCCGGTGATGTTCCATGCGCTCGCGACGCGTTCGTACTGGATAGCCGTCGCGGGCATGTGCATCTCGACGATTCCGTCGGCGATGTTCTACGGTGCGGTCGGCGGCATGCTCGCGCGCGTGTTTCCGGCCAACATCCGCTATACGGGCCTGTCGCTCGCGTACCAGCTGAGCGCGCTCGTCGTCGGCGGCGGCACGCCGGTGCTCGCGCAGGCGATCCTGAACGCGACCGGCAGCATCGTCGGCGTCGCGATCGCGTCGGGGCTGTACGCGCTCGTGTCGCTCGCGTGCATGCTCGCGCTGCTGAATCGCACCGGCTACCGCGCGGACGAGCTGTCGACGGCCGAGCGCAGTGATGCGGCCGAGTGGGGCGCCGAAAGTGCGAGCGCTGAAAGTCCGGCCGGCGAGACCACGCAGCCAGGCGAGCGCGGCGCGTTGAAACCGGCGGGGTGAGACGGGGAGGCCGGCGTGATTCGGCACGCTGGCGATTCGGTAATTCGGTAACGCGGTAATGCGGTGAGGCGGTAATGCGGTAATGCGGTAATGCGGTAATGCGGTAATGCGGTAATGCGGTGAGGAGGTGAGGAGGTGAGGAGGTGAGGCGGTGAGGCGGTGAGGCGATAATTCGCCGCTCCGGCGACATCGCGCGCCGGACGGATCGCGCGCCGCACGGCCTCGACTCACGCCAAAAATCACGCGTCCCAAAAGCAAACGGCACCGTGCGATCCACGGTGCCGTTTGCCTGGCGGTTGCTTCACTTCGCGACGAGGCCGGCACGGCCGGCCATCGCGATGCGCGGTGCTTAGCCTTCCGTCGGCGGCACGTAGCCGGACGCCTGGTCGGCGCCGTCGCCGAAGAAATACTTCTCGGTCTGCTTCATCAGGTACTGGCGCGCGCGCGGGTCGGCCATGTTCAGGCGGTTCTCGTTGATCAGCATCGTCTGCTGCTTGAGCCAGCCTTGCCACGCTTCCTTCGACACGCTTTCATAAATGCGCTTGCCGAGTTCGCCCGGCAGCGGCGGGAAATCGAGACCTTCGGCTTCCTTGCCGAGTTTCGCGCATTGGATCATTCGAGCCATCGTGTACTTCTCCTGTAATCGGTCTGGGGGAGGGCAGTCGTGCCTGTGCTCAGAGCTGCTTCATCAGCACGAGCGACTTGCGCTGCCAGTTATAGAGTTTGCGGCGGTCTTCCGGCAGGTCGTCGACGCTGACCTTGACGAAGCCGCGCTTGAGAAACCAGTGCTCGGTGCGCGTCGTGAGCACGAAGATGTGCGTGAGGCCGCGCGCGCGGGCGCGCTGCTCGATGCGCTTGAGCAGGCGTTCGCCGTCGCCCGAGCCCTGCGCTTCCGGCGCGACCGTCAGGCACGCCATCTCGCCGATCTTTTCCTGCTGGTACGGATACAGCGCCGCGCAGCCGAACAGCACGCCATCGTGCTCGATCACCGAGAAGTGGTCGATGTCGCGTTCGATCTGGTGGCGGCCGCGCCGCACCAGCGTGCCGTCCGACTCGAGCGGCTCGATCAGCGACAGGATGCCGCCGACGTCGTCCGGCGTCGCTTCGCGCAGGCTCTCGAGGTTCTCGTACGAGATCATCGTGCCGACGCCGTCGTGCAGGAACAGTTCGAGCAGCATGCTGCCGTCGAGCGACTGCGGAATCAGGTGGGCGCGGGTCACGCCGCCGCGGCACGCGCGGATCGAGTGCTTCAGGAAGAACGCGTCGTCACCCTGGATGTTGCCCGAATCGAGCAGTTCGGCGGCCGCGTCGAGCGACATTTCGCGGATCAGCCCGCCTTCGTCGTCGACGATGCCGGGCGCTTCGGTCAGGAAGATGATCTTGTCGGCGCGCAGCGCGATCGCGGCGGCCGATGCGACGTCTTCCATCGACAGGTTGAACGCCTCGCCGGTCGGCGAGAAGCCGAGCGGCGACAGCAGCACGAGCTTGCGGCTCGCGAGCGAATGACGGATCGATTCGGCGTCGATCTTGCGCACGATGCCCGTGTGCGCGAAATCGACCCCGTCGAGAATCCCCACCGGCCGGGCGGTCACGAAGTTGCCGGACACGACGCTGATGTGCGCGTGCGCCATCGGCGAGTTCGGCAGACCCTGGCTGATCGCGGCCTCGATGTCGAGACGCACTTCGCCGGCCGCTTCCTTCGCGGATTCGAGCGCGCGCGCATCGGTGATGCGCAGCCCGTGCGAAAACTCGGATTCGACACCATGCAGGCTCAGCTGCTCCTCGACCTGCGGCCGTGAGCCGTGCACCAGCACGATCTGGATGCCCATCGCCTGCAGGAGCGCGATGTCGGACACGAGCGCGTTCAGCAGGCCCTGCTGCACCACCTCGCCGCCGAACCCCACGACGAACGTGCTGTTGCGGAACTTGTGGATATAGGGCGCGACGGAACGCATCCAGTCGACGAACTGCGCGTGGCTGGCGGCCGAATCGTCGGCGGCCGGCGGCGTCGCGGCGCCGGTCTGGGCGGGAGGGAGGTCGGTTTGGGAATTCATGGGCGGGATTATAATGCGCCCCCATGTCGAATGTACCTAAAAGTCCCGCGCCGACGCGGGCCAAAGCGCCGTCGGCGAAGCACCCGGATGGTGCGGCCGACGCGCGTCAGCAGCAGGGCCAGCCGCCGCGCCAGCAGCAGGAAAAGCCGGCGGGCAAGCCGGCCCACGCGCCGCGCGGCGACGAACGGCGTGGCGATGCGCGCCAGCCGTCCGCGAAGGGCGCACCGCAGGCCGCCGGCGAGCGCGCTCCGCGCCGCGAGCGTGCGCCGCGCGCCACCGTCGCGCCGAATCCCGTTCCGCCGATCACTTACCCCGAAAGCCTGCCGGTGTCGGGCAAGCGCGACGAAATCGCGCGCACGATCGCCGGTCATCAGGTTGTCATCGTCTGCGGCGAGACGGGTTCGGGCAAGACCACGCAGCTGCCGAAGATCTGCCTCGATCTCGGCCGCGGCCTCGGCGCCGGCGGCACGGGCCTGATCGGCCATACGCAGCCGCGGCGCCTGGCCGCGTCGTCGACCGGCCGCCGGATCGCGGAGGAACTCGGCACGCCGTTCGGCGAGGTGGTCGGCTACAAGGTGCGCTTCACCGACAATCTCGCGCCGGGCGCGTCCGTCAAGCTGATGACGGACGGCATCCTGCTCGCCGAGACGCAGACCGATCCGCTGCTGAAGGCGTACGACACGCTGATCATCGACGAGGCGCACGAGCGCAGCCTGAACATCGACTTCCTGCTCGGCTACCTGAAGGAAATCCTGCCGCGGCGGCCCGACCTGAAGCTGATCGTCACGTCCGCGACGATCGACGCCGATCGCTTCGCGCGCCATTTCGGCACCGACGAGCGCCCGGCACCCGTGATCGAGGTGAGCGGGCGGCTGTATCCGGTCGAGATGCGCTATCGCCCGGTGGCCGAGGATCGCCCGGCGGTGAAAAACGCCGAAGGCACGGGCGGCCGCGACCGCGTGAAGACCGCGCGCGAGGCCGAGCGCGACCTGATGGACGCGATCGTCGACGCGGTCGACGAACTGTGCCGCGAAGGCCCCGGCGACGTGCTGGTGTTCCTGCCCGGCGAGCGCGAGATCCGCGAGGCGGCCGAGGCGCTGCGCAAGCACCATCCGCCGCACACCGAGATCCTGCCGCTGTTCGCGCGGCTGTCGGCGGCCGACCAGGACAAGGTGTTCAAGGCGTCGAACGCGCGCCGCATCGTGCTCGCGACCAACGTGGCCGAAACCTCGCTGACGGTGCCGGGCATCCGCTACGTCGTCGACACCGGCCTCGCGCGCGTGAAGCGCTATTCGTACCGGAACAAGGTCGAGCAGCTGCAGGTCGAGTCGATCTCGCAGGCCGCCGCGAACCAGCGCGCGGGCCGCTGCGGCCGGGTGGCCGACGGCGTCTGCATCCGCTTGTACGAGGAAAGCGACTACCAGGCGCGCGCGCGCTTCACCGATCCCGAAATCCTGCGCTCGTCGCTCGCGTCGGTGATCCTGCGGATGAAATCGCTGCACCTGACGGCGATCGAATCGTTCCCGTTCCTCGAGCCGCCGCCCGGCCGCGCGATCGCGGATGGCTACCAGCTGCTCAACGAACTCGGCGCGGTCGACGACGACAACGCGCTGACGCCGCTCGGCCGCGAACTCGCGCGGCTGCCGCTCGACCCGCGCGTCGGCCGGATGATTCTCGCCGCGCGCGACCAGCAGTCGCTGCGCGAGGTGCTGATCATCGCGAGCGCGCTGTCCGTGCAGGACCCGCGCGACCGGCCGATCGAAGCGCAGGAGCAGGCCGACCAGGCGCACCGCCGGTTCGCCGACGAGCGTTCCGAATTCCTGCAGTGGCTGAAGATCTGGGCGTGGTTCGAAGAGGCCGTCGCGCACAAGAAGTCGAACCGCCAGCTGATCGACGCATGCCGGCAGAATTTCCTGTCGCACCTGCGGCTGCGCGAATGGCGCGACGTCCATTCGCAGCTGCTGACGGTCGTGCGCGAACACGGCTGGCGCCTCAACGAGGTCGAGGCGACCTACGAGCAGGTGCATCTGGCCCTGTTGACGGGCCTGCTCGGCAACCTCGGCATGAAGGCCGACGACGATCCGCACTACCTCGGCGCACGCGGGATCAAGTTCTACCTGTGGCCGGGCTCCGCGCTCGCGAAGAAGGCCGGCCGCTGGGTGATGGCGGCCGAACTCGTCGAGACGAGCCGGCTGTACGCGCGCTGCCTCGCGAAGATCGAGCCGGAGTGGGTCGAGAAGATCGGCGCGCACCTGTTGAAGAAATCGCTGTCGGAGCCGCACTGGGAGAAGCGCCCGGCGCAGGTCAGCGCGTTCGAGCGCGCGACGCTGTACGGGCTGCCGATCTACCATCGCCGGCGCGTCGCGTTCGGCCAGCAGGACCCGGCCCGCGCGCGGGAGCTGTTCATCCGCGGCGCGCTCGTCGAGGGCGAATTCGACACGAAGCTGCCGTTCTTCGCGCACAACCGCAAGCTGCTGGCCGACATCGAGCAGCTCGAACACAAGTCGCGCCGGCAGGACGTGCTGGTCGACGACGAGCTGATCTACGCGTACTACGACCAGGCGATTCCGGCGGGCATCCATACGGGCGCCGCGTTCGAGCGCTGGTATCGCGACGAGGTGAAGAAGGGCGGCCAGGCGGACGACAGGCAGCGGCTGCTGTACCTGTCGCGCGACGACCTGATGCGCCACGAGGCGGCCGGCGTGACGACCGACCTGTTCCCGAAACGCGCGACGATGGCCGGCGTCGAAATGGCGCTCACCTACCATTTCGAGCCGGGCACGCCGCGCGACGGCGTGACGCTCGCGGTGCCGCTGTACGCGCTGAACCAGGTCGACGCGCGCCGCTGCGAATGGCTCGTGCCGGGGATGCTGAAGGAAAAGGTGCAGCTGCTGCTGAAGTCGCTGCCGCAGAAGCTGCGCCGGCATTGCGTGCCGCTGCCCGAGTACGCGGCCGGCTTCGTCGAGCGCACGGGCCGCGAGCGCTTCGGCGCGGGCGGCCTCGTCGAGGCGCTGATCGCCGACGTGCGCGGCGAGACGCAGGTCGCGATGAAGACGGCCGACTTCAAGCTCGAGACGCTGCCCGCGCACCTGTTCATGAACTTCAAGGTGATCGACGAGCACGGCCGCCAGCTCGCGATGGGGCGCAATCTCGCGCAACTGCGCCAGGAACTCGGTGCGCAGGCGCAGCAGCAGTTCCAGAAGATCGCGGCGGCGTCGACGATCGCGCCCGGCGGCGAAGCCGGCGCGGACGACGCGGGCGCCACGCCGGCGCCGGCCGCCACGGCGGGTTCCGCAGCTTCGGCGGCAAAGGGCGGCAAGCCGGGCAAGGGCGTCGCACCGCACACGGCCGCCCCGGCGGAAGCCGGCGCGACCGCGCTGTACGAGAACCTGACGACGTGGAACTTCGGCAAGCTCCCCGAGCTGCTGGAGATCCGCCGGCGCGGCCAGACGCTGTACGGCTATCCGGCGCTCGTCGATCGCGGCACGCATTGCGACGTCGAGGTGTTCGACTCGCCGGAGGAGGCCGCGCGGATCCACCGGGCCGGCTTGCGGCGGCTGTTCGCGCTGCAGCTGAAGGAGCCGATCAAGTTCCTCGAGAAGAACCTGCCGGGGCTGCGCGAGATGGCGATGCAGTACATGTCACTCGGCACGCAGGACGAGCTGCGCGACCAGCTGATCGACACGGCGCTCGACCGTGCGTGCCTGCAGGATCCGCTGCCCGACGACGACGCGAGCTTCCACGCGCGTCGCGACGAAGGCCGCAGCCGCCTGAACCTGCTCGCGCAGGAGATCGCGCGGCTCGTCGGGCAGATCCTCGCCGAGTACGCGGGGCTCGCGAAGAAGCTCGCGCAGGCGAAGCCGTTCGCACAGGCCCACGCGGATCTGCAGCAGCAGCTCGCCGCGCTGGTCGGCAAGCGCTTCGTGATCGACACGCCTTACGTGCAGCTTGCACACTTCCCGCGCTACCTGAAAGGCATCGCGCTGCGGATCGACAAGCTGAAGGCCGACCCGGCGCGCGACGCGAAGCAGTCCGGCGAGCTGCTGCCGCTCGTCCAGCAGTACCAGCGCGCGGTGTCGCAGCGCGGCGGCGTCGCCGACCCGCGGCTCGCGGAATTCCGCTGGCTGCTGGAGGAACTGCGCATTTCGCTGTTCGCGCAGGAACTGCGCACGCCGATGCCTGTCTCTGTCAAGCGTCTGCACAAGGTCTGGGAGTCGATGCAGCGCTAGCGCAACGGCGGTTGTCCGGGCCCGCACCGGCGGCCGGCCCGGCCGGCCGCGCGGCGCCTGCCGCGGCAGGCCGCACGGCGGCCGCGGCGTGCGTCGAAGTGGCGCAGGGCCGACTTCCGTCAACCGGCAGGGCCGGTCGAGCGTTTTACAATCACTGCTGTTCCACGACGTGAGTCTTCATGCGCACTTTCCTTTCCTTCGGCCGCACGCTTGCGCTGGCCGCCGCCGTGCTGGCGCCTGCCGCGCACGCGAATAACGTAATCATCCTCAATTCGGCCGAAGCGACGCTTTCCCTGATCGACCAGCAGACCCGCCAGGTCGTCGGCACGATGCCGACCGGCAAGGAGCCGCACCACCTGATGGCGACGCCGGACAATTCGTCGCTGATCGTCGCGAATTCGGTCTCGAACAGCCTGATGTTCGTCGATCCGAAGACGGGCAAGCTGCAGCGCACGGTCGAAGGCATCGAGGATCCGTACCAGCTCGGCTTCTCGCCCGACAACAAGTGGTTCGTGTCGACCGGGCTGCGGCTCGACCGGCTCGACATCTACAGCTACGACGGCCGCGACCTGCATCTCGTGAAGCGCTTGCCGCTCGCGGTGATGCCGAGCCACATCGCGTTCACGAAGGACAGCAAGACCGTGCTCGTGTCGCTGCAGGTGTCCGGCGAGATCGCGGCGGTCGACCTCGCGACGCAGACGGTCAAGTGGAAGATGCCGGTCGGCAACGTGCCGGCGGGCCTGTGGATGACGCCGGACGATAAGTACCTGCTGGTCGGCATGACGGGCGCCGATTACGTCGCGGTCGTCGACTGGCGCAATCAGAAGGTCGTGAAGACCATCCAGACCGGCAAGGGCGCGCACAACTTCCGCTCGCTCGCCGACGGCACGCACGTCGCGATCACGAACCGGGTCGCGAACACGATCAGCATCATCGACGAGAACACGCTCACCAAGGTCGGCGACATCACCGGCCTGCTGCCGGGCCCGGACGACATGGAGCTGTCCGCCGACAAGAAGACGCTGTGGGTGACGTTCCGCTTCGCGAAGAAGGTCGGGATCATCGACCTGGCCTCGCGCAAGCTGGTGCAGACGATCTCCGTCGGCCGTTCGCCGCACGGCATCTACTTCTACGACCGCGCGCCGTGGAAGGCTGCGAACGGCGCGTGACGGGCGGAGGCGGACGATGCTGCACCTGATCGATGCGTTCGTGTCGGACATCCAGACCTGGCTGTACGTCGACGTCGTGCAGCCGCTCCTCTTCAAGTTCAACCTGATGGACTATGACGAGGACACCTACGACGCGCTGTACTGGGTGATCATCGGCGCGCTCCAGATGGTGCTGATGTTCGCGCTGCTGCGCCCGCTCGAGGCGCTCGCGCCCGTCGAGCGCTGGAAGAACCGCCGCGCGGTGCGGGTCGACGTGATCTATACCGCGATCTCGAAGCTCGGCATCTACACGCTGTTCTTCTTCTTCGCGCTGCAGCCGGTGTTCGACCGCTTCCAGGCGTGGCTGCGCCTGCACGGCGTTGCCAACGTCAACCTCGATTATCTGTGGCCGGGCGTGACCTCGCGGCCGATCGTCGCGTTCGCGATCTACCTCGTCGTGCTCGACTTCGCCGGCTACTGGTATCACCGCTGGCAGCACAAGTTCGGCATCTGGTGGGAGCTGCACGCGGTGCATCACAGCCAGCGGCAGATGTCGTTGTGGTGCGACGACCGCAACCACCTGCTCGACAACGTGCTGCAATCCTGCTTCTTCGCGGCGATCGCGCTCGTGATCGGCGTGACGCCGTCGCAGTTCGTCGTGCTGACCGCGGTCACGAACTTCGTGCAGAGCATCCAGCATACGAATGCGCGGCTGTCGTTCGGCTGGCTCGGCGAGCGCCTGCTCGTGAGCCCGACCTTCCACCGGCGCCACCACGCGGTCGGCTACGGCCACGAAGGCACCAAGTACGGCTGCAACTTCGGCGTGCTGCTCCCGTGGTGGGACATGATGTTCGGCACCGCGTCGTGGAACCGCACGGTCGAGCCGACCGGCATCCGCGAGCAGGTCGAAGGCGTGTCCTACGGCGAAGGCTTCTGGGCGCAGCACGGCCTCGCGTTCGTGCGGATCTTCCGGCGCCTCGTTCCCGCGAAGCGCGGCGCGGCGTCGGCCTGAGCGCGTCACTTTCCCGTTGAACGGCTTTCCCGCACGGCCCGCATGCGCTTTGGCGCCTGCGGGCCGTGTGGTTTATCCTTTTCCCGTTTTTCATCGTCGATACAGGTTCGCATGAACGACTTGCTGCGCTCCTTCGTCCGGGCGTTCGCCAGCGCGCTGCACCCGCGCATGCTGTGGCTCACCCTGATGCCGTTCGTCGTCTCCGCGCTGCTGTGGGGCGTCGTGCTGTGGTTCTCGTGGCAAACGCTGATCGACGCCGCGCGCGGCGCGCTCGACGGCTTCGTGCTGACCGCCGCGCTGTACCGCGCGTTCGACGCGCTCGGGATGTCGCAGCTGCATGCGGTCGTCGCGCCGTTCGTCGTCGTGTCGCTCGCGATTCCGCTGATCGTGCTGACCGTGCTGCTGCTGATCGCGACGATCTCGATGCCGGTCGTGATCAGGCACCTGTCGAACCGGCAGTTCGCCGCGCTGGAGGCGAAGCGGGGCGGCACGTTCTTCGGCAGCGTGTTCAATTCGCTCGGCGCGGCGATCGTGGGTGTCGTGCTGCTCGTCGTCACGATTCCGCTGTGGCTGATCCCGCCGTTCTTCGCGTTGTTGCCGCCGGTGATCTGGGGCTGGCTCACGTACCGCGTGATGACCTACGACGCGCTCGCGCAGCACGCGAGCCGCGACGAACGCCGCGCGCTCGTGCGCCAGCATCGCTGGCCGCTGATCGGCATCGGCGTCGCGACCGGGCTGCTCGGCACCGTGCCGACGTTCGTGTGGGTGTCGTCGGTCTGGATGATGGTGCTGTTTCCGTTCGTGGCGGCGGCCATGATCTGGGTTTACGCTTTCATCCTCGTCTTCTCGGCGCTGTGGTTCGGGCACTATTGCCTGCGCGCGCTGGACGACCTGCGCGCGAGTTCGCGCGCCACCGCAATCGACATGGGGCAGGCATGAGCATCGGCATCATCATCATCGGCGACGAAATCCTTTCGGGCCGCCGGCAGGACAAGCATCTGGCGAAGGTCATCGAACTGCTCGGCGCGCGCGGCCTCGCACTCGACTGGGCCGAATACGTCGGCGACGATCCGGCGCGGATCACCGCGACGCTCGCGCGCGCGATCGCGTCGGGCGACATCGTGTTCTCCACGGGCGGGATCGGCGCGACGCCGGACGACCACACGCGCCAGTGCGCGGCCGCCGCGCTCGGCGTGCCGCTCGTGCTGCATCCGGAAGCGAAGGCGCTGATCTCGGAGCGCATTCGCGAGACGCACACCGATGCGGCCACGCCGGTCGACTTCGAGTCGCCGGAAAACCAGCATCGCTTCAACATGGGCGTGTTCCCGGCGGGCGCGACGATCATCCCGAACGGCTATAACCGGATTCCCGGTTTCTCGGTCGGCGATCTCCATTTCGTGCCGGGCTTCCCGGTGATGGCGTGGCCGATGATCGAATGGGTGCTCGACACGAAGTACCGGCATCTCCATCACGCGACGCCGCACGCGGAGCGCTCGCTGTACGTGTTCGAACTGCCGGAGTCGACGCTCACGCCACTGATGGAGAAGATCGAGCGCGATTTCCCGAGCGTGCGCGTGTTCAGCCTGCCGAGCGTCGGCGATGCCGAGCGCGGCGGGATCTATGCGCGCCGGCATATCGACCTCGGTGTGAAGGGCGAGCCGGAGGCGGTCGCGGCCGCGTTCGTGAAGCTGCGCGAAGGCGTGCACCTGCTCGGCGGCGACGTGGTCGAACCGGAGGCGCCGCGCGCCTGAAGGCCTGAAGGCCGCGCGCGTCGATCGCGCATGCGGGCCGTTGAACGGCCCCGCAAAAACCACGGGCCGCGCAACGCGGCCCGTCATCGGGATGTCATCGCCCGGCTCGACGATGTGGCAGTCGGGCGTGCCTGGGCGGATGCGCCGTCAGGCGCCGATCCACGGCAGTTTCCGGAAGCACCAGCCGTCGACCGTCTTGCGGTGGCCTTCGGCATCCTTGCCGCCCTCGAAGCCTTCGAGCAGGTCGAAGGCCTTCGTGAAGCCGGCCTGCGTCGACGCGACCGCGGCGAGCTTCGAGCGCGCGGCGCTGCGGCACAGGAACAGGATCGGCGTATCGGCCGGGAGGGCCGCTTTCAGTTGATCGATGAATTCGGCGTTCGGGACGCCGCCCGGATAGCGCGTCCATTCGAGGTGCAGGTACTGGCCGTCGCCGACGAGCGGGCGGCCGATCCAGTCGAGCTCGGCGCGGGTGCGCACGTCGACGAGGCGTGCCGACGGGTCGAGCTGCAGCAGTTCGAATGCCTCGGCCGGCAGCAGGGCGCCGGCATAGTTGAGCGCGCCTTGGGCGCGGCGTTCTTCGGCCTTCGCGTAAAGCTGGTCGAGCGTACTCATGGCAGGAGGTCTCCGTATCGGTCAAACGAACATTCTAGCGCGGCGCCGCCGCGCGGATGTCCGCGTGCCCGGAGGCGCATGCACCGCCCACGCGCTCACCAAAAGAGTGCAGAATGGCACGAATGCACCAAAAAGATTCGTCGACGCCGTCGCCTCCCCGGGATTGCACCGTTGCGGTGCGGAGGCGCCGCCGCCGGTGCGGCGCCCGGCCCCGGAATCGCGCAGCCGGGCCCCGCTACGGCGCGGGTCGGCGTGATTCGCGTCGGTTTTGCGATGGTTGGCACGGAAGCTGCTATATAGAATTCGGTCGACCCGGGGCACGCTGCGCCAAAGCCAGACTCCGGGCAGCTCGATAAACGAGGCGGTTCCCAGTCCGCCGGAATTGTTCAATCAGGAGAAGAGGTTATGAGTAAAACCGTCGCCGACGTCATGCAGCTCGTGAAGGACGAGGACGTCAAGTTTGTCGATTTCCGCTTCACGGATACGCGCGGCAAGGAACAGCACGTGTCGGTGCCGGTTTCGGCGTTTGACGAAGACAAGTTCGAAAGCGGCCATGCATTCGACGGCTCGTCGATCGCCGGCTGGAAGGGCATCGAGGCGTCGGACATGCTGCTCATGCCGGATCCGAGCGCCGCATTCGTCGACCCGTTCTATGAAGAGTCGACCCTCGTGCTGACCTGCGACGTGGTCGAGCCGGCCGACGGCAAGGGCTACGAGCGCGACCCGCGTTCGCTCGCGAAGCGCGGCGAAGCGTACCTGAAGAGCACGGGCATCGGCGACACCGCCTACTTCGGTCCGGAACCGGAATTCTTCATTTTCGACTCGGTCCAGTGGAACACGGACATGTCGGGCTGCTTCGTGAAGATCAACTCGGAAGAAGCACCGTGGTCCTCGGCCAAGGAATTCGAAGGCGGCAACACGGGCCACCGTCCGGGCACGAAGGGCGGCTACTTCCCGGTCGCGCCGGTCGACACGTTCCAGGACATGCGTTCGGAAATGTGCCTGCTGCTCGAACAGCTCGGCATCCCGGTCGAAGTGCACCACCACGAAGTGGCGGGCCAGGGCCAGAACGAAATCGGCACGAAGTTCTCGACGCTCGTGCAGCGCGCCGACTGGACGCAATGGTCGAAGTACATCATCCACAACGTCGCGCACTCGTACGGCAAGACGGCGACGTTCATGCCGAAGCCGGTCGTCGGCGACAACGGTTCGGGCATGCACGTTCACCAGTCGATCTGGAAGGACGGCCAGAACCTGTTCGCGGGTAACGGCTACGCGGGCCTGTCGGAACTGGCGCTGTTCTACATCGGCGGCATCATCAAGCACGCCCGTGCGCTGAACGCGATCACGAACCCGACGACGAACTCGTACAAGCGTCTGGTCCCGCACTTCGAAGCACCGGTCAAGCTCGCGTACTCGGCGCGCAACCGTTCGGCATCGATCCGCATTCCGCACGTGTCGAACCCGAAGGGTCGCCGTATCGAAACGCGCTTCCCGGATCCGATGGCGAACCCGTACCTGTGCTTCACGGCGCTGATGATGGCCGGCCTCGACGGGATCCAGAACAAGATCCATCCGGGCGAAGCCGCCGACAAGAACCTGTACGACCTGCCGCCGGAAGAGGACGCAAAGATCCCGACCGTTTGCGCAGGCCTCGACCAGGCACTGGAAGCGCTCGACAAGGATCGCGAGTTCCTGACGCGCGGTGGCGTGTTCACCGACGGCATGATCGATGCGTACCTCGCGCTGAAGGAGCAGGAGCTGGCGAAGTTCCGCATGACGACGCATCCGATCGAGTTCGAGATGTACTACTCGCTGTAATCGGCGATGGCGCTTCGATTCAGCGCCGTCATGCCGGTTCGTTCCCGTCGCGTGGCCTGCGGCGGGAACCGCGGAGTCTGAAGGGGGACGGCGTCCAGCCGTCCCTTTTTTGTTCCGAAAATTTCCAATTTCCGACCCGGTAACGCGCGACGACACGCACGATGGCTCTGAAGAATCTCATCAAGGCGAAGACGGGGCAGCCCGAGCGACTGACGGAAGACGAGCGGCTCGCGCGCTCGGGCCTGCTTGCGGGGCTGGAAGCGCTGCCGACGGCCGTGATCGTGCTCGACCGCAAGACGCTGCGGGTCGCGTTCGCGAACCCGTCCGCGGAGGCGATGCTCGACATCTCGCGCCGGCAGCTCGCGCAGCGGCCGTGGGGCGAGATTTTCCCGAATGCGAACGAACTCGCGTCGACGATCACCGCGATCGGCCAGGAGCGCTTTCACGCGACGCATCTCGATACCGTGCTCGACCGGCCCGGCCGCGAGCCGCTGCACGTGCATGCGATCGTCGGCTTCCTCGAGACCGTGCCCGATTTCGTGCTCGTCGAGCTGTTCGAGAACGAACGGCAGTCGCGCACCGATCGCGAGGAGCGCATCCACGACCTGACCGCGGTCAACAAGCAACTGATCCGCAACCTTGCACACGAGATCAAGAACCCGCTCGGCGGCATTCGCGGCGCAGCCCAGCTGCTCGAATTCGAACTGAGCGGCCGCGAGCGCGGCGAGTTGCGCGAATACACGCAGGTGATCATCAAGGAGTCCGACCGCCTGCAGACGCTCGTCGACCGGTTGCTGGAGCCGCACCGGCATCCGCACATCGTCGGCGACGTGAACATTCATGAAGTATGCGAACGCGTGCGCGCGGTGATGCTCGCGGAATTTCCGCGCGGGCTCACCATCGAGCGCGACTACGACGTGAGCGTGCCGGACCTGCGCGGCGACAAGGAGCAGCTGATCCAGGCGCTGCTGAACATCGTGCGCAACGCGGCGCAGGCGCTGCGCGAGCGGATCGCGCAGGGCGACGCGAAGATCGAGCTGCGCACGCGTATCGCACGCAAGGTGACGATCGCGAAGCGCCTGTACAGGCTGGCACTGGACTTGCACGTGGTCGACAACGGGCCCGGCATTCCGGAGGAGATCCGCGACCGGATCTTCTACCCGCTCGTGTCCGGGCGCGACGACGGCAGCGGCCTCGGCCTCACGCTCGCGCAGACGTTCGTGCAGCAGCACGACGGGATGATCGAGGTCGAGAGCCGGCCCGGTCGTACCGAATTTCAGATCCTGCTGCCGCTCGATCATTGAGCGGCAGCATGGCGATTCACCGGATTCACCCATACCTGACCGACCTATGAAGCCGATCTGGATAGTAGACGACGATCAATCGATCCGCTGGGTGCTCGAAAAGGCACTCGCCCGGGACAGCTTCGCGACGAAGAGCTTCGCGAACGTGCGCGACGCGCTGGCCGCGCTCGACCACGAGACGCCGCAGGTGCTCGTGTCCGACATCCGGATGCCGGGCGGCTCCGGCCTCGAGCTGTTGCAGGCGATGCACGAGCGCCTGCCGGGCCTGCCCGTCATCATCATGACGGCGTTCTCCGATCTCGACAGCGCCGTCGCGGCGTTTCAGGGCGGCGCGTTCGAATATCTCGCGAAGCCGTTCGACGTCGACAAGGCGGTCGAGCTGATCCGCCGCGCGGTCGAGGAGAGCTTGCGCGGCGGCGCGCCGCAGGACGAGCGTGTGGCCGAAGCGCCCGAGATGCTCGGCCAGGCGCCCGCGATGCAGGACATGTTCCGCGCGATCGGCCGCCTGTCGCACTCGGCCGCGACCGTGCTGATCACCGGCGAGTCGGGCACCGGCAAGGAGCTCGTCGCGCGGGCGCTGCACCGTCACAGCCCGCGCGCGAACGGGCCGTTCATCGCGCTGAATACCGCGGCGATTCCGAAGGACCTGCTCGAATCCGAACTGTTCGGCCATGAGCGCGGCGCGTTCACCGGCGCGCAGACGACGCGCCAGGGCCGCTTCGAGCAGGCCGAGAACGGCACGCTGTTCCTCGACGAAATCGGCGACATGCCGTTCGACCTGCAGACGCGCCTGTTGCGCGTGCTGTCGGACGGCCAGTTCTATCGGGTCGGCGGCCACAACCCGCTGCGCGCGAACGTGCGCGTGATCGCCGCGACGCACCAGAATCTCGAGTCGCGCGTGCGGCAGGGGCTGTTCCGCGAGGACCTTTACCACCGGCTCAACGTGATCCGGCTGCGGCTGCCGCCGCTGCGCGAACGCAGCGAGGACATCGCGCTGCTCACGCGCCACTTCCTGCAGAAGAGCGCGCGCGATCTCGGCGTCGAGCCGAAGCGCGTGTCCGACGAAGCGCTCGCGTATCTGACGTCGCTCACGTTTCCGGGCAACGTGCGTCAGCTCGAGAACCTCGCGAACTGGCTGACCGTGATGGCGCCCGCGCAGACGGTCGAGATCAAGGATCTGCCGCCCGACCTCGTGCCGGCAGGCGCGCCGGTGACGGCGACCGCCGACGGCGCGGATGCGCACGCCGGCACCGGCGTCGGCGGTGGCGACATCGCGCGCGTGCAGCCGGCGGCGGGTGCGCCGTTGACGGCTGCGCCCGTCGCGGTCGCGCCGAACGGCGCACCGGCCGGCTATCCGATGTGGGAAAGCGGGTTGCGCACGGAAGTCGCGCGGCTGTTGCGCGAGAATTCGGCCGACGTGATGGACGAGCTCGCGCGCCGCTTCGAGGCGGCCGTGATCCGCGAGGCGCTCGATTTCACGCGCGGCCGCAAGGTCGAGGCGGCAGAGCGGCTCGGCATCGGCCGCAACACGATCACGCGCAAGATCCAGGAACTGCATCTGGAGCCGTAAAGCCTCTGTCGCGGCATGCGCGTGCGTCGCGCATGCCGCGATCGGACATAATCGCGGTTTGCCGTCACGTGCGCTCCCGTCATGTCCGATTCCTTCCGCTGGCCCGCCGGGGCCGATCCCTTCCGTTTTCTCGAAGCGCTCGACAGCAAGCGTGCCCGTGCGTGGGTCGACGAGCAGAACGCGCGCACGCGGGTCGCGCTGCGCGACGACGACGCGTATCGCGCGCTGACCGCGCGGCTCGCGCAGGCGTATCTGCCGCGCGAACGCCCGGTGATTCCGACCCGCTGGCGCGACTGGGCGTACGACCTGTGGCAGGACGATCTCCATCCGAAGGGACTGTGGCGCCGCGCGCGCTGGGACGACTGGCGCGCGGGCCGGCCCGAGTGGGAAACGCTGCTCGACGTCGACGCGCTCGGCGCGCAAGAGGGCGAGTCGTGGGTGTTCGAGCAGGACGCGATCCTGTATCCGGACGGCGACCGCGCGCTGCTGTCGTTGTCGCCGGGCGGCGCCGACGCGGTCGTCGTGCGCGAATTCGACCTCGTGCAGCGCCGTTTCGTCGACGGCGGCTTCACGATCGACGTGCCCGGGAATCACACGATAGGCTGGATCGACCGCGACACCGTCTACGTGAGCTGGGATCGCGGCGAGGCGCATGCGACCGCCGCCGGCTATCCGTACGAAGCGCGCCGCTGGGTGCGCGGCACGCCGCTCGCCGATGCGCCGGTGGTGTTCCGCGGCGAACCCGACGACATCAGCGCGGGCGCCGGGTTCGATCCGATCGACGGCCGCCACGTCGCGTGGCGCAGCGTCGATTTCTTCGACGCGCATGCATACCGGCTGACCGACGCGGGCGAGTGGGCGCGCTACGACGTGCCGACGCACGTCGAGGTCGGTTTCTGGGAAGGCTGGCTGATGCTGGAGCCACGGCTCGACTGGGACTGCGGCGGCGTGCGTCACGCGGGCGGCTCGCTGCTCGCGATCCGCGAGCAGGCGTTCCTCGCCGGGGCGCGCGAGCTCACGACGCTGTTCGAGCCGCGGCCGTCGACGTCCGCGTGCACGTGGACGCACACGCGCACGATGCTGATCGCGAGCTGGCTCGACGATGTGCACAACCGCACGATGCTGTGGCAGCCGCGCCAGGGTGAGGACGGCGCATGGACGTGGGACGCGCGGCCGTTCGAATGGCCGGGCGACGCGCAGATCGACGTCGAGCCGGTCGAGTCGACGCTGAACGACGACGTGTACGTGGACGTCGACACCTATCTCGATCCGCCCGAATGCTGGCTCGCCGATCTGGCCGACCGCGCGGCCGATGCGCCGTCGCGTCGCGTGCTGCTCGACCGGCCGCCGGTGCGATTCGATGCGGCCGGGCTCGTCGTGCGTCGCGCGAATGCCCGCTCGCGCGACGGCACGGTCGTGCCGTACACGCTGATCGGGCCGCATGATGCGCTCGATGGCCTGGCGCATCCCGACGGCAGCGCCCGCGTCGCGCGGCCGTGCCTGCTGTCAGGCTATGGCGGCTTCGCGATTCCGAACCTGCCGGGCTACAGCGATGCACTCGGCATCGCATGGCTCGAACGCGGCGGCGTCGCGGCGTTCGCGCACATCCGCGGCGGCGGCGAATTCGGACCGGGCTGGCACGTCGACGCGCAACGCGAGCATCGGCAGCGCTCGTTCGACGACTTCATCGCGGTGGCCGAGGACCTGATCCGCACCGGCGTGACGACGGCCGCGCAACTCGGCATCGAGGGCGGCAGCAACGGCGGGCTGCTGGTCGGCGCATGCATGGTGCAGCGCCCGGAACTGTTCGGCGCGGTGCTGTGCCGCGTGCCGTTGCTCGACATGCGGCGCTATCCGAAGCTGCACGCGGGCGCCGCATGGCTCGACGAGTACGGCGATCCGGACGATGCGCGCGAGGGCGCGGCGCTCGCCGCCTACTCGCCGTATCACCGCGTGCGCGAAGGCGTTGCGTATCCGCCGCTGCTGCTGACGACGTCGACGCGCGACGACCGCGTGCATCCCGCGCATGCGCGCAAGATGGCCGCGCGCATGCATGCGCTCGGACACGAACGGGTGTGGTACTGGGAAAACACCGACGGCGGCCACGGCAGCGCCGACGATCTTGAGCGGGCCGAATCCGACGCGGCGGAATTCGGTTTCCTGTGGGCGCATCTCGGGCCCGCGCCCGCGCGCGCTTGAGCGCAGGCGCGAGCGGGCAGGGCGTTCAGCTGACGACCGCGATCACAGGCGTGTGGTCGGACGGCTGTTCCCACGTGCGCGGCACGCGATCGACCTCGCACGACGTGCAGGTTTCGGCGAGCGCCGGCGACAGCAGGATGTGGTCGATGCGCAGCCCCGCGTTGCGGCGGAACGCGAACATCCGGTAGTCCCACCACGTGAAGGTCTTCTCGGGCTGCTCGAAGCGGCGGAACGCATCGACGAAGCCGAGTTCGATCAGCTTCGCGAAGTGCGCGCGCTCCTGCGGCGACACGAGGTTCTGGCCTTCCCATTTCGCCGGGTCGTGCACGTCGCGATCTTCCGGCGCGATGTTGTAGTCGCCGAGCAGCGCGAGCTTCGGGTAGCGCTGCATCTCGGTGCCCAGCCACGCGTGCAGCGCATCGAGCCACTGCATCTTGTAGACGAACTTGTCGGAGTCGGGTGCCTGGCCGTTCGGGAAATACGCGGACACGATGCGCACGCCTTCGACCGTCACGGCGACCACGCGCTGCTGCGCGTCGTCGAAGCCGGGGATGTTGCGCACGACGTCCGATTCGTCGACGGCGAGCGTGTCGCGCGCGAGGATCGCGACGCCGTTGTAGGTCTTCTGGCCCGCGAACCAGCTGCGGTAGCCGATCGCTTCGAGATCGGCGCGCGGATATTTCTCATCCGGCAGCTTCAGTTCCTGCAGGCACAGCACGTCGGCTCCGCTTTGCGCGAGCCAGTCGAGCACGTGCTGCTTGCGGACGTTGAGCGAGTTGACGTTCCAGGTGGCGATTTTCATGAACGGGAATGCGTGCGGGGTGAATGCGAAGGCCGCCATCTTACCGCGAGCACGGGGCGCGAACGCGCGCGACACACGACGTGAAGCCGGTGCCGTGCCATGCATCGCGATATCGACGGCCTGCGAAGAATTTGTGACAAAAGTATTGACGTGAGTGCTTCATCACCCTATAATTTATTTCTCTGACGCGGGGTGGAGCAGTCTGGCAGCTCGTCGGGCTCATAACCCGAAGGTCGTAGGTTCAAATCCTACCCCCGCAACCAAGCACACCAGACGATGTGCAGCGCAAGTGACCGATGCGCGCTTCGTCGACAGGAACCCGGCCCCGTGCCGGGTTTTTTGTTTTCAGCCCGCCGCCCACTCGACCGCCGCCTTCGCATGCAGCGCGGTCGTATCGAATACCGGCAGCGGCACATCGTCCGCGCCGATCAGCAGCGTGATTTCCGTACAGCCGAGTATCACCGCCTGCGCGCCGCGTTTCGCCAGTTCCCCGATGATCGACACGTAGGTCGCGCGCGACCCGGCATCGATCACGCCATGACACAGCTCGTCGTAGATGATCCGGTGCACGTCGTTGCGTGCGGATTCGTCCGGCACCAGTACGTCGAGGCCGAACTTGTCGCGCAGGCGCTCTGCATAGAACGGCAGCTCCATCGTGTAGCGCGTGCCGAGCAGCGCGACGCGCTCGACGCCCGCGGCGCGCAGCGCGGCGCCGGTCGGATCGGCGATGTGCAGGAACGGCAGCGATACGGCGGCCTCGATCGCGCCGTGCACGCGGTGCATCGTGTTGGTCGTCAGCACGACGAGATCGGCGCCGGCCGCTTCGAGCCGACGCGCGGCATCGGCCATCCGTTCGCCGAGCGCGGCCCAGTCCTGCGCGCGCTGCAGCGCTTCGATCTCCGCGAAATCCACCGTGACCAGCACGCTCTTCGCGTTGTGATGGCCGCCGTGCAGCGCCTTCGAATGGCGATTGATCATCCGGTAGTACTCGGCCGACGATTCCCAGCTCATCCCGCCGATGAGTCCGATCGTTTTCATCCGTCACCTGTGCGTTTCATATGTCGTGGCAGACGAGTATAGGGGCCGGCCCGGGCGCGCGGCGGTACGATCCGCGCGAAGCGGACCGGTACGGCATTGCCGGTCGGGGGCGGCCGGCGAGCGGGTGGAGGCGATCCGAGGCGTTCCGGCTGCGCCGGGCGTCGGCCGTCGGCTATCGGCCGAACGCGGCAGCACGCGACAGTTGAAACGGGCACTGTGTTTTTGTACAGTATCGGCACCGTGAATCCAACCATCATCCCGCCTGCCGATCCGCGCGGGTCGCCGCCCGGCGACGCGCCGTCGCGCGTGCGCAAGATCATCCACTGCGACTGCGACTGCTTTTACGCGTCGGTCGAGATGCGCGACGACCCGTCGCTGCGCAACCGGCCGCTCGCCGTCGGCGGCCGGCCCGACCAGCGCGGCGTGATCGCGACCTGCAACTACGAGGCGCGGCGCTACGGCGTGCATTCCGCGATGTCGTCGGCGCTCGCGATGCGCAAGTGTCCGGACCTGCTGATCCTGCCGTCCGCGATGGACAAGTACCGTGCGGCGTCGCGGCAGATCATGGCGATCTATCGCGACTACACGCACGACGTCGAGCCGCTGTCGCTCGACGAGGCGTACCTCGACGTCAGCGGTTCGCAGCTGTGCCAGGGCAGCGCCACGCTGATAGCGCGGGAGATTCGCCAGCGCGTGTACGACACGGTCGGCGTGACGGTGTCGGCGGGTGTCGCGCCGAACAAGTTCATCGCGAAGATCGCGTCCGACTGGAACAAGCCCGACGGTCTGTTCGTCGTGCGGCCGCACGAGGTCGATGCGTTTGTCGCGGCGCTACCGGTGCGCAAGCTGCACGGCGTCGGCCAGGTGACGGCCGCGCGGCTCGACCGGCTCGGCATCCAGACCTGCGCGCAGTTGCGCGGCTGGTCGCTGATCGACCTGCATCGCGAGTTCGGTGCGTTCGGCCGGCGGCTGTACCAGCTGGCGCGCGGCATCGACGAGCGGCCGGTGCGGGCCGACCAGGAGCGCAAGTCGGTCAGCGTCGAGACGACCTACGTGACCGACCTGACGACGCTCGAGCAATGCGCGGACGAGATCCGCCGCCTCGTCGTGCAGCTCGACGCGCGCATCGCGCGCGCGGGCGCGGCCCGCACGATCCGCAAGCTCTACGTGAAGATCCGCTTCGCCGATTTCCAGCGTACGACGGTCGAGTGCGTGGCCGACGCGACGAATGCGCAGACGGCCGTCACGCTGCTCGCGAAGGGGCTGCAACGGCGCGCGCAGGCCGTGCGGCTGCTCGGCGTGGGCGTGCGCATCGACGAGGACACGGCCGAACGTCACGGGCAGTTTTCGCTGTTCGATGACGATGCGGACGATGCGGACGAGGGGGCTGATACTGACGCCGCTGCCGCTGCCGCTGCCGCTGCCAACGCCAACGCCAACGCCAACGCCAACGCCAACGCGGCAACCGACGCGAACGACGTGAACGGCGCGAACGAGGCGAACGAGGCGAACACCGCCAACGACAAACCTCCCACGCCATGAAAAAAGGCACCGCCGCAGCGGTGCCTTTCGATGCAACCGGACAAGCCGGACAGCGCGCGCTCAGTGCGCGGGCGAGGCCATCCCGTTGTGACGCAGCAGCGCGTCGATTTCCGGCTCGCGGCCGCGGAACGCCTTGAACGAATCCATCGCCGGCCGGCTGCCGCCGACTTCGAGGATTTCGCGGCGATAGCGCGTGCCGGTCGCCGCGTCGAGCACGCTGCCGCTGGCGGCGGCCGCTTCCTCGAACGCCGCGTACGCGTCGGCCGACAGCACCTCGGCCCACTTGTAGCTGTAGTAGCCGGCCGCATAGCCGCCCGCGAAGATGTGGCTGAACGTGTTCGGCCAGCGCGAGAACGCGGCCTGCGGGATCACGTGGTAGCGCTCGTTGATCTCGCGCGCGAACGCATTCACGCCGGTCGTGCCGGCCGGGTCGAAGTCGACGTGCAGCAGCATGTCGAACATCGAGAACACGATCTGGCGCAGCGTGCCGAGGCCGCTCTGGAAGTTCTTCGCGGCGATCATCTTGTCGAACAGCTCGCGCGGCAGCGCGGCGCCCGTATCGACGTGCGACGACATCGACGACAGCACGTCCCATTCCCAGCAGAAGTTTTCCATGAACTGCGACGGCAGCTCGACCGCATCCCATTCGACGCCGTTGATGCCCGACACGCCGAGCTCGTCGACGCGCGTGAGCATGTGATGCAGCCCGTGGCCGAATTCATGGAACAGCGTGATGACCTCGTCGTGCGTGAAGCAGGCGGGCTTGCCGCCGACGGGTGCCGAGAAGTTGCAGGTCAGGTACGCGACCGGCGTCTGCACGGCGTCGCCGCGCTTGGCGCGCGCACGCGCATCGTCCATCCACGCGCCGCCGCGCTTGCCTTCGCGTGCGTACAGGTCGAGATAGAACTGCGCGACGAGCGAGCCGTCGCGGTTCTCCACGCGGAAGAAGCGCACGTCCTTGTGCCACACCGGTGCGTCGTCCGGCTTGATCCGCACGCCGAACAGCGTTTCGGTGACGTTGAACAGGCCCTTCAGCACGGCCGGTTCCGGGAAGTACTGCTTGACCTCGTTTTCCGAGAACGCGTAGCGTTGCTGACGCAGCCGCTCGGCCGCGAACGCGACGTCCCACGGGGCGAGCTCGGTCAGGCCGAGTTCCTTCGCGGCGAACGCGCGCAGTTCGTCCCAGTCCTTGTCCGCGTGCGGACGCGCGCGCGTCGCGAGATCCTCGAGGAACGCGATCACCTGTTGCGGCGATTCGGCCATCTTCGGCGCGAGCGACACTTCGGCGAAGTTGCGGTAGCCGAGCATCTGCGCCTCTTCGCGGCGCAGCTTCAGTTCGTCCGCGACGATCGCCGTGTTGTCCCACTCGGCCTTGCCGCCGCCGTATTGCGGCCCGAGTTCGGACGCACGCGTCGCATACGCGCGGTACAGCGTCTCGCGCATCGCACGGTTCTCGGCGTATTGCAGCACCGGGAAGTAGGACGGGAAGTGCAGCGTGAACTTCCAGCCTTCCTTGCCTTCCTTCTGTGCGGCCTCGCGGGCCGCTTCGATCGCGTCGCCCGGCAGGCCGGCCAGCTCGGCTTCGTCCTGCGCGTAATACGCATACGCGTTGGTCGCGTCGAGCACGTGATCGGAGAACGCCTTCGACAGCGCGGCCTGCTGCTCCTGCAATTCCGCGAAACGCGGCTTCTGATCCTCGGGCAGCTCGGCGCCCGACAGGCGGAAATCGCGCAGGGCGTTGTCGAGGATCTTCTTGCGCTCGGCGGACAGCGTCGCGTATTCGGCGCTCGCGGCGATCGCCTTGTACTTCTCGTACAGCGCGAGGTTCTGGCCGACGCTCGACCAGAATTCGGTCACGCGCGGCAGGTTTTCGCCGTAGGCGGCGCGCAGCTCCGGCGTATCGGCGACCGCGTTCAGGTGGCCGACGACGCCCCATGCGCGCCCGAGCGGCTCCGTCGCCTGCTCGACCGTCTCGACGATCGCGGCCCAGGTCGCCGGCGTCGCGGGTGCGCTCGCCGTGTCGACCGCGCGGTTGGCGGCATCGAGCAGCGTGTCGAGCGCGGGCGTCACGTGTTCCGGACGAATCTCGCCGAAGCGGGGCAGGCCGGAGAAATCGAGGAGCGGATTGGTATTGGCGCTGGCGGACATTAAGACTCCCTGTCTGTTGCCGGATGAACCGGGGTGAAAAGGGTGAGGCGCGATGCGGCGGCGCCCGATATCGACATTATTGGGGCGCATCGCGCGCTTTCCAATCGTTAGTTTCTAACGAGGCGATTGGCGCTGGGCGACGCGGAGCCCGAAAGGGTCGAAAGGGGCGGAATGAAGCGGAGCGCGGCAGTGTGGCAGGGCGCTGACGCGGCCGCGACGGGCGGCCGACGGGACGCCGGCGCACGCATGCGCGCCGGCTGGACGGGCAAGAGGGGCGAAGGCGCTCAGGCGGCCGCGGCGGCGCGCTCGGCGGCTTCGATCGTGTTGATCAGCAGCATCGTGATGGTCATCGGGCCGACGCCGCCCGGCACCGGCGTGATGTGGCCGGCGACTTCCTTCACGCCGGCGAAGTCGACGTCGCCGCACAGCTTGCCCGCGTCGTCGCGGTTCATGCCGACGTCGATCACCGTCGCACCGGGCTTGACCATGTCTGCCGTCAGGATGTTGCGCTTGCCGACCGCGGCGACCACGACGTCCGCCTGGCGCGTGTGCGCGGCGAGGTCGCGCGTCTTGCTGTGGCAGATCGTCACGGTCGCGCCGGCTTCGAGCAGCAGCATCGCCATCGGCTTGCCGACGATGTTCGAGCGGCCGATCACGACGGCGTTGGCGCCTTGCAGCGGGATGCCGTGCGCTTCGAACATCTTCATCACGCCGTACGGCGTGCACGGGCGGAACAGCGGCTTGCCCGTCATCAGTGCGCCGGCGTTCGCGACGTGGAAACCGTCGACGTCCTTCTCCGGCGCGATCGCCTCGATCACCTTGTGGCTGTCGATGTGCGCGGGCAGCGGCAGCTGGACCAGGATGCCGTGGATCTTCGGGTCGCGGTTCAGTTCATCGATGCGCGCGAGCAGGTCGGCTTCCGACAGCGTGTCCGGATACGCATCCTTCAGCGAGAAGAAGCCGTTGTCCTCGCACGCCTTGATCTTGTTGCGCACGTAGACTTCGCTCGCCGGGTTGGCGCCGACGAGGATCACCGCGAGGCCGGGCTGGTGGCCGCGTGCGGTCAGGGCGGCGGCGCGTTCGGCGGCCTGCGCGCGCAAGGTCTTCGAGAGGGCGTTGCCGTCGATGAGGAGGGCTGTCATGGTGGTGGTCCTGCCGGGAAGTTGGAATGCGGGCGTGCGGCGCGCGAAACGCCGCAGCAAAACACGCAATTATACCGGTCGCCTGCCGTCGTCCGACAGCGAATACAAGGAAAGCGTCATGGCGGCGGTGCCGGCGCCCCGGGAGGCGGCGCCGGACCGTGCCGCGCGAGTGGGCCGCATCGCGCGGCGCGGCGGTGCGGCCGGCCGGGCAGGCGCCCGGCGGCCGCGCGCAACGTTCAGGCCTGCTTCTTCGACAGCGCGAGGCGCAGCAGATCGGCGACCGTGTTGACGTTGAGCTTTTCCATGATGTTCGCGCGGTGCGCTTCGACCGTCTTGATGCTGATCCCGAGATCGTCGGCGATCTGCTTGTTCAGGCGGCCGGCGATGATTCGCTCGAGCACCTGCTGCTCGCGCGCGGTCAGCTTCGACAGGCGCTCGCTCGCGGCGCGCTGTTCCTGGACGCTCTTGCTTTCGCTTCGGGCCTTGTCGAGCATCCGCTCGACGAGCTTGCGCAGCTCGGCCTCGTCGAACGGTTTCTCGATAAAGTCCATCGCACCCTTTTTCATCGTCGACACGGCCATCGGCACGTCGCCGTGGCCCGTGACGAAGATGATCGGCAGCGCGGCGTTGTCGGCGATCAGGCGCTCCTGCAGCTCGAGGCCGCTCATGCCCGACATCCGCACGTCGAGGATCAGGCAGGCGATCTGGCCGGCCTGCTGCGCCGGCTGGTACGCATCGAGGAACTGCTCGGCGCTCGAGAAACATTGCACGCGATAGCCGTTCGCCTCCAGCAGCCAGCGCAGCGAGTCCCGTACGGCTTCGTCGTCGTCGACGACGAAGACAGTTTCCTGAGTGGTGGTGACAGGGCTATTCATAGTTCTCCCGTAACGGTATGTGATGCCGATGCCTCGCGCCCCCCTTGGCCGAGATCAGCGGGTTCCCCAATGGGCAGGCTGCAGTGGAATGTCGCGCCGGAAATGCGGCCGTCCGGTTCGACATTGTTGACCACCCACAGACGCCCCCGATGCGATTCGATGATCGAACGGCAGATGTTCAGCCCCATGCCCATGCCGTCGGACTTGGTGCTGTAAAACGGTTCGAACAGGCGTTCGGCGGTCGCTTCGTCGACGCCCGGACCCTGGTCGATCACGCGGATGTCGACGAAACCCGCGTCGATGTCGGCGACGACGCGGATCACGCCGTCCGCCGACGCCGGCTTCACGTCGGCCATCGCCTCGGCCGCGTTCTTCATCAGGTTCACGAGCACCTGCTCGATCAGCACGGGGTCGACATAAATAATAGGCATTCTTGCGAGGATTTCCGTGACGATCCGGATCCTGCGTTTCCTGGCCTCGATTTCGGCGAGCCCGACTGCGTCGGCGACGATGTCCGCGACCCGCGCCGGCTGGCGCTTCGGCTCGCTGCGCTTCACGAATTCGCGGATCCGCTTGACGATCATCCCCGCGCGCAGCGCCTGCTGCGCGGTCTTTTCCAGCGCGGGCTGCAGCGTCTCGGGCGTGCCGCGGCCGCTCTTCACGAGCGCGAGCGTGCCCGAGCAATAGTTGTTGATCGCGGCGAGCGGCTGATTCAATTCGTGCGCAATCGACGACGCCATTTCACCCATCGTCATCAATCGGCTCGTGAACTGCAGCTTCTCTTCCTGCTGGTGCGCGAGTTCCTGCGCCTTCTTGCGGGTCGTGATGTCGGTCGCGATCTGCATCTGCGCGAGGTGGCCGTCCACCCACTGGATGTACTGGCGGCGCACCTCGAACCACTTCTGGATGCTCTCGACGTACACCTCCTGCGCGTCTGCCGTGCTGCTCGTCAGCGCGGCGGCCGGCAGGCCCGCGAACGCATCGACCATGTCGATCGAGTCGGACGACGCCTGCGCGCGGTCGAAGCCGCCGCCCGACAGCTCGAGGTGGCCGTCCGGGCGGATCCCGAACAGGTGGCGGTAGTAGCGGTTCGCGAACAGCAGCTCGGCTTCGTCGGCGGCCAGCACCGATACCGCGGCGTCGAGGCTTTCGAGCACCGTCGTGAAGCGCTCGTGCGCGGCCGCGAGTTCCTCGCGCGCGCGCTTCGGCTCGGTGATGTCGGTCATCGACGACATCCAGCCGGTCTGGCGGCCGGAGCTGTCGATCAGCGGCGAAACGTAGAGGCGCGCATGGAACAGCGTGCCGTTCTTGCGCCGCACGCGCAGCTCGAAGCCCGAGCTCGGTGCCTTGCCGCGCAGCGTCATGTCGAGCTGGCGCTGCATTTCGGGATACGAGTCGCGCGGCCAGTAGGGGAACGGTGCAACCTTGCCGACGAGGTCGGTTTCGTCCCAGCCCGTCATCCGGCAGAACGCGGGGTTCACGTGCGTGATGCGGCCGTGCATGTCGAGCACGCGCATGCCGATCAGCACCGAATTCTCCATCGCGCGGCGGAAGAACGCCTCCGCATACAGCGCCTGCTGTGCCTCGAAGCGTTGGCGCGTGTGCTTCCACAGGCTCCAGAGGCTCCACAGCACGAAGCACGACAGGCCGGCCACGAGCCACACGAGCGTGTTGTTGGTCAGGTTCGTGAGCTGCGGGAACGCGTACACGCGCACGGTCAGCCCCTGGCCGGGCGGGTCGAGCGGCAGGTCGTAGTGGGAGTCGCGCGGCAGGCGCGGGCGCGTCGACGTGGACGACAGCTCGCGGTTGTTCGAGTCGGTGATCGAGATCTTGTACTTCGACGACAGCTCCTGCGGGATGTCGTGCTTCAGGATCCCTTCGACCGAGAACACCGCGGCGAGCGAGCCGAGATATTCGCGGTCGCCGCGCATCACGGGCGTCTGCAGCGTGATGAAGCCGTTGCCGAAGTCGTCGTAGATCAGCGGCGAATAGGCCTGGCGGCGCGTGCTGCGCGCTTCGTCGTACGCGCCGCGCACGGCGTCCTGCATCTGCGCGTCGCCGGGTTTCGCGAGCCGCTGGCCGAGCAGCGGAGGATGCACGGTCGGCCAGCGCTGCACGCCGGGCGCGGTGTACCAGTTCAGATAGAGGATTTCCGGATGCGTCTGCATCACGTCCGCGACGGCCATCTGGAATGCGTTCTGGTCGAGGCGGCCGGACGCGAGATCGCGCGACAGCGCCTGCAGCTGCTCCTGCGCGCCCGTCATCGACAGGCGGATCTGCTGCTGCGCCCACGCGACGTTACGGAACAGGGTGTCTTCCTGCTGCTGCTGTTCGCGGCGATTGAGGCTCCATAGAATGAGGCTCATCACCACGAGGAACACGAGGATCGACAGCAGCGGCGTCAGCAAATAGGAATTGGACCACCACGGTCCGTGGTGCCAGCGGGACGGCTGCGACTCCGCCGGCGGGCCCGACGGTCGCGCCGAGCGTGCGAAAAGCCGATCGGTCAACATGGCAGGATTGTAGCGCAGCGCAATACATGGAAAACCTATACCGGATATGTTGAACGGAAACGGATTTATGCCCGCGGCGCGTGCCGGAGAGGCCCGCCGCAAGGGTGCAGCGCAGCAATATTCCGCATTACGAGAAAAGATCTCATAATTCGAAAATTCTGTTGCGCGGGGCCGGCGACGCTCATTACAATCCGTCGGAGCTTGCCCGCAGGCCGCGCCGCGTCGTCTGCACGAGAGCGATCCTCACATTCCAGGACCCAGGAGACGAGAATGTCCGCTGTACCGAACGAAGTGATGAAATATGTCGCCGCCGAACGTGACGACGACCCGCAAGAAACCGTTGAATGGCTCGAGTCGCTCGACGGCGTGATCTCCTCGGTGGGCACCGGCCGCGCGCATTACCTGATCGAAAAGCAGATCGAGTTCGCCCGCATGCACGGCGAACACCTGCCGTTCTCCGCCAACACCCCGTACATCAACACGATTCCGGTCGAAGCCCAGGCGAAGATTCCGGGTGACCAGGACCTCGAGCACCGCATCCGTTCGTACACGCGCTGGAACGCGCTGGCGATGGTGCTGCGCGCCGGCAAGGACACGAACGTCGGCGGCCACATCGCGTCGTTCGCATCGGCCGCGACGCTCTATGACGTCGGCTACAACCACTTCTGGCACGCGGCGTCCGACCAGCACGGCGGCGATCTCGTGTTCGTGCAGGGCCACTCGTCGCCGGGCGTGTACTCGCGCGCGTTCCTGCTCGGCCGCCTGTCGGAAGAGCAGCTCGACAACTTCCGCCAGGAAGTCGACGGCAAGGGCATCTCGTCGTACCCGCACCCGTGGCTGATGCCGGACTTCTGGCAGTTCCCGACGGTGTCGATGGGTCTCGGCCCGATCATGGCGATCTACCAGGCACGCTTCATGAAGTACCTGGAATCGCGCGGCATCGCGAAGACCGCCGGCCGCAAGGTCTGGGCGTTCCTCGGCGACGGCGAGACGGACGAGCCGGAATCGCTCGGCGCGATCGGCATGGCGAGCCGCGAGAAGCTCGACAACCTCGTGTTCGTGATCAACTGCAACCTGCAGCGTCTCGACGGCCCGGTGCGCGGCAACGGCAAGATCATCCAGGAACTGGAATCGGAATTCCGCGGCGCCGGCTGGAACGTGATCAAGGTCATCTGGGGCAGCCGCTGGGATGCGCTGTTCGCACGCGACAAGACGGGCGCGCTGATGCGCCGCATGATGGAAGTCGTCGACGGCGAATACCAGACGTACAAGTCGGAGTCGGGCGCGTTCGTGCGCGAGCACTTCTTCAACACGCCTGAACTGAAGGCGCTGGTCGCCGACTGGTCGGACGACGACATCTGGGCGCTGAACCGCGGCGGCCACGATCCGCACAAGATCTACGCGGCGTTCCACGAAGCGACCAACACGAAGGGCGCGCCGACCGTCATCCTCGCGAAGACCATCAAGGGCTACGGGATGGGCGAGTCGGGCCAGGCGATGAACATCACGCACCAGCAGAAGAAGCTGCCGGTCGAGCAACTGAAGAAGTTCCGTGACCAGTTCCGCCTGCCGATCACCGACGAGCAGATCGCCGACGTGCCGTACCTGAAGTTCGAGGAAGGCTCGAAGGAACTCGAATACATGCGCCAGAAGCGCATGGACCTCGGCGGCTACCTGCCGCATCGCCGCGAGAAGGCGACGTCGCTGCCGGTGCCGGCACTCGACGCATTCGAGCCGCTGCTGAAGGGCACGGGCGAAGGCCGCGAGATCTCGACGACGATGGCGTTCGTGCGGATCCTGAACATCCTGCTGAAGGACAAGGCGCTCGGCAAGCGCGTCGTGCCGATCGTCCCGGACGAATCGCGTACGTTCGGCATGGAAGGCCTGTTCCGCCAGATCGGTATCTGGAACCAGGAAGGGCAGAAGTACGTGCCGGAAGATTCCGACCAGCTGATGTTCTACAAGGAATCGGAAACCGGCCAGATCCTGCAGGAAGGCATCAACGAAGCGGGCGGCATGTGCGACTGGATCGCGGCGGCGACGTCGTATTCGACGCACGGCGAGATCATGGTGCCGTTCTACATCTTCTATTCGATGTTCGGCTTCCAGCGGATCGGCGACCTGGCATGGGCGGCGGGCGACATGCGCTCGCGCGGCTTCCTGCTCGGCGGTACCGCGGGCCGCACGACGCTGAACGGCGAAGGCCTGCAGCACGAAGACGGTCACTCGCTCCTGTGGGCCGCATCGGTGCCGAACTGCATCAGCTACGACCCGACGTTCGGCTACGAACTCGCGGTGATCGTCCAGGACGGCCTGCGCCGCATGGTGCAGGAGCAGGAAGACGTGTACTACTACATCACGGTGATGAACGAGAACTACGAGCACCCGGCGATTCCGCAGGGCGAGCACGTGGCGGCCGACATCATCAAGGGCATGTACGCGTTCAAGAAGGCCGACGCGGACGCGAAGGCGCCGCGCGTGCAATTGCTCGGCGCGGGCACGATCTTCAACGAAGTGATCGCTGCCGCCGACCTGCTGAAGAACGACTGGGGCGTCGCGGCCGACCTGTGGAGCGTGCCGAGCTTCACCGAACTCGCGCGTGAAGGCCACGAGATCGAGCGCTGGAACCTGCTCCATCCGACCGAGGAGCGTCGCCTGTCGCACGTGCAGAAGTGCCTGAAGGACACGCAGGGTCCGGTCATCGCATCGACCGACTACGTGCGCGCGCTGGTCGACCAGATCCGCGGCCAGATCGATCGCCGCTTCGTCGTGCTGGGCACGGACGGCTTCGGTCGTTCGGACACCCGCGAGAAGCTGCGTCACTTCTTCGAAGTCGACCGTCACTGGGTCACTGTCGCCGCGCTGAACGCGCTGGCCGACGAAGGCACGATCGAGCGCAAGGTGGTCGCGGACGCGATTGCCAAGTACAACCTCGATCCGTCCAAGCCCAACCCGATGACCGTTTAACGCACACGCGCCGTGTGATGCCGCGCGCCGCTTCCGGGAGGGGCGCGCGCGGCCATGGAGACACAAAAAGATGAGTCAAGCGATCGAAGTGAAGGTGCCGGATATCGGCGATTACAAGGACGTGCCCGTCATCGAGGTGCTCGTGAAGGTGGGTGACACGGTCGAGCCCGAGCAGTCGCTCGTCACGCTCGAGTCGGACAAGGCGACGATGGACGTCCCGAGCCCGGCAGCCGGCACGGTCAAGGAAGTGAAGATCAAGGTGGGCGATTCCGTGTCGGAAGGCTCGCTGATCGTCCTGCTCGAAGGCGGCGCCGCGGCGCAGGTGAACGGTGCGGCCGCGCCGGCTGCCGCCCCGGCTCCGGCGGCAGCGCCCGCACCGGCACCGGCTGCAGCCGCGCCGGCTGCCGCGCCGGCAGCGTCGGGCGGCACGCTCGAGGTGAAGGTGCCCGACATCGGCGACTACAAGGACGTCCCGGTGATCGAGATCGGCGTGAAGGTCGGCGACACGGTCGAGAAGGAGCAGTCGCTCGTCACGCTCGAGTCCGACAAGGCGACGATGGACGTGCCGAGCCCGGCCGCCGGCGTCGTGAAGGAAATCAAGGTCAAGGTGGGCGATTCGGTGTCCGAAGGCACGCTGATCGTGCTGCTCGACGCCGTTGGCGGCGCGCCTGCCGCTGCGCCGCAGGCGAGCGCACCGGCTCCGGCCGCTGCCGCGCCGGCACCCGCCGCCGCACCGGCACCCGCGAAGGCTGCGCCGGCTCCGGCTGCTGCTGCCGCGCCGGCCGCCGCAGCGTCGGGCGAGTACCGCGCGAGCCACGCATCGCCGTCCGTGCGCAAGTTCGCGCGCGAGCTCGGCGTGGAAGTCGCACGCGTGCAGGGTACCGGTCCGAAGGGCCGCATCACGAAGGACGACATCACCGGCTTCGTGAAGGGCGTGATGACGGGCCAGCGCGCGGCACCGGCCGCGGCAGCCGCGCCGGCAGGCGGCGGCGAGCTGAACCTGCTGCCGTGGCCGAAGGTCGACTTCTCGAAGTTCGGCCCGTTCGAGGCGAAGCCGCTGTCGCGCATCAAGAAGATCTCGGGCGCGAACCTGCATCGCAACTGGGTGATGATCCCGCACGTCACGAACAACGACGAAGCGGACATCACCGAGCTCGAAGCGCTGCGCGTGCAGCTGAACAAGGAGCACGAGAAGGCGGGCGTGAAGTTCACGATGCTCGCGTTCGTGATCAAGGCGGTCGTCGCCGCGCTGAAGAAGTTCCCGACCTTCAACGCGAGCCTCGACGGCGACAACCTGGTGTTCAAGCAGTACTACCACGTCGGTTTTGCCGCGGACACGCCGAACGGCCTCGTCGTGCCGGTGATCCGCGACGCGGACAAGAAGGGCCTCGTCGACATCGCGAAGGAAATGGCCGAGTTGTCGAAGGCCGCGCGCGACGGCAAGCTGAAGCCGGACCAGATGCAGGGCGGCTGCTTCTCGATCTCGTCGCTCGGCGGGATCGGCGGCACGAACTTCACGCCGATCATCAACGCGCCGGAAGTCGCGATCCTCGGGTTGTCGCGCGGGCAGATGAAGCCGGTGTGGGACGGCAAGCAGTTCGTGCCTCGGCTCACGCTGCCGCTGTCGCTGTCGTATGACCATCGCGTCATCGATGGCGCGGAAGCCGCGCGGTTCAATGCGTATCTCGGCGCGTTGCTGGCCGATTTCCGTCGCATCATTCTTTGATGAGCTGAGGGTTTTCGCAGGGGCGTGGGTTCCATGTCGGTGATCCATGCCCCGTCGTTGAACTTGTTTGCTTGACGGTCGATCAGCGTCGCCCCTGCGCGGGGCGGCGGTCACTTTTCTTTGTCTTCCAAAGAAAAGTAACCAAAAGAAAGGCGCGTCCTTGGGCGGACGGCAAAGGTGGTGCTGCCCGGGTTCGCGTTCTCCAGTCAGGCCGTAGTTCAGCAGCGCGCGAATCCTCTCCCTCTGTCAGCAGCCAAACAAGAAGGGGACGTACATGAGTCTCATCGAAGTCAAGGTTCCGGATATCGGCGATTTCAGCGGCGTCGATGTCATCGAAGTCAACGTGAAGCCGGGCGACGTGATCGAAAAAGAGCAGACGCTCATCACGCTCGAATCGGACAAAGCCTCCATGGAAGTGCCCAGCGACGTCGCCGGCACGGTCAAGGAAGTCAAGGTCAAGGCCGGCGAGAAAGTCTCGCAAGGCACCGTGATCGCCATCGTCGAAGCAGCGGCAGGCGCAGCCGCGCCCGCGAAAGCAGCCGAACCCGCAAAGGCCGCAGCACCGGCTCCGGCCGCCGCGCCCGCCGCCGCCCCGGCCGTCGCTCCGCAAGCCGGCAGCTACAGCGGCTCCGCCGACATCGAATGCGACATGCTCGTGCTCGGCGCCGGCCCCGGCGGCTACTCGGCCGCGTTCCGCTCAGCCGACCTCGGCATGAAGACGGTGCTCGTCGAACGCTACTCGACGCTCGGCGGCGTCTGCCTGAACGTCGGCTGCATCCCGTCGAAGGCGCTGCTGCACACGGCGCTCGTCATCGACGAAGCCGCGGCGCTCGCGTCGCACGGCATCTCGTTCGGCAAGCCGGAAGTCGATCTCGACAAGCTGCGCGACTTCAAGGGCGGCGTCGTCAAGAAGCTGACGACGGGCCTCGCCGGCATGGCGAAGGCGCGCAAGGTCGAAGTGGTCACCGGCGTCGGCGCGTTCGTCGATCCGTATCACATGGAAGTGCAGGGCGAGAACGGCAAGAAGGTCGTCAAGTTCAAGCAGGCAATCATCGCCGCGGGCTCGCAGGCGGTGAAGCTGCCGTTCATGCCTGAGGACCCGCGCGTCGTCGATTCGACGGGCGCACTCGAACTGCGACAGTTGCCGAAGCGCATGCTCGTGATCGGCGGCGGCATCATCGGCCTCGAAATGGCGACTGTGTACGCGACGCTCGGCGCCGAGATCGACGTCGTCGAAATGATGGACGGCCTGATGATGGGCGCGGACCGCGATCTCGTGAAGGTCTGGGAAAAGTACAACGCGAAGCGCTTCGGCAACGTGATGCTGAAGACCAAGACGGTCGGCGCGGAAGCGAAGGAAGACGGCATCTACGTGAAGTTCGAGGGCGAGAAGGCGCCGGCGGAAGCGCAGCGCTACGACCTCGTGCTGGTGGCGGTGGGCCGTAGCCCGAACGGCAAGAAGATCGGTGCCGACAAGGCAGGCGTCGCGGTCACCGACCGCGGCTTCATCGACGTCGACAAGCAGATGCGCACGAACGTCCCGCACATCTTCGCGATCGGCGACGTCGTCGGCCAGCCGATGCTCGCGCACAAGGCCGTGCATGAAGGCCACGTCGCAGCGGAAGCCGCGCACGGCGAAAAGGCGTACTTCGACGCGCTGCAGATCCCGTCGGTGGCGTACACCGATCCGGAAGTGGCGTGGGCCGGCAAGACCGAAGACCAGTGCAAGGCCGAAGGCATCAAGTACGGCAAGGCCGTGTTCCCGTGGGCCGCATCGGGCCGCGCGATCGCGAACGGCCGCGACGAAGGCTTCACGAAGCTGATCTTCGACGAGGAAACCCATCGCGTGATCGGCGGCGGGATCGTCGGCCTGAACGCGGGCGACCTGATCAGCGAAGTGTGTCTGGCCGTCGAGATGGGCGCGGACGCGGAAGATATCGGCAAGACGATCCATCCGCACCCGACGCTCGGCGAATCGGTCGGCATGGCCGCCGAGCTGTACGAAGGCGTCTGTACGGACCTGCCGCCGCAACGCAAGAAGTAACGCGATCGGCACGGCCGGCCTCGCGCCGGCCACCAAAAACGCCGCCGCCCGGGATACCCGGACGGCGGCGTTTTCTTTTGCCCGCGGCCGACGGCAGTGCCCGGTCCGTGCCGCGCCATCGCGCCGGCGCCACCGGGATGCCCGGATGCCCGGATATTCCGTCGCCGGAAACAAAAAAGCCGCGCAGTGCGCGGCTTTGTCAGGAGCAGGGGACGCTTACGCGGCCGGCTTGCTCGAACGGCGCGATGCAGCAGCGCTCGCAGCCTTCGTCGCGACAGCGGCAGCCGCGTTGAAGTTCGTTTCGGCGATCTCGACGGCTTGCTTGGCAGCCTTCTGGACCGTTTCGTACGTCGTGTTCGCAGCGTTCAGTGCCGACTTCAGTGCGGCGACAGCCGTTTCCGAACCGGCCGGAGCGTTCTTCGCGACGTTGTCGACGAGTGCCTGGACCTTCTTGTTCTGCTCTTCGAATTGCGCTTCGGCAACCTTCGCGAACTCGGCTTGCGTCGACGACGCGATTTCATACAGGTGACGGCTGTACGACAGCACCTTTTCCGCGACCGGCTGCGACAGGCTCGCTTGCAGCGCGATCAGTTCCTGTGCGTCCTTCACCGACAGCAGGCGCTGCGCGTTTTCCTGGCTTTCGGTCAGCGTCGACTTCACGACCTGCAGGTTGAGTTCGATCAGCTTTTCGACGCCTTCGAACGCCTTGGTCGTCAGACCGAACAGGCTTTCGAGGTTGGCTTTCTGTGCGGCGGCGATTTGCTCGGGGGTCAGCAAGGACATGTCAAGCTCCTGAAAAGCGATCACGTCGATCGCAGGGATAAAGGGCACTACGATGGGGAACCTCGGCGCCGCGTGCTTTGTGCAACGCAGCAATGAGTCATATTTTAGGGCAGAGAAAAGTCTTGTCAAGCACTTTTTGTGCATTGCACAATCACGACAAATTATCGATAAAACAACGGGTTATCGCGGCCGGTTCGGAATCGGTTTCAGACGTGTTCCCACATGGTGCGCACTTGGCCGGGGCAGGCGCGCCGCACCGTGATCATGCACAGGTAAACCTGACAGGCATGTGGAACGTTATGCTTCTGTTCCTGTCGAAAAGCGCGCCGTTTCGCGATGCGCGTGCCGTGGCGACGTGCCGCCGCCGCGTCAAGACCGGTGCCTGGTACACCGAACGCCGGATACGTACTTTCCCCGCTTTAATTCGTCGCCAAAGTGACGTTATCTCAATTAACCGCGTGGTAATTCGGGAGACGGGTACTGTCGGGCGGCGCATCCCATGAATTTTTTCGATGGGAGCGCGAGGGTTGATCGAGTCATCCTTGGTCGACCCTTACATTCCGGTTTAACGACGATCGGTAAGTGCCTAATATTGCTCTTTTTTTCAGCTTTAACTACACTTGCGGAAACCCCGCCCGCTTTGTCCAGACCCCAATGAAAGCCGAATCGTTTTCACCGCGCAGATTGTTGCAGAGCATGACGCTCGGCACGGCTGTGTCGGTCGCCGTCGCCTTGCTGGCGACCGCCGCGTCCGTCGCGCCCGCTGACGCCTTTGCCGCCACTGCGAAGACCCACCAGGCCGCCAAGAAAGCCGCTTCCTCTTCGGCAACGAAGAAGACGGTGAAGGCCGCCTCCGCGAAATCCGCCAACGTCGCGTCGGCCGATGCGCCGAAGGCGTCGCGCAAGCGCGCGACGCTCGCGTCGAACGTGCACGGCCACCGCGGCGCGGTGCGCAAGGTCGCGTTCCAGCCGCGTCGCCCGACGGTCGGCCAGGCATTCGGCCTGCACGACACGCCGGACGCGCTCGCGCTGCGCTCGAGCGTCGCGTACGTCGTCGACCAGAACACCGGCGAGCCGCTGTTCGACAAGAATTCGCTCGCCGTCGTGCCGATCGCCTCGATCTCGAAGCTGATGACGGCGATGGTCGTGCTCGACTCGAAGTCGCCGATGACCGACCAGATCGAAGTCACCGACGAAGACCGCGACTACGAGAAGGGCACGGGTTCGCGCCTGTCGGTCGGCTCGGTGCTGTCGCGCGAGGACATGCTGCACATCGCGCTGATGGCGTCGGAAAACCGCGCGGCCGCCGCGCTGTCGCGCTACTACCCGGGCGGCCGTCCGGCGTTCATCGCCGCGATGAACGCGAAGGCGAAGTCGCTGGGCATGAACGACACCCACTTCGAGAATTCGACGGGTCTGTCGAGCTCGAATGTGTCGAGCGCGCGCGACCTCGTGAAGATGGTCAACGCGGCGTACCAGTACCCGATGATCCGGCAGTTCTCGACCGACCGCACGTACGACGTCAATACGGGCAAGCGCAACCTGGTCTACAACAGCACGAACGCGCTGATCCGCGGCAACGGCTCGTGGGACATCGGTCTGCAGAAGACGGGCTTCATCAACGAGGCGGGCGAGTGTCTCGTGATGCAGGCGACGATCCATGGCCGGCCGATGGTGATCGTGCTGCTGGATTCGTTCGGCAAGTATTCGCGCTTCGCCGACGCGGCACGCCTGCGCAACTGGCTCGACGCCGGCGGCGGCGAGCGCCTGACGGCCGCCAACACGGCGAACGGCGGCACCTGAGCGCGCCACGGCGGTTCGCCGCCGTGCCGATCGCCGCAAAGAAAAAGCCCCGCGATGCGGGGCTTTTTTTCGTCCGGCGCCATGCGGCGGGCGGCGCGGCTCACGCGTGCCGTTGCAGCCCTTCGGCATCCTTCGTGGGCGCGGGCCGGTAGCCGAGCGATTCCGAGATGGTCAGCGCGGTGCGGCTCAGCTGGCCGAGCCACGCGTCCTGCAGGCGGTCCGCCGGGGCCGACAGCGACAGGCCCGCGACGAGCTTGCCCGAGTCGTCGTAGATGCCGGCCGCGATGCAGCGCACGCCCAGCTCCAGTTCCTCGTTGTCCCGCGCGCACGATTGCTGGCGTACGAGTGTCAGCTCGCGCTCGAGCTTCGCGATGTCGGTGATGCTGTTCTGCGTATGGCCGGACAGCCCGGTGCGCGTCGCATAGGCGCGCACGCGCGAGGTTTCGTCGACCGCGAGAAACAGCTTGCCGACCGACGTCAGGTGCAGCGGCGCGCGGCCGCCGATCGCGCGGACGACCTGCATCCCCGAGCGCTCGGAATACGCGCGCTCGATATAGACGATTTCGTCGCCCTGACGCACCGACAGGTTCACGGTCTGGCCGGTCAGGCGATGCAATTCGCGCATCGGCATCAGCGCAGCGTCGCGTACCGACAGGCGCGCCTTCACGAGGTTGCCGAGCTCGAGCAGCCGCATGCCGAGCCGGTAGGTGCCGGGATCGGAGCGGTCGACGAGGCGGCAGGTCACCATGTCGTTGAGGATGCGGTGTGCGGTCGACGGATGCAGCTCCGTGCGCTGCGCAAGCTCTTTCAGGCTGACGGGGTCGCTGTGCGCGGCGAGCGCGTCCAGCAGCCGCATCATGCGTTCGATCACCTGGATCGACGTTTTGGAATCCGGGGTGGGTTGGCTCATGTCGGGGGAGAATCGGTTGACGCGTCAAGCGGTGTTGCGTCGATTGTATCTCGTATCGTGAAAAAAGCGAACGCCGTTCGAGGAAGTCCTCGTTTCCGGCATCGCGTACTTGCGCGCGTGCCGGCGTTGGTCTTGCCGGCCAAACGGCGGATAATGAGAGCCGTTTTCTCGAAGGAGCGCGTATGCGAGTCGGTTTGTTCGTGACCTGCCTGGTCGACCTGATGCGTCCGGAAATCGGCTTTTCCGCGCTGAAACTGATTCGCGAAGCCGGCTACGAAGTGTTCGTGCCGCCCGCGCAAACCTGCTGCGGCCAGCCGGCCTACAACTCGGGCGACCGCGCGCTCGCACGGGATCTCGCCGAAAAGACGCTGCGCGAGTTCGAGCAGTTCGACTACGTCGTCGCGCCGTCGGGCTCGTGTGGCGGCATGATCCGCGCGCACTACGGCGACCTGTTCCGCGACGACCCCGAACTGATGGGGCGCTATGCGCGATTCCAGCAGAAAGTCTACGAACTGACCGATTTCCTCGCGAACGTCGCGAAGGTGACGCTCGCCCTCGGCGAATTCACGGGGCCCGTCACCTATCACGACTCATGCTCGGGCCTGCGCGAGCTCGGCGTGAAGGCGCAGCCGCGCGCGCTGCTCGCGCAGCGCGGCGTGGCCGTCACCGAGATGAAGGACTGCGAGCACTGCTGCGGCTTCGGCGGCACGTTCGCGGTCAAGTACGGCGACATTTCGGCGGCCATCGCGGACGAAAAGTGCGCGAACGTGCGCGCGTCCGGTGCGGGCGCCGTCGTGCTCGGCGATCTCGGCTGCATGCTGAACATCGAAGGGCGGTTGCGCCGCACGGGCGACCGCGACACCCGCGTGCTGCACGTCGCGCAGGTGCTGGCGGGCGACGTCTGACGCCCGGTTCCCGCTTACTTTTCCTCGATACCGCGATGCAAGTTCAATCGATGCATTTCAAGGCGCGCGCCGGCCAGAAGCTGGCCGACCAGCGCCTGCAGCAGAACCTGAAGAAGCTGTCGACGAAGTTCGTGTCCGCGCGCGCCGATGCGATGACCGCGATCGACTTCCAGGCGACGCGCGCCGCGCTGAAGGCGCGCCGCAACCGTGCGCTGGAGAACCTCGACGTGTGGCTCGAGGCGTTCGAGCGCGAGGCGACGCGCCGCGGCACGACGGTGCTGTTCGCAGAAACGACCGCGGACGCCGCGCGGCTCGTCGCCGACATCGCGCGGCGCCACGACGTGAAGAAGGTCATCAAGACGAAGTCGATGGTGTCCGAGGAAATGCGCCTGAACGCGGTCCTTGCCGAGATGGGCGTGCAGTCGATCGAGACGGACCTCGGTGAATACATCCTGCAGATCAACGACAACGAGCCGCCGAGCCACATCATCGCGCCCGTCGTGCACAAGGACAAGGACGAGATCGCCGATCTGTTCGCGCGCACGCACCACCGCGAGCGGCTGACCGAGATTCCGGACATGACGCGCGAGGCGCGCGAGGTGCTGCGCCCGCATTTCCTGTCGGCCGACATGGGCGTGACGGGCGGTAACTTCGTGATCGCCGAGACGGGGTCGGTTGCGCTCGTCACGAACGAAGGCAACGAAGGGATGTGCACGGTGATGCCGCGCGTGCATGTCGCGGTGACGGGCATCGAGAAGGTGCTGCCGACGCTCGAGGATCTCGCGACCGCGATGCGTCTGCTGCCGCGCTCGGCGACCGGCCAGAAGACCTCGAACTACTTCTCGGTGCTGACCGGGCCGCGCGGCCCCGGCGACGAGGACGGCCCGGAACACAATTACGTGGTGCTCGTCGACGGCGGCCGCACGGGCCTGATCGGCGGCGAATTCCAGGAGATGCTGCGCTGCATCCGCTGCGGCGCGTGCATGAACCATTGCCCGGTGTACCAGAAGGTCGGCGGGCACGCGTATGGATGGGTCTATCCGGGCCCGATGGGGTCGGTATTGACGCCGAGCTACGTCGGGATCGACCGTGCGCTCGACCTGCCGCAGGCCGCGACGCTATGCGGCGAATGCGACAGCGTGTGCCCGGCCGGGATCCCGCTGTCGCACCTGCTGCGCACGCTGCGCGAGAAACAGGTCGAGCGGCACCTGCGGCCGTGGCGCGAGCGCGCCGCACTCGCCGCGTGGGGCTTTGTCGCGCGCCGGCCGCTCCTTTACGCGCTGACGACCAAGCTCGCGGTACGGATCCTGGAGCGGCTGGGCGGCAACGGCGGCTCGCTGCGGCGCCTGCCGATGATGGGTGGCTGGATGGACACGCGCGACATGCCGACGCCGACCGGCCGGACGTTCCGCGAACTGTACGCGGCCTCGCAAAGCCACCTGGGCTGACGACTGTTCATCGGGTGGCAACAGTGCGTTCGCTATTCATGTATTTATCTTGATAGGTGCGGTCTATAGAATCCTGCCTGTAGTCCCCGGAATCGGGTTTCGGGGCATGAGGTCAAGGAGCCGCATCATGAAAAAGACAATATCGATGTACTGGCCGCTGGCAATCGTCGTCCCGCTCGCGGCGGCCGCTTATCTGCACGCGATGGCCGACGCGCCGGCGCGTGGACCGATCGCCGTTCACCAGGCATCGGCCGAACTCGCGCGCGCGGTGTCGTTCGGTCTGGTCGACGACGCGGCGAAACCGCTGCCGGCCGCATCCGGCGACGTCGTGCTCGCCGCGCCCAAGGCGCTGTGAGGCACGCCGCCGTCGCTTCGCGCGGCGGCGCGATTCCGGGCGCCTTTGTATAATGGCGCGTTATTCTCCCGCGCGGCTCGCCGCGGCTTTCCGATAGTGCGATGACCCGCGTTGCGATCTGTTTCGTCTGTCTCGGCAATATCTGCCGTTCGCCCACCGCAGAAGGCGTGATGCGCCACCAGGTCGGCGCGGCCGGGCTGGCCGACCGGATCGAGGTCGATTCGGCCGGTACCGGCGACTGGCACGTCGGCGAGCCGCCCGACGCGCGCGCGCAGGCGGCGGCCCGCACCCGCGGCTACGACCTGTCGGCGCTGCGGGCGCGGCAGGTGAGCGCGGCGGATTTCGAGCGGTTCGACCTGCTGCTGGCGATGGACGAAGCCAATCTCGCGGAATTGCGGCGGCGCTGCCCGCCCGGGCAGCGCGACAAGGTGCGCCTCCTGATGGAATTCGCGCCGGGCGCGGCCGAGACCGAAGTGGCCGATCCTTATTTCGGCGGCGCGCAGGGCTTCGAACAGGTGCTCGACCAGGTCGAGCGCGCGTGCGCGGGCCTGCTGGATACCCTCCGGAGCGGCGCCGCACGCTGATCGCGGCGGGGTATTCAGCGGTCTGCGAATACCCTGTCGAAGACATGGATACTTGACTAAAAACGTCAAATATTTATACTTGACCAAAATCGTCAAGATTGCAGTCCCCTAGACACCATGAGACTCACCACCAAAGGCCGTTTCGCCGTCACGGCGATGATTGACTTGGCACTGCGCCAGGAGCAGGGCCCGGTGACGCTTGCAGGCATCAGCCAGCGCCAGCGGATTTCGCTCTCGTATCTCGAACAGCTGTTCGGCAAGCTGCGCAGGCATGAAATCGTCGAATCCGTGCGCGGCCCGGGCGGCGGCTACAACCTCGCGCGTCGCGCGCAGGACGTCACCGTCGCCGACATCATCATCGCGGTCGATGAACCGCTCGACGCCACGCAGTGCGGCGGCAAAGGCACGTGCGACGGCTCGAAGCAGCCCGACGGCCATTGCATGACGCACGAGCTGTGGTCGACCCTGAACCAGAAAATGGTCGAATACCTCGATTCGGTATCGCTGCAGGATCTCGTCGATCAGCAGCGCGCACGCGAGGGCGCGCCCGCAGTGCTGCGCGACCGGCGCGCGCCGGAGCCCGCCGCGGCGCCGGCCGAACCGGTGCGCACGATGCCGCTCGGTCCCAATTCGGTGTTCAACATCGCGAGTTCGTGAGCGCGAACGCGCCGCACACCCCATAACGCACATAGTCCCTGCACAGAATACCCGGAGCGACAGATGACCCAAGAGACTCTCCACCTGCCCATCTACATGGATTACAGCGCGACGACGCCGGTCGACCCGCGCGTGGTCGACAAGATGGTGCCGTACCTGCGCGAGCAGTTCGGCAACCCGGCATCGCGCAGCCACGCGTACGGCTGGGATGCGGAACGCGCGGTCGAGGAAGCGCGCGAACAGGTGGCTGCGCTCGTGAACGCGGATCCGCGCGAGATCATCTGGACGTCCGGCGCAACGGAATCGGACAACCTCGCGATCAAGGGTGCCGCGAACTTCTACAAGGGCAAGGGCAAGCACATCGTCACGGTGAAGACCGAGCACAAGGCCGTGCTCGACACCTGCCGCGAGCTCGAGCGCGACGGCTTCGAAGTCACCTATCTCGACGTGAAGGAAGACGGCCTGATCGACCTCGACGTGTTCAAGGCCGCGCTGCGCCCGGACACGATCCTCGTATCCGTGATGCACGTGAACAACGAGATCGGCGTGATCCAGGACATCGAGACGATCGGCGAGATCTGCCGCGAGAAGGGCATCGTGTTCCACGTGGACGCCGCACAGTCGACCGGCAAGGTCGAGATCGACCTCGCGAAGCTGAAGGTCGACCTGATGTCGTTCTCGGCGCACAAGACCTACGGCCCGAAGGGCATCGGCGCGCTGTACGTGCGTCGCAAGCCGCGCGTGCGCATCGAAGCGCAGATGCACGGCGGCGGCCACGAGCGCGGCATGCGTTCGGGCACGCTGGCGACGCACCAGATCGTCGGCATGGGCGAAGCGTTCCGCATCGCGCGTGAAGAAATGGCGACCGAGAACGAGCGCATCCGCATGCTGCGCGACAAGCTGCTGCGCGGCCTGTCGCAGATCGAGGAAACGTACGTGAACGGCGACATGGAGCACCGTGTCCCGCACAACCTGAACATCAGCTTCAACTTCGTCGAAGGCGAGTCGCTGATCATGGCGATCAAGGACGTCGCGGTGTCGTCGGGCTCGGCTTGCACGTCGGCGTCGCTGGAGCCGTCGTACGTGCTGCGTGCACTCGGCCGCAACGACGAACTCGCGCACAGCTCGATCCGCTTCACGGTCGGCCGCTTCACGACGGAGCAGGACGTCGACTTCGTGATCAACCTGCTGAACAGCAAGATCGCGAAGCTGCGCGAACTGTCGCCGCTCTGGGAAATGCACCAGGAAGGCATCGATCTGTCGACGATCGAATGGGCCGCACACTGAACACCGCATTGAATACATTCGCGGGCGGATTTGCGCACGCAGACGTAACGAGTCAAGGAGTTTGAGTCATGTCATACAGCAACAAGGTTCTGGATCACTACGAAAACCCGCGTAACGTCGGTTCGTTCGCGAAAGACGACGACGCGGTCGGCACGGGCATGGTCGGCGCGCCGGCCTGCGGCGACGTGATGAAGCTGCAGATCCGCGTCGGCGCGGACGGCGTGATCGAAGACGCGAAGTTCAAGACGTACGGCTGCGGCTCGGCCATCGCGTCGAGCTCGCTCGTGACCGAGTGGGTGAAGGGCAAGACCCTCGACGAGGCACTGTCGATCAAGAACACGCAGATCGCCGAAGAGCTGGCCCTGCCGCCGGTGAAGATTCACTGCTCGATTCTCGCGGAAGACGCGATCAAGGCAGCCGTGGCCGACTACAAGAAGCGCCACGACACCAAGGAAGGCGATCAGGCAGCAGCCTGAGCGGCATCGAGCGGCTTGTGAAGGATCGCGGCGGGCCCGGGTGGCGCGCCGCGGCAAGGACATCATGGCAATTACACTGACCGAAAAAGCAGCACAGCACGTCCAGAAATACCTCGTCCGTCGCGGCAAGGGTGTGGGCCTGCGGCTTGGCGTTCGCACGACCGGGTGCTCGGGGCTCGCGTACAAGCTCGAGTATGTCGACGAGCTGGCTCCCGAGGATCAGGTGTTCGAGAGCCATGGCGTGAAGGTCGTCGTCGACCCGAAGAGCCTCGCGTACATCGACGGCACCGAGCTCGACTTCGCACGCGAAGGCCTGAACGAGGGGTTCAAGTTCAACAACCCGAACGTGAAGGACGAGTGCGGCTGCGGCGAATCGTTCCGCGTGTGACGCGGGTTTCCGCGCGATGCGGGCAAGAGGCGGCACGGGCCGCCTTTTTAATGTGCGGCGTTTGCCGCGCGACGAACCGGAATTGAACGCGACGATGGTTTCGCTGAAAGACAGCCACTTCGATCTGTTTCACCTGCCGGCGCAATTCGCGCTCGACGAGACGGCGCTCGACAGCGCCTATCGCACGGTGCAGACGCAGGTGCACCCGGACCGCTTCGCGGCGGCCGGCGACGCGCAAAAGCGCATCGCGATGCAATGGGCGACCCGTGCGAACGAAGCCTACCGCACGCTGCGCGATCCGCTGAAGCGCGCGACCTATCTGCTGTCGCTGCGCGGCGTCGACATCGGTGCCGAAAACAACACCGCGATGGAGCCCGCGTTCCTGATGCAGCAGATGGAGTGGCGCGAAGGCATCGAGGATGCCGCGGCTGCCCGCAACGTCGACGCGCTCGATGCGCTGCTCGCCGAGCTGCGCGACGAAAAGCGCGTGCGCCTCGAGCGCCTCGGCACGCTGCTCGACAGCGCGGCCGACCAGGCCGCCGCCGAGGCCGTGCGCCAGCTGATGTTCATCGAACGGGTCGCGTCGGAAGTGGGCGCGCAGATCGAGCGCCTCGAAACTTAACCGCGTGCCTCGCGGCACGCGCAGCAAACGGGCCGAGCGCCCGAACGAACCAAGATGGCTTTACTGCAAATTTCCGAACCGGGCATGGCGCCGGCGCCGCACCAGCGGCGACTCGCTGTCGGGATCGATCTCGGCACGACGAACTCGCTCGTCGCGGCCGTGCGCAACAGCGTGCCCGAAGTGCTGCCGGACGAAGCGGGCCGCGCGCTGCTGCCGTCGGTGGTCCGTTATCTGGAGAAGGGCGGCCGCCGCATCGGTCACGAAGCGAAGGAGCAGGCCGCGACCGATCCGCGCAACACGATCGTGTCGGTCAAGCGCTTCATGGGCCGCGGCAAGGCCGAGGTCGAAGGCGCGGCGAACGCGCCGTACGAATTCGTCGATGCACCCGGCATGGTGCAGATCCGTACGATCGACGGCGTGAAGAGCCCGGTCGAAGTGTCGGCCGAGATTCTCGCGACGCTGCGTTACCGTGCGGAAGACACGCTCGGCGACGATCTGGTCGGCGCGGTGATCACGGTGCCCGCGTACTTCGACGACGCGCAGCGCCAGGCGACGAAAGACGCCGCGCGCCTCGCTGGCCTCAACGTGCTGCGCCTGCTGAACGAACCGACCGCGGCCGCGATCGCCTACGGTCTCGACAACGCGGCCGAAGGCCTCTACGCGGTGTACGACCTCGGCGGCGGCACGTTCGACCTGTCGATCCTGAAGCTGACGAAGGGCGTATTCGAAGTGCTGGCCGCGGGCGGCGATTCCGCACTCGGCGGCGACGATTTCGACCACGCGCTGTTCGGTCACGTACTTGCGCAGGCCGGCATCGACGCGAAGGCGCTCGCGCCCGAGGACGTGCGCCTGCTGCTCGATCGCGTGCGCGTGCTGAAGGAAGCGCTGTCGTCCGCGCCGCAGGCGTCGCTCGACGTGACGCTGTCGACCGGTGCACACCTCGTGCAGACGATCTCGCACGACACGTTCGCCGCGCTCGTCGAGCCGCTCGTGCAGCGTACGCTGACGCCGACCCGCAAGGCCCTGCGCGATGCGCAGGTGAGCCCGGCCGACATCAAGGGCGTCGTGCTGGTCGGCGGCGCGACGCGCATGCCGGTGATCCGCGAGGCGGTCGCGAAGTATTTCGGCCAGCCGCCGCTCGTCAACCTCGATCCGGACCAGGTCGTCGCTCTCGGCGCGGCGATTCAGGCCGACCTGCTCGCCGGCAATCGCGGCAGCGGCGACGACTGGCTGCTGCTCGACGTGATTCCGCTGTCGCTCGGCGTCGAGACGATGGGCGGTCTCGTCGAGAAGATCATTCCGCGCAATTCGACGATTCCGATCGCGCGTGCGCAGGAATTCACGACCTTCAAGGACGGCCAGACCGCGATGGCGATCCACGTCGTGCAGGGCGAGCGCGAGCTCGTCGCCGACTGCCGCTCGCTCGCGCGCTTCGAGCTGCGCGGCATCCCGCCGATGACGGCCGGTGCGGCGCGCATCCGCGTGACCTACCAGGTCGATGCGGACGGGTTGCTGTCGGTGTTCGCGCGCGAGCAGCATTCGGGCGTCGAGGCGTCGGTCGTCGTGAAGCCGTCGTACGGCCTCGCCGACGACGACATCGCGAAGATGCTCGAGGACAGCTTCAAGACCGCCGAGATCGACATGCGGGCACGCGCGCTGCGCGAAGCGCAGGTCGAGGCCGAGCGGATGATCGAGGCGACGCAGGCGGCGCTGGCGGCCGACGGCGAATTGCTCGACGATGCCGAACGCACGCAGGTCGACGCGCTCGTCGCGGCGCTGCGCACGATCGCGCAGGGCGACGACACGGACGCGATCGAGACCGCGACCAAGACGCTGGCCGACGGCACCGACGAATTCGCGGCGCGCCGGATGGACAAGAGCATCAAGCGCGCACTGTCGGGCCGCCGCCTCGACGAGATCTGAACGAACGAAATGCATGCGGGCCGGCGACGGCCCGCACGATATTGAACCGTGCGGCGCCAGCCGCCGCACCCTGACTGACGGAACGGACATGCCTCAACTGGTGGTGCTGCCTCACGTCGAACTGTGCCCGGACGGCGCAGTGATCGACGCGACGCCCGGCAAGAGTATTTGCGACAACCTGCTCGACCACGGGATCGAAATCGAGCATGCGTGCGAGAAGTCGTGCGCGTGCACGACCTGCCACGTGGTGATCCGCGAGGGCTTCAACGATCTCGAGCCGTCCGAGGAGGACGAAGACGACCTGCTCGACAAGGCATGGGGCCTCGAGCCGACATCGCGCCTGTCGTGCCAGGCGATCGTGAAGGAAGATTCGGACCTGGTGGTCGAGATCCCGAAGTACTCGATCAACCACGCGAAGGAAAATCACTGACGGATCGGCGGGGCGGACTCGCCACGTATACGGGAGAGCAGGCCATGAAATGGACCGATTCGCGCGAAATCGCCATCGCGCTGGCAGACAAGCATCCGGACGTCGATCCGCAGCGGATCAATTTCGTCGACCTGCGCCAATGGGTCATCGAGCTGGACGGCTTCACCGACGACCCGGCGCACTCGGGCGAGAAGATCCTCGAAGCGATCCAGGCTCACTGGATCGACGAATCGGACTTCGACGACGAAGACTGAGGTTCGCGCCGACGCCCGCACCGCGTGGCGCCGGCAACGCTCCCGCAAAAGGAAAAGGCTCGTGACGCGTCACGAGCCTTTTTCATTTCCGCGCGGCGCAAGAGCCGCGCGGCGATTCGTCATGCATTACGAGCCGACCAGCGTGCCGTTCTCGATCCGCACGCGCTGGCCCTGGCCGAACGGCGGCGGGTTGTGGTACGTGAACGTGCGCGTCGCGCCGCTTTCCATCTGGACCTGCACCTGGTAGTCGGTTTCCGCGCGCACCTGCTTCTCGACCTGGTTGCCGGCGAGACCGCCGCCGAGCGCGCCGATGATCGTCATCGCGGTGCGGCCGTTGCCGTGACCGAACTGGTTGCCGAGCAGGCCGCCGGCCGCTGCGCCGCCGACCGCGCCGATCCCCGAGCTCTGGCCCGGCGTGCGCGTCTGCGTAATCGCGACGACCGTGCCGCAGGTCTGGCAATAGGCCGGCTGCGCGGGTGCGGACGGCTGTTGTGCGTATTGCGGCGGTTGCGGTGCCGGCGTATGGCGGTGGTGCGTGGCTGCCGGGCGCGGCGCGGGCCGCGGCTCGGCTTGTGCCGCAGCTGCCTTCTCCGCAGCGGCTTTCTCGGCCGCAGCCTTCTGCGCGGCCTGTTCGGCTGCCTGCTGCTGCGCTTGCGCGGCGAGCGCGGCGCTGGCAGCTGCCGCCGTATCGACAGCCGGCTGCGACGCGATCAGCGCGGCCTGGGTCTGGCCGTTCTGCGCGTTGTTGCTGCTGGCCTTCGGGAAGATGCCCGTGATCGCGGCAGTGGCGGCGAGGCTGGCGACGATGACGGCGCCTGCGGCGGTCGCGATGAGCGGGTGCAGGCGTTGCTTTTGCGGCGTGGTTTGATTCTGGTTGTCCATTTTCTTCTCCGGTGTCGACCCGGTTTCGCACGTTGGCGCTGGCCGGATCCCACGCTCGGGAGCGAGCAGACTTGGCGTTCCGGCGCCTCGTTCTGGTCCCGTGGTCATGCGTGGTGACGCAACAGGAGTGTCGTCCACGAGCGAGCGGCGCACCGTATCAAGGTGTAACGAATTGCAGCGCGGGATCGGCGTTTGCTACAGGGAAAACCCGGAGAAGGCCGTCGCGACGAGGGAATAAAACGGGGGAGGATCGAAAACCGGCGAACGCCGGCAGGCGGGATTTACGCGTGGTTACAAAGCTGACGCGTGCGCGCCGCGAGGGGCGGCGCACACGCGGGCACGGCCGTCAGTCTTCGCGGCGCAGGTGCGGGAACAGCAGCACGTCGCGGATCGTCGGGCTGTCGGTCAGCAGCATCACGAGACGGTCGATGCCGATCCCGCAACCGCCCGTCGGCGGCATCCCGTGTTCGAGCGCGCGGATGTAGTCGGCGTCGAAGAACATCGCTTCCTCGTCGCCGGCATCCTTCTGCTCGACCTGCTTCTTGAAGCGCGCGGCCTGGTCTTCCGGATCGTTCAGCTCCGAGAAGCCGTTCGCGATCTCGCGGCCGGTCATGAACAGCTCGAAACGCTCGGTGATGCCCGGCACCGTGTCCGACGCGCGTGCGAGCGGCGACACTTCGACCGGGTAGTCGATGATGTAGGTCGGCTCCCACAGCTGCGATTCGGCGGTTTCCTCGAACAGCGCGAGCTGCAGCGCGCCGATGCCGGCGTTCAGGAAGGCCGGCTGCGACACGTCGACGCCGAGGCGCTTCAGTTCGGAACGCAGGAACGCGTCGTCCGACAGCTGGCCGTCGGTGTACTGCGGCGCGTACTTCTGGATCGCCTGCGTGATCGTCAGGCGGTGGAACGGTTTCGCGAGATCGAGCTCGCGGCCCTGGTACTGGATCGTCGCGGTGCCGAGCGCATCGATCGCCGCCTGGCGGATCAGCTGCTCGGTGAAGTCCATCAGCCAGCGGTAGTCGGTGTACGCGGCGTAGAACTCCATCATCGTGAATTCCGGGTTGTGGCGCGGCGACACGCCTTCATTCCGGAAGTTGCGGTTGATCTCGAACACGCGTTCGAAACCGCCGACGATCAGGCGCTTCAGGTACAGCTCCGGCGCGATGCGCAGGAACATCTGCATGTCGAGCGCGTTGTGGTGCGTGACGAACGGCTTGGCCGCGGCGCCGCCCGGGATCGGGTGCAGCATCGGCGTCTCGACTTCCATGAAGTCGGCGTTGTCCATGAACTTGCGGATCGACGCGATGGTCTTGGTGCGCGCGCGGAACGTGTCGCGCGTTTCCGGCGTGACGATCAGGTCGACATAGCGCTGGCGATAACGCATTTCCTGGTCGGCGAGGCCGTGGAACTTGTCCGGCAGCGGACGCAGCGCCTTCGACAGCAGGCGCAGTTCCTTGCACTGGACCGACAGCTCGCCCTTGTTGGTGCGGAACAGCACGCCGCGTGCGGCGACGATGTCGCCCAGGTCCCACTTCTTGAATGCGTCGTAGGTTTCCGCGCCGATGTCGTTCGGCGTCACGAAGAACTGGATCTGGCCCGAACCGTCCTGCACCGTCGCGAAGCTCGCCTTGCCCATCACGCGCTTGAGCATCATGCGGCCGGCGACCGACACCTCGACCGGGTTCGCTTCGAGCGCGGCCTTGTCCGAGTCGGCGAATTTCACCTGGAGATCGGCGGCGTGATGCGTCGGCCGGAAATCGTTCGGATAGGCGACGCCTTGCTCGCGCAGTGCGCGCAGCTTCTCGCGGCGCTCGGCGATGATCTGGTTTTCGTCCGCCGCGACGGCGGGCTGCGTTTGGGTCGGTTCGGTCATGATGGTCGGAATTCGGAGTGGGTGCGGCAACGCAACGGGAAGGGCGGCGCGACCGGAGGGGCCGCGCCGCGGCGCTTACACGCCCTGTTTGAGGCTCGCGCTGATGAAGTCGTCGAGATCGCCGTCGAGGACGGCTCTCGTGTTGCTCATTTCGACGTTCGTGCGCAGGTCCTTCACGCGGCTCTGGTCGAGCACGTACGAACGGATCTGGTGGCCCCAGCCCACATCGGTCTTGCTCGATTCGAGCTTGTCCTGTTCGGCCTGGCGCTTGCGCATTTCGACTTCGTACAGGCGCGATTTCAGCATCGCCATTGCTTCGGCGCGGTTGCGGTGCTGCGAGCGGTCGTTCTGGCACTGCACGACGATACCGGTCGGCATGTGCGTGATCCGCACCGCGGAGTCGGTCTTGTTGATGTGCTGGCCGCCCGCGCCCGAGGCGCGGTACGTGTCGATGCGCAGGTCGGCCGGGTTGATCTCGACTTCGATCGAATCGTCGATTTCCGGATAGACGAACACCGACGAGAACGACGTGTGACGGCCGCCCGACGAGTCGAACGGCGACTTGCGCACGAGGCGGTGGATGCCCGTTTCGGTGCGCAGGAAGCCGTATGCGTATTCGCCCGTGACCTTGACCGTCGCGTTCTTGATGCCGGCGACGTCGCCGTCGGACTCTTCGAGCACCTCGGCCTTGAAGCCCTTGCGTTCGCAGTAGCGCAGGTACTGGCGCAGCAGCATCGATGCCCAGTCGCACGCTTCGGTGCCGCCGGCGCCGGCCTGGATGTCGATGAAGCAGTTGTTCGGGTCGGCCGGGTTCGAGAACATCCGGCGGAACTCGATGTCGCCGACGCGTGCTTCGAGCTTCTTCGCGTCGTCTTCCGATGCGACGAGGGTGTCTTCGTCGCCTTCCTCGCGTGCGAGCTCGAACAGGTCGAGCGCATCGCGCAGGTCGCTATCGAGCGCCGTCAGCGTCGTGACGACGCCTTCGAGCAGCTTCTTCTCGCGACCGAGCGCCTGGGCGTTCTTCGAATCGTTCCAGACGTTCGGGTCCTCGAGTTCCTTGTTGACTTCGGTCAGACGCGCAGCTTTGGCGTCGTAGTCAAAGATACCCCCGAAGCTCGCCCGCGCGGTTGCGCAGGTCGAGCAGGGAGCTTTCGATCGCGTTGAGACGTTCCGCTTCCATGATCGTTCGCTATTCTTGCTTCGTAAAAAAGCGGAATTATAGCCGATCGGCAGGGTTTCCCGGTGACGCGAAGTGTGCTTGCGTGCGCGCCGCGGCCCCGTCCGGCGCGGCGCGCATGTGGTTCGCATGTGGTCTGCACATGGCCCGCGGGCCCCGCGGGCCGGGTGGCCGGCCGGTTGGCGTTCAGCCGGCCGCGTGTTCGACGATCAGCTGGACGCGCGTCACGCCGTTCCACGTGTCGGCCACGAGCCGGTACGCGATCAGCGCGCTCGCCGGCAGCGGCTCGGTGTGGTTGAACCAGATCGCGTTGAAGCGCTGACGGCCGCGCGCCAGTTGCAGCTTCAGGTGCTTTTCCTTCACGAGCGACTGCGACACGACGTCGAATTCGCCGGAGAAAAGCGGGGCCGGAAAGCCCTGGCCCCAGACGGCTTCGTCGAGCAGCCCGACGAACTGCGGCGTGAAATACGCTTCCTCGAGTTCGCCGTCGGTCTCGATCACGCGCGCCAGCGCGTCGTCGGACAGCCATTCGCGCGCGACGGCCTCGAACGCGGCCGCGAAGCGCGGCACGTTGTCGGTGTCGAGCGTGAGACCGGCCGCCATCGCGTGGCCGCCGAACGCGACGATCAGGTCGGGCTCGCGCTTCGACACGAGGTCGAGCGCATCGCGCAGGTGGAAGCCGGGAATCGAGCGGCCCGAACCCTTGACCCGCGTGCCGGCCTCGTCCGCATGCGCGAACGTGAACGACGGGCGGTGGAATTTCTCCTTGAGCCGTCCGGCGACGATGCCGATCACGCCCTGGTGCCATTCGGGATTGAACAGCGTGATCGTGCACGCGTCGGCCGGATCGACGTCGGCGAGATCGGCGAGCGCCTGCTGCTGCATGCCGGCCTCGATCTCGCGGCGCTCGCGGTTCATCACGTCGAGCTGCTGCGCGAGGTCCCACGCGCGGCCGATGTCGTCGGTGATCAGGCACTCGATGCCGAGCGACATGTCCGAGAGCCGCCCGGCGGCGTTCAGGCGCGGGCCGAGGCCGAAGCCGAGGTCGAAGCCCGATGCGGTGCGCGCCTCGCGGCCGGCGGCGCGGAACAGCGCGGCGATGCCCGGCTGCATGCGGCCGTTGCGGATGCGCTGCAGCCCCTGTGCGACGAGCACGCGATTGTTGCCGTCGAGCCGCACGACGTCGGCGACGGTGCCGAGCGCGACGAGGTCGAGCAGCCCGTCGAGACGCGGTTCGGCCTCCTTGCTCGCGAATGCGCCGCGGCGGCGCAGCTCGGCGCGCAGCGCGAGCAGCACGTAGAACATCACGCCGACGCCGGCGATGTGCTTGCTCGGGAACGCGCAGCCGGGCTGGTTCGGGTTGACGATCGCGCGCGCGGCGGGCAGCGCGTCGCCGGGCAGGTGGTGGTCGGTCACGAGCACGTCGATGCCGCGTGCGTTCGCGGCCTCGACGCCCGCGACGCTCGCGATCCCGTTGTCGACGGTGATCAGCAGGTCGGGCTTGCGCGCGGCCGCGAGTTCGACGATCTCGGGCGTGAGCCCGTAGCCGTATTCGAAGCGGTTCGGCACCAGATAGTCGATTTGCGCACCGAACATCCGCAGGCCGCGCACCGCGACCGCGCAGGCGGTCGCGCCGTCGCAGTCGTAGTCGGCGACGACCAGCAGGCGCCGCTGGTCGGCGATCGCGTCGGCGAGCAGCGCCGCGGCGTCCGCGCAGCCTTTCAGTTCGGTGGGCGGCACGAGGCGCGCGAGCGCGGTTTCGATGTCGGTCGGGGACTGCACGCCGCGCGACGCATACAGGCGCGCGAGGACGGGATGCAGGCCGTGGCGCGCGAGCGCTTCGGCGTCGGCGGGCGCGACGGGGCGGGTAACGATCCGGGTCATACAGGTCGGGTTATTCGAACAGGGATGCCAGCGCGCGGCGGCGCCAGAACTTGCGCAGGTCGCCGCGCGTCGCGTGCAGCGTCACGGAGCTGGTGTCGCCGCACAGCGTGAAGTCGACGCCGGCCAGCTCGCCGTTCTGCAGCGCGGCGAGGGCGGGCGCGAACCAGTCGCGCTCGAGCGCGGCGAGCGCGTCGTGCCAGCGTGCCCAGTCCTGTTCGATGAACGGGGCGGACAGCGTGGGCAGCTCGACGAGCGTCGCGCCGGCGGCGGCGGGTAGTGCGCCGAATGCGGCCGGCGCGGCGCCGGCCTCGGCCTGGGCCGCGCGCGCGAGGCCGAGCGCGGCGGGCGACACGGACAGCACGCGCGCGAACGGCTTGCCGACCGGCTTCAGCGTGCCCTGCGCGTGGAACCAGATCGAATTGACGGCGGGCAACCCGCGCGCTTCGCGCGCTTCGTTGACCGGATGCTGGAACCACGCCATCTGCACTTCGTTCTGCAGCTTCATCCACATCCGCGAGCGTTCGCCGGTGTGCGCCTCGTGCGGCAACCAGATCTCGATGTTGCGGCCGCTGGCGCGCAGCGGCGCGGCGCCGGCGAGGCGGGCGAGCTGCTCGCTGGACAGGTACCAGCGCGCCGGATGCGGCGCTTCCAGTCGCACGCCGAGCTCCTCGATCAGCGGGCGCGCGACCGCCAGCAACGCGGCGGCGTCGCCGTCGTCGAGCGCGAGGCTCGCCGGGTCGACGAGCACGAGGTGATCGTGCGCGATTTCGACATGGACGGGCTCGACGCACGCCCAGGCCTGGGTGCCCGGGTCGCCGCCGTCCGCCAGCAGCATGTAGGGCGCGAGCGGCGCCTCGTCGGCGGCGTTGCCCTGGGTCGCGCCGAACCGGCGGGCCAGCCAGCGCTCGTGCGGCAGCGTGCGCTGGAAGTCCTCGCCGGCCACGCGCTCGACGAGGCTCGCGCGGGCGAGCAACTTTTCGAGCGCGGGGCTGTCCAGCGTGTGCAGGGACGAGGCCGCATCGGCCGCCGACGGCAGCGCGAACGGAACGAGAAAATGGAGGCGTCGGTCGTGCATGATGGTGCGCATTGTATGGCAAACTGCGCGCGTGATCGGGCCGGCTGACGGTCCGATTGGGCCCGATTGCGTCCGGCGACCGCTTTTTTCGACCGCGCCCCGGGCGGCGCTCCGGCCTCGGGCCGCCATCCCCGCCGTAACCAGCAGAAAGGATTCGCTTGAAACTTCCGTACGAATGGCAGATCGGCTGGCGCTACACGCGCGCCGGCAAACGCACGACCGGCAACGGCTTCATTTCCTTCATCGCGCTCGTGTCGATGCTCGGGATCGCGCTCGGCGTCGCGGCGCTGATCGTCGTGCTGTCCGTGATGAACGGCTTCCAGAAGGAAGTGCGCGACCGCATGCTGTCGGTGCTCGCGCACGTCGAGGTGTTTTCGCCGACCGGCTCGATGCCCGACTGGCAACTGACCGCGCAGGAAGCGCGCCGCAATCCGTCGGTGACGGGCGCGGCGCCGTACGTCGACGCGCAGGCGCTGCTCACGCGCCAGGACGCGGTGAGCGGCGTGATGCTGCGCGGCGTCGAGCCGTCGCTCGAACCGCAGGTGTCGGACATCGGCAAGGACATGAAGGCAGGCCAGCTCGCCGCGCTCGTGCCCGGCCAGTTCGGCATCGTGCTCGGCGACGCGCTCGCCGGCAACCTCGGCGTGACGGTCGGCGACAAGGTCACGCTCGTCGCCCCCGAAGGCACGATCACGCCGGCCGGGATGATGCCGCGGCTCAAGCAGTTCACGGTCGTCGGCGTGTTCGAGTCGGGCCACTACGAATACGACAGCACGCTCGCGATGATCAACATCCGCGACGCGGAGGCGCTGTTCCGGATGGCCGCGCCGACCGGCGTGCGGCTGCGGCTCACCGACATGCAGAAGGCGCCGCAGGTCGCGGTCGAGCTGTCGCATACGCTGTCGGGCAGCCTGTACATCCGCGACTGGACCCAGCAGAACAAGACCTGGTTCTCGGCCGTGCAGATCGAGAAGCGGATGATGTTCATCATCCTCACGCTGATCATCGCGGTGGCCGCGTTCAACCTCGTGTCGTCGCTCGTGATGACGGTGACCAACAAGCAGGCCGACATCGCGATCCTGCGCACGCTCGGCGCGCAGCCGGGCTCGATCATGAAGATCTTCGTCGTGCAGGGCGTGACGATCGGCTTCGTCGGCACCGCATCGGGCGTCGCGCTTGGCTGCCTGATCGCGTGGAGCATTCCGTGGCTGATCCCGATGATCGAGCATCTGTTCGGCGTGCAGTTCCTGCCGCCGTCGGTGTACTTCATCAGCGAGCTGCCGTCCGAGCTCGTCGCGGGCGATGTCATCAAGATCGGCCTGATCGCGTTCGTGCTGTCGGCCGTCGCGACGCTCTATCCGAGCTGGCGCGGCGCGAAGGTGAAGCCGGCGGAGGCGCTGCGCTATGAATGATCGCGCGACCGCATTCGCGGATTCACGACAACCCATCAGACAGGATTCGGCAGGTATGCAGGAATACGTGCTTCAGGCGCGCGGGATCACGAAGGCGTTCGTGCAGGGCGGCTTCAACGTGCAGGTGCTCAACAACACCGAGCTGACGGTGCGACGCGGCGAGAAGCTGGCGGTCGTCGGCGCGTCGGGCTCCGGCAAGAGCACGCTGCTGCACGTGCTGGGCGGCCTCGACGAACCGAGCGCGGGCGAAGTGTCGCTGCTCGGCAAGCCGTTTACGCAGCTCGCCGAGCGCGAGCGCAACGAGCTGCGCAACCGCGCGCTCGGCTTCGTCTACCAGTTCCATCACCTGCTGCCGGAATTCACCGCGCTCGACAACGTCGCGATGCCGCTGCGCATCCGCCGGATGACGACCGAGGACGCGCGCGCGCAGGCACAGGCGATGCTCGAACGTGTCGGTCTCGGCCCGCGTGCGAAGCACCGGCCGGGCGAGCTGTCGGGCGGCGAGCGGCAGCGCGTCGCGATCGCGCGCGCGCTGGTGACGAAGCCGGCCTGCGTGCTGGCCGACGAGCCGACCGGCAACCTCGACGGCACGACGGCCGATACCGTGTTCAACCTGATGCTCGAGTTGTCCGAGACGCTCGAAACGAGCTTCGTGATCGTCACGCACGATCCCGAGCTCGCCGCGCGCTGCGACCGCATCATGCGCCTGCGCGACGGCGTGCTGCACGAGGAGCCGGCGCTGCCGGTGTGAACGAACGCCTCCGCCGTGCCGCCGGACGAGTCCCGGCGTTGCGGCGGGACGCAGGAAAGCCGCCATGTGGATCGATACGCATTGCCATCTCGATGCCGCCGAATTCGACGCCGACCGCGACGCGGTCACGCAGGCGGCGCGTGCGGCCGGCGTGTCGCGCATCGTGATTCCGAGCATCGGGCGCGACAACTTCACGACCGTGCGCGAACTGGCGCAGCGCACACCGGGCGCGGTCTATGCGCTCGGCATCCACCCGATGTATACGCCGCACGCACGCGACGAGGATCTCGACCGGCTGCGCATGGAGATCGAGGCGAGCCTCGACGATCCGCGCTTCGTCGCGATCGGCGAGATCGGGCTCGACTACTTCGTGCCGGGGCTCGACGAAGCGCGGCAGCAATTCTTCTATCAGGGGCAGCTCAAGCTCGCGCGGGAATTCGACCTGCCGGTGCTGTGCCACGTGCGCAAGTCGCAGGACCGCGTGCTCGCCGGGCTGCGCCGCTTCGGCGTGCGGCGCGGCATCGCGCATGCGTTCAACGGCAGTTTCCAGCAGGCCGACGCGTATCTCGCACAGGGGCTGCATCTCGGTTTCGGCGGCAACGTGACGTTCGGACGCGCGTTGCAGATCCGCCGGCTCGCCGCGCAGTTGCCGCTCGACGCGATCGTCGTCGAGACCGACGCGCCCGACATCGCGCCCGAATGGGCGTACAAGTCCCGCAATGCGCCCGACCAGGTGCCGCGCATCGGTGCCGTGCTCGCCGAGCTGCGCGGGATCGACGCGCACGCGCTGTCCCTATCCACAACGGCTAACGCGCTCGCCGCGCTGCCGCGACTCGCCCTTTCGTCCGCATAATCGTTGCCGGAAGGCGCCGTGTCGACAGCGGCGGCGCCAGGTCGACGAGGAGGCGCGATGCGCGTGTGGTGGATCGCGTTCGCGCTCGGCGTCGTCGTGCTGCAGCGGCAGGCGGCGTTGCCGGGCGCGGGCGTCTGGGCAGGCGGGGCGGCCGTGCTGGCCGGTTGCGGCGCGCTGCTCGCATGGTGTGCGCGGCGCCGTCGAACCCGCGCGATCGTCGCGCTCCGGTGGGTGCTGTGCGCGTGCGCCGCCGGTGCGATCGGATTCGGCTATGCGGCCGCGCGCGCCGAATGGCGGCTGCGTGACAGCCTGCCCGTCGAGCGGGAAGGGCGCAACATCGTCGTCACGGGCGTGATCCGCGGGTTGCCGGTGATCGACGACACCGGCGCGCGACTGCTGTTTGCCGTCGAATCGAACGATGCGGCGCTGGCCCGGTTTCCTCCCGTGATCCGGTTGTCATGGCGCACGTACGGCGCGCCCGCGGCACGCGACGCGATGCCCGATTTGCGCGCCGCGCAGCGCTGGCGCCTCGTCGTGCGCCTGAAGCGTCCGCATGCCGAGGCGAATCCCGGCGTGCGCGACAGCGAGGCGGCATGGCTCGCCGCGGGCATTCGCGCGATCGGCTATGTGGTCGCGCCCGAGCGGGCGGAACTGCTCGACGCGCGTGCGTCGGGATGGCGCGCGTCGATCGATCGGCTGCGCGACGCGCTGCGTGCCGGTATCGGCGATGCGCTCGGCAGCGGCGCGCGCCATCGCGGCATCGTGACCGCGCTCGCGGTCGGCGATCAATCCGGCATCGGCGACGACGCGTGGCGCGTGCTGCGCAATACGGGCACGAGTCATCTGGTCGCGATCTCCGGGCTGCACGTCGGGCTCGTCGGCGCGCTCGCCGGCGGGATCGCATCGATCGTCTGGCGGCGTCTGCGCTGGCGAGGACGTGCGGCGGCGCTGATGATACCCGCGCCTTACGTGGCTTCCGTTGCCGCGCTGGCGGCCGCCGCCGGCTATGCGGCGCTCGCCGGCTTCAACGTGCCGGCGCAGCGCGCATGGTGGATGATCGCGGCCGGTGCGGCCGCCTATCTGGCCGGACGCAGCGTGCCGACCTCCGCGGTGCTGTGCGCGGCGCTCGGCGGCGTGCTGCTCGCCGATCCGTGGGCCGTGTTGTCCGCCGGTTTCTGGCTGTCGTTCGGCGCGGTCGCGGTAATCCTGATGGCGGTCGCGGGCTGGCGCGCGGTGCGCGAATTCGACGGGGGCGACGGGCGCGACAGCGGCGACGGTGCGGGGGATGGCACCGCCGCGGTCGACCGCTGGCGGTGGCTGAGAGCAGGGTGCGCGCGTGCCGGGCGCCGAATCGCGGAGGCCACGCGCGTGCAGTACGCGGTGACGATCGGCCTCGCGCCGCTGACGGCCGCGTGGTTCGCGCAAATCTCGGTATCGGGGCCGTTCGGCAATGCATTTGCGATTCCGTGGGTCAGCGCCGTCGTGACGCCGGTCGTGCTCGCCGGTATCGGGTTGCCCGCGCCGTTGGACGGCTATGCGTTCCGGCTCGCGCATGCGGAGCTCGAACCGATGATGGCGCTGCTGGGGCATCTCGCCGACTGGCCGGCCGGCGTATTCGGGCTGCGCATGCCCGACTGGCCGGTGTTGATGCTGGCGTGCATCGGCGTCGCATGGGTGTTGATGCCGCGCGGCTGGCCGCTGCGCTGGGCCGCGCCGATCACGTGGCTGCCGCTCGTCGCGCCCGCATCCGATGCGCCGCCGCCAGGCGGTTTTCGCCTGACCGTGCTCGACGTCGGGCAGGGCGCGTCGGTGCTGGTCGAGACCGCACGCCGGACCTTGCTGTTCGATGCGGGGCCGGGGCCGGAGTCGACCCATGCCGGCCAGCGGATCGTTGCGCCGTCGTTGCGCTCGCGCGGAATCCGGACCGTCGATACGCTCGTGCTCAGTCATGCGGACGCCGATCACGCGGGCGGCGCGGCGGCCGTCTATGCGGCGGTCGAGGTGCGTCAGCTGCTTGCCGGCATCGCGCCGCGGCATCGGCTGTGGCGCGACGCGCAGGCGGCCGGCGTGACCGATCGGTTGCCTTGCGCGGCCGGGCAGCGGTGGAGCTGGGACGGTGTCGTGTTCACGATGCTGTGGCCGCCGCACGTGGCGGGGGCCGGTCCGTCGAACGAACAATCGTGCGTGCTGCGCATCGACGCGGTGGGCACGTCGGCCCTGCTGACGGGCGACATCGAGGCACGCGCCGAGCGCCGCCTGGTGGCCGATGCGCGCGACGCGCTGGCCGCGCAGATCCTCGTCGTGCCGCACCATGGCAGCCGCACGTCGTCGGTCGAGCCTTTCCTCGATTCGGTCGGGCCGCGCGTCGCGGTATTTCCTGTAGGCTATCGCAATCGCTTCGGGCATCCGCACCGGACGGTCCTCGCACGCTACGAGGCGCGCGGGATTCCGCTGCCACGCACCGATCGCGACGGGGCCGTGCGGTTCGACGTCGCGCCGGCTAACGGCGGTTTTGCGTTCGAGCGTTATCGCGATGCGCAGCGACGGTACTGGATGGACCGGTGAGTTGGTGTGATCGCGCGCAGCAGGAACGAAGAGACCGGAGAGGTGCTGGAGCAGCGGAGCCCGCCGATCGCGAAGCATGGGGCGGGAGTAAGTGCTAAAGCACCAACTCCGGTCGACCGCGAAGCATGGGACAGGAGTAGGCGCTGAAGCGCCAACTCCCGTCGACCGCGAAGCATGGGACAGGAGTAAGCGCTAAAGCGCCAACTCCCGTCGACCGCGAAGCATGGGATCGGAGTAAGCGCTGAAGCGCTAACTCCGATCGACAAAGGAGACATTGGCGTTTGAAGGACATCCTCCACTTCTCGCATGCGAACGGTTTTCCGGCCTCGACGTACCGGACGATCTTCGCCGAGCTGGCAGACGACTACGACCTGCGTTACATCGAGCGCATCGGTCACGACCGCCGCTACCCGGTGACGCGCGACTGGCCGCATCTCGTCGAGCAGCTGCTCGACGACATCGGCAGCCGCTACGAGCGCCCGGTCTGGCTCGTCGGCCATTCGCTCGGCGGCTACCTGTCGCTGATGGCCGCGCTGAAAAAACCGCACTGGGTGCGCGGCGTGGTGATGATCGATTCACCGATCATCGCGGGATGGCGCGCCGGCGCGCTGCGCGCGAGCCAGTGGGCGGGGCTCGACGAGCGGCTGTCGCCGGCGGCCGCGACGCGCAACCGGCGCACGCGCTGGGCGAGCCGCGACGAAGCCTGGCGGCACTTTCACGAGAAACCCGCGTTCGCGCGCTGGGACGAGCGGATGCTGTCGGACTACATCGACCACGGCATCCCGCAGGCGGGCGCCGACGGCGAACGCGCGCTCGCATTCGACCGGCAGGTCGAATACCTGATCTACCGGACGCTGCCGCACACGCTCGGCCCGCGGCTCGCGCACGGCGCGCCGGTGCCGCTCGGCTTTCTCGCCGGCACGCGCTCGCGCGAGGTGCGGCAGGTCGGGCTCGAGGCGACGCGCCGCGCCGCGCGCGGGCGCATCGAATGGATCGAGGGCAGCCACCTGTTCCCGATGGAGCGGCCGATCGAGACGGCCCGCGCATTGCAGCGGATGCTGAATTCGCTGAAAACGGCGGAGGGCGGCGTGCCGCGAGACAGCGCGGCGCTCGCGAACAGCGCCTGACGCCTTGGTCCGGTGCTCCGCGTCCGGCGTGCGCGGTTGCACCGTCCGGCCGGCCGGTTCGCCCCGGCGCGCACGGCTGGCGCGGCACAGCGCGAAAGGGCGGGATCATCGCGTCAATTGCTGAGAGAAGGGCGGGCTTTACGGTATAATCCGTTTTTCCCGCGAGCATCCAGCGATGACCAAATATGTTTTCGTCACCGGCGGCGTAGTTTCTTCCCTCGGCAAGGGTATTGCCGCCGCCTCTCTCGCCGCGATCCTCGAATCGCGCGGTCTGAAAGTCACCCTCCTCAAACTCGATCCCTACATCAACGTCGACCCCGGCACGATGAGCCCGTTCCAGCACGGCGAAGTGTTCGTGACGGAAGACGGAGCGGAGACCGACCTCGACCTCGGCCACTATGAGCGCTTCATCAGCACGAAGATGCGCAAGGCCAACAACTTCACGACCGGCCAGATCTACGAATCGGTGATCCGCAAGGAACGCCGCGGCGACTATCTCGGCAAGACCGTGCAGGTGATTCCGCACATCACGAACGAAATCCAGGCGTTCATCGAGCGCGGGGCGGCATCGGCCACCTGCGGCGAACCGGACGTCGCGATCGTCGAGATCGGCGGCACGGTCGGCGACATCGAGTCGCTGCCGTTCCTCGAGGCCGCGCGCCAGATGAGCCTGCGCCTCGGCCGCAACAGCGCGTGCTTCGTGCACCTGACGCTCGTGCCGTACGTCGCGACGGCCGGCGAGCTGAAGACGAAGCCGACCCAGCACAGCGTGCAGAAGCTGCGCGAGATCGGCATCCTGCCGCACGTGCTGCTGTGCCGTGCGGACCGCCGCATCCCGGACGACGAATCGAAGAAGATCTCGATGTTCTCGAACGTGCCGGAAGACGCCGTGATCTCGGTGTGGGACGCCGACAGCATCTACAAGATTCCGCAGATGCTGCACGACCAGGGCCTCGACCGGATCATCTGCGAAGAGCTGAAGCTGTCGCCGAAGGACGCCGACCTGAGCATGTGGTCGGAGCTCGTCGAGAAGCTGGAAAACCCGAAGCACGAAGTGACGATCGGCATGGTCGGCAAGTACGTCGATCTGACCGAGTCGTACAAGTCGCTGATCGAGGCGCTGCGCCACGCATCGCTGCACACGTCGACCAAGGTCAACATCGAGTACATCGACTCGGAAGAGGTCGAGACGAACGGTGTCGACAGCCTGAAGCATCTCGACGCCGTGCTGGTGCCGGGCGGTTTCGGCCGTCGCGGCACGGAAGGCAAGATCGCGGCGATCCGCTATGCGCGCGAGGCGAAGGTGCCGTACCTCGGCATCTGTCTCGGCATGCAGCTCGCGGTGATCGAATTCGCGCGCGACGTCGTCGGCCTGAAGCAGGCGAACAGCACGGAATTCGATCCGGAAACGCCGGAACGCGTGGTCGCGCTGATCACCGAGTGGCACGACCGCGAAGGCAAGGTCGAGACGCGCACCGAGGAATCCGATCTCGGCGGCACGATGCGCCTCGGCTCGCAACGCTGCCCGATCAAGCCCGGCACGATGGCCGAAGAGATCTATGGCAAGGACGTGAACGAGCGCCATCGCCACCGTTATGAAGTCAATAACCGCTTCGTGCCCCAGCTCGAAGCCGGCGGCCTTATCATCAGCGCCCGTACCCCGAGCGAGGATCTGCCGGAAATGATGGAGCTGCCGCGCTCGATGCACCCGTGGTTCGTCGGCGTCCAGTTCCACCCGGAATTCACGTCCACGCCGCGTGACGGTCATCCCCTCTTCAAGTCGTTCGTCGAAGCCGCGCTCGCCAACAAGCAAGCGCGCGGAGTGTAAAGCATGAAGCTGTGCGATTTCGAGGTCGGTCTCGACCAGCCTTTCTTCCTGATCGCGGGTACCTGCGTCGTCGAATCGGAGCAGATGACGATCGACACGGCGGGCCGCCTGAAGGAGATCTGCGAGAAGCTGAACGTCCCGTTCATCTACAAGTCGTCCTACGACAAGGCGAATCGCAGCTCGGGCAAGTCGTTTCGCGGCCTCGGAATGGACGAGGGCCTGCGGATCCTCGGCGAGGTGAAGCGCCAGCTCGGCCTGCCGGTGCTGACCGACGTGCATTCGATCGAGGAGATCGAGCAGGTCGCGTCGGTCGTCGACGTGCTGCAGACGCCCGCGTTCCTGTGCCGCCAGACCGACTTCATCCACGCGTGCGCACGCTCGGGCAAGCCCGTCAACATCAAGAAGGGCCAGTTCCTCGCGCCGCACGACATGAAGAACGTGATCGACAAGGCGCGCGACGCGGCGCGTGAAGCCGGGCTGTCGGAAGACCGCTTCATGGCGTGCGAGCGCGGCGTCTCGTTCGGCTACAACAACCTTGTGTCGGACATGCGCTCGCTCGCGATCATGCGCGAGACGAACGCGCCGGTCGTGTTCGATGCGACCCACTCGGTGCAGCTGCCGGGCGGGCAGGGCACGAGCTCGGGCGGCCAGCGCGAATTCGTGCCGGTGCTCGCGCGTGCTGCCGTCGCGACGGGTGTTGCGGGCCTGTTCATGGAAACGCACCCGAATCCGGCCGAAGCGAAGTCGGACGGCCCGAACGCGGTGCCGCTGAACCGGATGGGCGCGCTGCTGGAGACCCTCGTCACGCTCGACCAGGCGGTGAAGCGCAATCCGTTCCTGGAAAACGATTTCAACTAAAGATCGAATGAACCATGCGACGGCTTCGCGCGTCAGTAGCGTAAGCAGTGTCGGCGCGCATGCCGTCGCAGTTTGAAGAATCCATCGTCATTCTCAGAGGAAACCCATGAGTGCCATCGTAGATATCATCGGCCGCGAGATTCTGGATTCGCGCGGCAACCCCACCGTCGAATGCGACGTGCTGCTCGAATCGGGCACGATGGGCCGCGCGGCGGTGCCGTCGGGCGCGTCCACCGGCTCGCGTGAAGCGATCGAACTGCGCGACGGCGAAGCCGGCCGCTACAACGGCAAGGGCGTGCTGAAAGCGGTCGAGCACATCAACACCGAAATCTCCGAAGCCATCATGGGCCTCGACGCGTCGGAACAGGCGTTCCTCGACAAGACGCTGCTCGAGCTGGACGGCACCGACAACAAGTCGCGCCTCGGCGCGAACGCGATGCTGGCCGTGTCGATGGCCGTCGCGAAGGCGGCGGCTGAAGAAGCCGGCCTGCCGCTGTACCGCTACTTCGGCGGCTCGGGCGCGATGCAGCTGCCGGTCCCGATGATGAACATCGTCAACGGCGGCGCGCACGCGAACAACAGCCTCGACATCCAGGAATTCATGATCGTCCCGGTGAGCCAGCCGACGTTCCGTGAAGCCCTGCGTTGCGGCGCGGAAGTGTTCCACGCACTGAAGAAGATCCTGAGCGACCGCGGCATGAGCACGGCAGTCGGCGACGAAGGCGGCTTCGCGCCGAACTTCGGCAGCAACGACGAGTGCCTGTCGACGATCCTGCAGGCGATCGAGAAGGCCGGCTACCGTGCGGGCGAAGACGTGCTGCTCGCGCTCGACTGCGCAGCCTCCGAGTTCTACCACGACGGCAAGTACCAGCTCGCGGGCGAAGGCCTGCAACTGTCGTCGGCCGAATTCACCGACTACCTCGCGACGCTCGCCGACAAGTTCCCGATCGTGTCGATCGAGGACGGCATGCACGAAGGCGACTGGGACGGCTGGAAGCTGCTGACCGAGCGCCTCGGCAAGAAGGTGCAGCTCGTCGGCGACGACCTGTTCGTCACGAACACGCGCATCCTGAAGGAAGGCATCGAGAAGGGCATCGCGAACTCGATCCTCATCAAGATCAACCAGATCGGTACGCTGACCGAAACGTTCGCGGCAATCGAAATGGCGAAGCGCGCGGGCTACACGGCCGTGATCTCGCACCGCTCGGGCGAAACGGAAGATTCGACGATCGCGGACATCGCGGTCGGCCTGAACGCCGGTCAGATCAAGACGGGTTCGCTGTCGCGCAGCGACCGCATCTCGAAGTACAACCAGCTGCTGCGCATCGAGGAAGATCTCGGCGACATCGCGAGCTACCCGGGCAAATCGGCTTTCTATAACCTGCGCTAACGCGCTACTATCGGGTTCGTCATCTCGACGCCGCTCTGTGCATGTCGCGCGGAGCGGCGCTTCTTATATCTGCGTCTCTTACATGCGGCTTGTCACTGTCGTCCTGATTGCCTTGCTGGCGCTCATTCAGTACCCCCTATGGTGGGGACACGGCGGCTGGTTGCGGGTGCACGAATTGCGCCAGCAGCTCGGCGATCAGCTGCAGAAGAATGCGGACGAGAAGCTGCGCAATGAACGGATCGCGGGCGAAGTGCAGGATCTGCAGGGCGGTACCGCGGCCATCGAGGAGCGCGCGCGCTACGAGATGGGCATGGTGAAGGACGGCGAAGTGTTCGTGCAGTTCGTATCGCCGAACGCGCCGGCCAGCCCGCTGAACAACACGCCGTCGAGCACGTCGACGCGCGGTACCGTGTCCGCGGCACCCGTGCGTGTCGTGCCGAACCCGCAGTCGATCGCGAAACCGTCGCGGCATCACGGCGGCGAGAAGGGCAAGGCCGCGCATCACTGAGCGCGGGAGTCCGAACCATTGAAAAAGCGCGGGAAATGCCGCGCTTTTTTATTTCCTGCCAGTCGTCAATCGGGTCGGTCGACGCGATGTCGCGTCACCACCACCAGCCCGGGTAACCGTAGCCATAGCCGATGCCGGTGCCCCATCGGCTGCCCCAGCCGCCGCCGTAATAGCCGCCGTAGACCGTCACGGGCGGCGGCGAGTAATACGACCAGGCGCGCGCGGCGGCCTCGGCCGCCATCGCGTCGTTCTGCTCGCGCAGTACCTGCCGGTCGATCTCGTCGTAGCGTTTGCGCTCCGCGCTCGACAGGGCGGGCGGCCGGCCGCCCGACGCGCCCGGCTCGGGCAGGCGGCTCAGGATCGTCGACGAAGGCGGCTGCACCGCGCAGCCGGCGAGGGCCAGCGTGCCGGCTGCGACGCTGGCCAGGACGAGAGTGCGGAACGGGCGATTCATGTGTTTCTCCAGCAGCGCGCCGCAGTGCAAAGCGGCTTGCGCCGAAGGCGGGACCTGCGGCGCGTGAGCCGTGCGGGCGACGCTCGTGCGTCATTATGCGCCCGCGCCCGCATCGCGGGCACGGACGCGCGGCGCGCTCAGTGACGCTGCTCGGTCGCGGGCGTGATGCCGGTCGCGAGTTCCGGCGCGGCGAACAACTGCGCGACGTCGACGGGATCGAATTCGTAGCGCTGGTTGCAGAACTCGCAGTGGATCTCGACGTGACCGCGCTCGACGATCACGCTGTCGACTTCGTCGCGGCCGAGCATGCGCAGCATCGCGCCGACCTTCTCGCGGGAGCACGAGCACTGGAAACGCGTCCCGGCCGGGTCGAAGTGCTGCACGTTTTCCTGCCAGAACAGCCGGCGGAACACGACTTCCGGTTCGACCTCGAGCAACTCCTTGGCGGACAGCGTGCCGCCGAGCGTGCAGACGCGCTCCCAGGTGTCGGCGTCGGTTTCGGCGTTGCGCGGCACGATACCGCCGTCGCCAGGCAGCTTCTGCAGCAGCATGCCGACCGCGCGGTCGCGATCGGCCGCGAGCCACAGCCGCGTGTCGAGCTGCTCCGAGTGGTGCATGTAGTGCTCGAGCACCTGCGACACCGATTCGAGCGGGCCGTCGACGCCGTTCAGCGGCACGATGCCCTGGTACGGCTGCTGGCCCGGCAGCTTCTCGGCCGGGTCGAGCGTGATCACGCAGCGGCCGTGACCGCTCGCGTTGACGAGCGACGCGAACGGCATGTCGTCGCCGATCGTCTGCGCCGCGTCGCCGGCGAACTTGGCCGTGGCGCGCATCGACAGGTCCGAGCCGCACTGGACGACCAGCATCTGGACCGGCCCGTCGCCGAAGATCTGCATGATCAGGGTGCCGTGAAATTTCAGGTTCGCCGACAGCAGCGCACACGCGGCCATCATCTCGCCGAGCACCGTGCGCACCGGGGCAGGGTAGTCACGGCGGGAAAGCACCTCTTGCCACGTGTTGCGCAGCGACACGATCTCGCCGCGCACGGGTGCCGAATTGAACATGAATTTCTGTAACTGGTCGCTCACTCTTCTTCCTTGAAATCCGCGCGAATCAGCCGATCCGCACGAGTTGCTCCTTGAAATGCGCACGCCGCTCGACGTACGTCTTCGCATTTGCGCGCAGCCGCGCGATGTCGTCTGCCGACAGCTCGCGCACGACTTTCGCCGGGGCGCCGAGAATCAGCGAATTGTCCGGGAACGTCTTGCCTTCCGTCACGACCGCGCCGGCACCGACCAGACAGTTGCGGCCGATCACCGCTCCATTCAAGACCACCGCCTGAATCCCGACCAGCGAACCCTCGCCGATCGTGCACCCGTGCAGCATCGCCTGGTGCCCGATCGTCACGTTTTCGGCAATCGTCAGCGGAAAGCCCGGGTCCGTATGCAGGACCGCGCCTTCCTGGACATTGCTGCCGGTGCCGACCGTGATCGTCTCGTTGTCGCCGCGAATCGTCGCGCCGAACCAGACGCTCGCGTTTTCCTCGAGCACGACCTTGCCAATGATGGCCGCCGTATCGGCGACGAATACGCTTTCGTGGATCGTCGGGGCCGTCTCGCCCAGTTTGTAGATCGTCACGGAGTCTCCTGGTCTCTTCGATGATGGGCGCCGGTAGAATGGCGCGTCTGGCGTGCCGGGCGCGTTGCGTGACGGCACAAACGCTTATTGTAAACCGTCGCGTGCGTGCGTTCCCGCGATGCGTGCGGATGGTGCCCCCGTTTGATGAGCATGCAGCCTTCTTCCCTTACCGCGGCGCCGCGTTGCGTGCGCCGCGCCGCACTCGACGCGCTGCGGATCGCCGAGCCGGCCGCGAAGGCCGCGCAGGTCCGTGCGCTGTATGACGCGCTGCTCGCCGGACAGGCCGCGATCGCGCCGGCGCTCGGCCTGGACGAGCCGGCCGACCTGCCCGGCCGTCCGGCGCGCCCGCCGCTCGTCGAGCCGCGCCAGCTCGAGCGCCGCAGCATGCGCTCGCCCGCGGGGCGCGCGGTGTTGCTGCACGCGCTCGCGCATATCGAATTCAACGCGATCAACCTCGCGCTCGACGCCGTGTGGCGCTTCTCCGGCATGCCCGACGCGTTCTACGCGGACTGGCTGAAGGTCGCGGCCGAGGAGGCCTATCACTTCACGCTGCTGTCCGACCGGCTGGCCGGGTTCGGGCATGCGTACGGCGATTTCCCCGCGCACAACGGGCTGTGGGAGATGTGCGAGCGGACCAAGGCCGATGTGCTCGCGCGGATGGCGCTCGTGCCGCGCACCCTCGAGGCGCGCGGGCTCGACGCGTCGCCGCCGATCCGTGCGCGGCTCTTGCAGGCGGGCGACGACGCGTCCGCGGCGATCCTCGACGTGATCCTGCGCGACGAAATCGGCCATGTCGCGATCGGGAACCGCTGGTTCCGGCACTTGTGCGGCGCCGCCGGCCGCGATCCGGTTCCCACCTACCGCGAGCTTGCCGAGCAGTACCATGCGCCGCGGCTGCGCGGCCCGTTCAATTTCGACGCGCGCCGCACCGCGGGATTCGAGCAGGCGGAGCTGGACGAACTCGCCGCGCAGGACGTGCCGGACGGCCCGGCGGCGGGTTAGGGCGAGCGGGCGCCGCCGGCTCCGGACGAGCGGGCGCCGCCGGCTCCGGACGGGCGGGCGAACGCTGCCGCCGACTGGCCACACGGGCCGCTCGGCGGCATTTCCGTGGCAGCCGATGCGCCGGACACGTACCGTCGGCTCACCGTCGCTAGAGCGCAGCCTCGACTGCCGGCCGCCGGAACGGAAGTGCCATCGCTATAATCGAACGACCATTCTTTTTTTGGCGGCTGCAATGAATGCCTCGAGTTCTGTTTCGGATTTCGTCACCGTCCGCGGCGTCAAGCTGCATGTGCGGCGCTGGGGCCGGCCCGATGCGCCGACGCTGTTCATGCTGCACGGCTGGATGGATGTCGCGGCATCGTTCCAGTTCGTCGTCGACGCGCTCGCGGGCGACTGGCAGGTGATCGCGCCCGATGCGCGCGGCTTCGGCCTGTCCGACTGGCCGGTCGCGCGGCAGGGCGGCGGTCATTACTGGTTCCACGAGTACCTGGGCGATCTCGACGCGCTGGTCGATCACTATGCGCCGACCGGCGAAGTCAACCTGGTCGGGCACAGCATGGGGGCGAACGTCGTGTGCCTGTACGCGGGCGCGCGGCCGGAGCGCGTGCGGCGCGTGGTCGACCTCGAAGGGTTCGGGCTCGCCCCCGCGCGGGCCGAGCAGGCGCCGCGCCGGCTGCGCGGCTGGCTCGACGAGCTGCGCGCGCCACCGGTGCTGCGCCCGTACGCGTCGCTCGACGACGTCGCGGCCCGGCTGACCAAGACCAATCCGCGGCTCGATCCGCGCCGCGCGGCGTTCCTCGCCGCGCACTGGTCGAAGCGCGGCGACGACGGCCTGTATCACCTGCTGGCGGACCCCGCGCACAAGATGGCGGGCCCGCAGCTGTACCGGCTCGACGAGGTGATGGCCGTCTGGAAGCAGGTGCGCGCGAAGGTGCTGCACGTCGAGGCCGTCAATTCGCCGACGCTCGCCTACATCGCGGGCGACATCCCGCTGGCCGAGTTCAAGGCGCGCTTCGGCGCGTTCCCCGACTGGCGCGAAAAGCTCGTCGAGGATGCCGGCCACATGGTCCATCACGACCAGCCGGAGCAGGTCGCGGCGCTGATCGAGGCGTTCTGCGCATAGGCCGGCGGCGGCCGCGGCGGGGCAGGCGGGCGGCGCATTTGCCGCATTGCAGTAGAATGAAGCTTCACCTGCCATACCGACAATGAACGCTGATCTCCACTGCCATTCGAATGTTTCCGACGGGTTGCTGTCGCCTGCCGACGTCGCGCGCCGCGCCCATGCCGGCGGCGTGACCCTGTGGGCGCTGACCGACCACGACGAGATCGGCGGCCAGGCGGCGGCGCGCAGCGAGGCGGAAGCGCTCGGCATGCGCTATCTGAGCGGCGTCGAGATTTCGGTCACGTGGGCGTCGCGCACCGTGCACATCGTCGGGCTGCACATCGATCCGTCGAACCCGGCGCTCGTCGACGGCCTGTACCGCACGCGCCACGGCCGTGCGGCCCGTGCGAAGGCGATCGCCGCGCAGCTCGAGACGCTCGGCATCCCCGGCGCGTACGAAGGCGCGCTGAAGTACGTGTCGAATCCCGACCTGATCTCGCGCACCCACTTCGCGCGTTTCCTGGTCGAGAACGGCCATGCCGCATCGACGTCCGACGTGTTCGACCGCCTGCTCGGCGACGGCAAGCCGGGGTTCGTTCCGCACCGCTGGGCGACGCTGTCCGACGCCGTCGCATGGATTCGCGCGGCGGGCGGCGAGGCCGTGGTCGCACACCCGGGCCGCTACCGCTATACGCCGGTCGAATTCGACGCATTCTTCGGCGAATTCATCGATCTCGGCGGCCGCGCGATCGAGGTCATCACGGGCAGCCACACGCCCGACCAGTACCGCGAATACGCGGACGTCGCGCGCCGCTTCGGCTTCGAGGTGTCGCGCGGTTCGGATTTCCATGCGCCGGGCGAAGGCCGCGTCGAACTCGGCAGCCTGCCGCCGTTGCCGCCCGACCTGAAACCGGTCTGGGAGCGCTGGCTCTGACGCGTCGCGGCCGCTTGCCGTTCGCCGTTCGCGCTGCCGGCGAGGCGCGCATCCGACTTCTCCCTCTTTACGTGTCCCCATGTCCCAGTTCTTCAGGATTCATCCGGATAATCCGCAGCCGCGCCTGATCAAGCAGGCCGCGGACATCGTCAGCAAGGGCGGCGTGATCGCAATGCCGACCGATTCGAGCTACGCGCTCGCGTGCCACCTCGACGACAAGGACGCGGTCGAGCGCGTGCGCCGCATCCGCGGCCTCGACGAGAAGCAGCACCTGTCGCTGCTCGTGCGCGACCTGTCGGAACTGGCCAACTTCGCGATGGTGGACAACCGTCAGTACCGGCAGATCAAGTCGGTGACGCCGGGCCCGTACGTGTTCATCCTGCAGGCAACCAAGGAAGTGCCGCGCCGGCTGTCGCATCCGTCGCGCAAGACGATCGGGCTGCGCGTGCCCGATCACGCGATCACGCTCGCGCTGCTCGAGTCGCTCGGCCAGCCGCTGCTCGGCACGACGCTGATCCTGCCGCCGGACGACGAGCCGCTGAACGATCCCGACGACATCCGCGCGCGGCTCGAGAAGCAGGTCGATCTCGTGATCGACGGCGGCGCGTGTCCGCGCGAGCCGTCGACCGTGATCGACCTGACGGGCGACGCGCCGCAGCTCGTGCGCGCGGGGCGCGGCGCGCTCGAACCGTTCGGGCTGTCGGCCGCGTAAGCGCCATTCATTTTTGCGCGAGTGCGCTTGTTACAATAACGCGATATGGACGCTTCCCTGATTCAGACCATCGCCGTCTACGCGCTGCCCGTGATCTTCGCGATCACGCTGCACGAGGCTGCGCACGGCTATGCCGCGCGCCTGCTCGGCGACAACACCGCCTACATGATGGGGCGCGTGTCGTTCAACCCGATGCGCCACATCGATCCGCTCGGCACGATCGCGATTCCGCTCGTGATGTATTTCCTGACCGGCGGCGCTTTCCTGTTCGGCTATGCGAAGCCGGTGCCGGTATCGTTCGGCAACCTGCGCGATCCGCGCTGGGGCAGCCTGTGGGTGGCGCTCGCGGGTCCGGCCTGCAACTTCGTGCAGGCGCTGGTCTGGGGCGTGCTGACCATCGTGCTGCCCGCGGCCGGCATCGACGAGCCGTTCTTCACGCGGATGGCCTATGCGGGCGTCAGCGCGAACCTGGTGCTCGGCGTGCTGAACCTGTTTCCGCTGCCGCCGCTCGACGGCGGCCGCATCCTCGCGGCACTGCTGCCGCCGAAGCAATCGATCGCGCTGTCGCGCATCGAGCCGTACGGTTTCATCATCGTCCTCGTGCTGGTCACGACGGGCGTGCTGACGAATTTCTGGCTGCGCCCGCTCGTGAACGCCGCGGCCGGCGTGCTGAGCGCCATCCTGTCTCCCTTCGCCTCGCTTTTCTAACGACAATCATGTTCCCAGATCGTATTTTCTCCGGCATGCGACCCACCGGGTCGCTGCACCTCGGCCACTACCACGGCGTGCTGAAAAACTGGGTGAAGCTGCAGTCCGAGTACCCGTGCTTCTTCTGCGTGGTCGACTGGCATGCGCTGACGACGCACTACGAAACGCCCGAGGTCATCGAGAAGAACGTGTGGGACGTGCTGATCGACTGGCTCGCGTCCGGCATCGATCCGGCGCAGGCGACGCTGTTCATCCAGAGCAAGGTGCCCGAGCATGCGGAGCTCGCGCTGCTGCTCGGCATGAGCACGCCGCTCGGCTGGCTTGAACGCGTGCCGACCTACAAGGAGCAGATGGAGAAGCTGAAGGACAAGGACCTGTCGACCTACGGCTTCCTCGGCTACCCGGTGCTGATGGCGGCCGACATCCTGCTGTATCGCGGCTCGCTTGTGCCGGTCGGTGAAGACCAGGTGCCGCACGTCGAGATGACGCGCGAGATCGCGCGCCGCTTCAACTACCTGTACGGCCGCGAGCCGGGCTTCGAGGAGAAGGCGCTCGAGGCCGCGAAGAAGCTCGGCGGCAAGCGCGCGAAGCTCTATCACGAACTGCGCAACGCGTACCAGCAGGAGGGCGACGACGAGGCGCTCGAACAGGCGCGCGCGATGCTGCAGGAATCGCAAAGCCTGTCGATGAGCGACCGCGAGCGCCTGTTCGGCTATCTCGAAGGCGCGCGCAAGATCATCCTGGTCGAGCCGCAGGCGCTTTTGACCGAAGCGTCGCGGATGCCGGGCCTCGACGGCCAGAAGATGTCGAAGTCGTACGGCAACACGATCGGCCTGCGCGAGGACGCCGAGACGATCACGAAGAAGGTCCGCACGATGCCGACCGATCCGGCGCGCGTGCGCCGCACCGATCCGGGCGATCCCGACAAGTGCCCGGTGTGGCAGCTGCATCAGGTCTATACGGACGAAGCGACGCACCAGTGGGTGCAGAGCGGCTGCCGCTCGGCGGGTATCGGCTGCCTCGACTGCAAGCAGCCGGTCGTCGAAGGGATCCTGCGCGAACAGCAGCCGATGCTCGAGCGCGCACAGAAGTACATGGACGATCCGTCGCTGCTTCGCGCGATCGTCGCGGACGGCTGCGACAAGGCGCGCAAGCACGCGGTCGAGACGATGCGCGACGTGCGCGAGGCGATGGGCCTGTCGTACACCTGACCTGACGGCATGCGCGAACCCGTGATTGCCGCCGCGGGCGGCCACATCGCCCAGACCGAGCCGTCGCGCTGGGTCAGCCGGTGGTCGCGGCTCGTCCCGGCGGGCGGCGCGGTGCTCGACGTCGCCGCGGGCGGCGGCCGCCATGCGCGCTGGTTTGCGTCGCACGGGCATCCGGTCGTCGCGCTCGACCGCGATCCGGCCGCGCTGGCCGCATTGCGCGCGATTCCCGGCGTCGACGCGCGCGACGCCGATCTCGAGGGCGCGCCCTGGCCGCTGCCGGCCGGCGCGTCGTTCGCGGCGGTGATCGTCACCCATTATTTGCATCGTCCACTCTGGCCCCATCTGCTCGATGCGGTGGCGCCGGGCGGCGTGCTGATCTACGAAACCTTCGCGCAAGGAAACGAAACGGTCGGCAAACCGTCCAATCCCGCGTTCCTGCTCGCCCCGGGCGAGCTGCTGGACGCGGTGCGCGGCCGCCTGCGGGTGGCCGCGTACGAGGACGGATTCGTCGCCGCGCCGCGCGAGGCGTTCGTGCAGCGCATCTGCGCGGTACGCGAGGGCGCGACCCCGACGGCGGGGGCGGGAATTCCACGTTACGAACTGCCCGGCTAATCCGCTACAATCTCAACGTTTACCGGTACATCAATCAATCGCGTTTCATGGCTAACGGCACCCAAGACGGCATTCAAATCCGCGGCAGCATCCCCGCGATCGTCACCCCGATGCTCGAAGACGGCAGTCTCGACCTGCCGGCGTTTCGCAAACTGATCGACTGGCACATCGCGGAAGGCACCGACGCACTCGTCGTGGTCGGCACGAGCGGCGAGTCGGCAACGCTCAACGTCGAAGAGCACATCCTGATGATCCGCACGGCGGTCGAGCATGCGGCGAAGCGCATCCCGATCATCGCGGGCGCAGGCGGCAATTCGACCGCCGAGGCGATCGAACTGACGAAGCACGCGAAGGCCGTCGGCGCCGACGCGACGCTGCAGGTCGTGCCGTACTACAACAAGCCCACGCAGGAAGGGATGTACCGGCACTTCAAGGCGATCGCCGAAGCGGTCGACCTGCCGGTGATCCTGTACAACGTGCCGGGCCGCACCGTCGCGGACATGGCGCACGAGACGACGCTGCGCCTCGCGCAGGTGCCGGGCATCATCGGCGTGAAGGAAGCGACCGGCAACATCGATCGCGCCGCGCACCTGATCAAGGCCGCGCCGAAGCATTTCGCGATCTACAGCGGCGACGATCCGACCGCGATCGCGCTGATGCTGCTCGGCGGCCACGGCAACATCTCGGTGACGGCGAACGTCGCGCCGCGCGCGATGAGCGACCTGTGCCGTGCAGCGCTGGCCGGCGACGTCGCAACGGCGCGCGAGCTGCACATGAAGCTGCTGTCGCTGCACAAGAACCTGTTCATCGAGGCAAACCCGATTCCGGTGAAGTGGGCGCTGCAGGCGATGGGCAAGATGCAGGGCGGCATCCGCCTGCCGCTTACGCCGCTCGACGAGCGCTGCCACGATGTCGTACGTTCGGCCCTCGTCGAGGCCGGCGTCCTCGCCTGAGGCTCAGGCGGCCGCGTCCTGCGGCCGCCGGCTCGACCCCTCATCAACCCGCACCGGCCGGCTCCGTCCGGCGCCGCTCCTGACGAGCGTTCTAGCAAGACGAAGGATTTCATGAAACGTTTCGCCTTTTCCTCTCGCGCCATCCAGGTTTCGGTGGTGGCGCTGGCGCTGGGCGCGCTCGCCGGCTGCGATACGCTGAACGACTATCTGGCTCCTGACCGGGTCAACTACAAGAACACGGGTTCGGCGCCGCCGCTCGCGGTGCCGAGCGACCTGAAGCCGGTGCCGACGACCCAGCAGTTCGTCGCGCCGCCGAGCAACGCCGGTCTCGGCACGCTGCCGCCGCGGGCGACCACGGCCTCCGGCAACGCGACCGACGGCGTCCCGAGCGCGCAGGATCCGCTCGGCATGCATATCGAGCGCGACGGCGATCGCCGCTGGCTCGTCGTGGACGGGCGCACGCCCGAGCAGCTGTGGCCGATCCTGAAGGAGTTCTGGCAGGAAAACGGCTTCTCGCTGAAGACCGACGCACCGTCGACCGGCATCATGGCCACCGACTGGGCCGAGAACCGCGCGAACATTCCTGACGACTGGTTCCGCCGCACGATCGGCAAGGTCATCGACTTCGCGTACTCGTCGGGCACGCGCGACCGTTTCCGCACGCTCGTGAACCGCACGCCGGACGGCAACACCGACATCTCGATCACGCACAGCGCGATGGAGGAAATGATGGTCGGTCCGCAGGGCGGCACGTCGTCGCGCTGGGAAGAGCGTCCGCGCAACCCGGTGCTCGAGGCCGTGTTCCTGTCGAAGCTGATGCAGAAGTTCGGCCTGAGCGACGCGCAGGCGAAGCAGCTGCTGACCGATGCGCGTCCCGCGACGGCGCCGGCGAAGGTCGCTGACACGAGCGGCGGCGCCGCGACGCTGCAGCTGGCGGAATCGTTCGACCGTGCGTGGCTGCGCGTCGGTCTCGCGCTCGACCGCACCAACTTCGCGGTCGACAATCGCGACCGCGAGAAGGGCCTGTACACCGTCCGCTACGCGAACACGATGGAAGAGCTGAAGCGCGACGGGCTGTTCGGCAAGCTGTTCTACGGCGGCCCGTCGGCGGCCAAGCCGGGCAAGGAATACCTGGTCAACGTGCGCGCGCAGGGCAATGGTGGCACGCAGGTCGCGGTGGTCGACGCGAACGGCCAGGTCGACAACTCGTCGGACGCGCAGCGGCTCATTTCGCTGCTGCAGGCCCAGCTGAACTGACCGCGTGCGCTTCGCCAGCCTTGGTAGCGGCAGCGAAGGCAACGCGCTGGTCGTCGAGGTCTCGAGCGGCACGACGACCACCCGCGTGCTGCTCGACTGCGGTTTTTCTGCGAAGGAGGTCGAGCGCCGCCTCGGCCGCCTGAATCTCGGCATCGACGATCTCGATGCGATCCTCATCACCCACGAACACAGCGACCACGTCGGCAGCGCGCTGACGCTCGCGCGGCGCGGGTCGCTGCCGCTCTACATGAGCTGGGGCACGGCGCGCGCAGTGGGCGCGGACGAGGCCGATGTCGATCTCCACGTGTTGTGGGGCGACGAGACGGCCGCGATACGCGATCTGGCCGTGATGCCCTATACGGTGCCCCACGACGCGCGGGAACCGCTCCAGTTCGTCTTCATGGACGGCTGTCGCCGGCTCGGCGTGCTGACCGACGTCGGCATGGCCACGCCGCACATCACGACCGTCCTGAGCGGCTGTGACGCGCTGGTGCTCGAATCCAACCACGATACCGCGATGCTCGCCGGGAGCCGCTATCCGCAGTCGCTGAAGGCGCGGATCGGCGGCAATCATGGCCACCTGAGCAACGATGCCGCCGCCGGCATCCTCGCATCGCTCGAACGCAGTCGCCTCCAGCATCTGGTCGCGGCGCACCTGAGCCAGCAGAACAACCGGCCCGAGCTGGCCCGCCAGGCGTTTGCCGGCGTACTGGGAACGGACGGGGAGGAGGTGGTCGTGGCCACGCAGGACGCGGGCTTCGACTGGCTGACGCTCGGTTGAGCGGGCGCAGAGCGGCGCAGAGCGGCGCAGAGCGGCGCGGGAAGGGGCGGGCGGCGTCTTGGCCTGCTTGCCTGCCGGGTGCGATGCGCGGAACCGACAGACGTAAAAAAACCGGCCCGAAGGGCCGGTTTTTTTTCAGCTGATGCTGAGGCTTACTGGCTTGCGCCCGAAGCCGGAGCAGCCGTCGCTGCCGAAGCAGCCGACGCCACAGCAGCAGCTGCGTCGCTCGCAGCAGCCGTTGCCGACGAAGCAGCAGCCGAAGCGTCGCTCGCAGCACCAGCAACTGCCGAAGCAGCCGACGAAGCAGCAGCCGATGCGTCGCTAGCAGCCGACGAAGCAGCTTGATCAGCGCTCTTGTTGCAAGCAGCCAGTGCAACAGCAGCCAACAGGGAAGCTACGAGGAGGGATTTCTTCATGATCACGTCCTTTTATGGTTAAAGGTAAGCAACAGCGCGAAACAATACCGGTAATGTGCTCCAACACCGACCTGGGCCGCTGGTGGAGACGCACTTCTAGAGCGTGAATCTTCCCTACGGCTTGGGCGGAAATTATATGCACTTTCCTATCGACCGTCGACAAATGCGGGGTCAATACGTTGTCTTTCCCATACAGAATTTGATCTGCACGGGCATACGGGGCGGCCCACTAAATCCGGTATCCGACCCGCAGCCAGCCCGCACAATACCATTCGTGCAGCAAGGCTGTCATCGAGGGAGCCCGGGATAGTGTTACAAACCGTTTCGCCTCCATGTGGCGGAGATTGGCCAGTTCGGGCAGCCATTCGCCGGCTTGCTCGAGCGGTTGTTCCTCGCCATTAATGAAGTACGATCGCGCGTTATACATCAATGCGGCGCGTCTGTCGAGATGCACGCCCCGGCGCGACGCCTGCGCGACGAACGCGGCCTCGGACAGCGGCCGCGCCGGCGGCTCGAATACGACGTTCGATTTGGGCTCGCTCAGGTAGCAGCCGAGGAATTCGGCGACGTCGCGCTTGCGCCAGCGGATCGCCTCGACGATCTCGGCGACGCGCTCGACCATCGCCGGCGGCAGTTGCGCGGGGGTGTCGACCGCCGGCTGCTTGGGGTCGCGGTAGAGCGCGTCGCCGCGCTCGTCGCGCAGGCCGCCGCGTTCCGCGAGGTAGTACAGGAATTGCGCGCCCAACTCCCCGGCGGACGGCGCCCGGAAGCCGATCGAGCAGGTCATGCATTCGCCTTCGGCCACTCCGTCGTGCGCGATGTGCGGCGGCAGGTACAGCATGTCGCCCGGCTCGAGCACCCATTCGTCGCTCGGCTCGAAATGCTCGAGGATCTTCAGCGGCACGTCCGGCTGCAGCGACAGGTCCTTCTGCGCACCGATGCGCCAGCGGCGCCGGCCTTCGACCTGCAGCAGGAATACGTCGTACGAGTCGAAGTGCGGGCCGACGCCGCCGCCGTCCGTCGCGTACGAAATCATCAGGTCGTCGAGACGCGCGTCCGGGATGAAGCGGAAGCGGTCGAGCAGCGCGCGCGCCGCGTCGACGTGGAGGTCGAGCCCCTGCACGAGCAGGGACCAGGATTTGCGCGAGATGGCCGGCAGCGCGCCCGGCTCGAACGGGCCGTGTGCAAGTTGCCACTTGTTACGAAAATGGGTGATCAGCCGCGATTCGGCGTCATAGTCGGCTGCCAGCTCGAACAATGCGTCGCGCGTGACAGGCGGCTTCACGCCGGGGATCGCCTGGCGGATCAGCAGCGGCTTTTTCTGCCAGTAGCGGCGCATGAATTGCGCCGGCGTGAGGCCGCCGAGCAGCGGCGTGGGAAGATCGGAAGGCGGCGCGCCGAGCGGGGCGTCAGCGGCATCCCGCGGTTCGGCTTGAGACCGGTTGCGCATCGTATAATGAGACTTGTATTTGGGAGAATTGGATGAAAATCGCAAAAAACACCGTCGTGTCGGTCGCTTACAAGCTGTCGGATGCGCAAGGCAATCTGATCGAGGAAAGCGACGAGCCGATGGTTTATCTGCACGGCGGCTATGATGGCACGTTCCCCAAGATCGAGGAACAGCTCGACGGCCAGGAGCCCGGTTACCAGGCGCAGGTTCAGCTCGAGCCGCAGGACGCGTTCGGCGACTACGATCCCGAACTCGTGAAGATCGAGCCGCGCGATCGTTTTCCCGAGCCGATCGAAGTGGGCATGCAGTTCGAAGGCACGCCGGAAGACGGCGACGAGGAAGTGGATTCGCTGATCTACACGGTCACCGACATCGCCGAAGACAAGGTCGTGCTCGACGGCAACCACCCGCTCGCGGGCATGGCGCTGCGTTTCGCGCTCACGGTCAAGGACGTTCGCGAAGCGACCGAGGACGAGATCGAGCATGAGCACGCGCACGGCGCGGAAGGCCTCGAAATCGTCGACGAGGACGAAGACGAGGACGGCGACGCACCGTCAGGGCGCACCCTGCACTGAACTGGCGGGCAGGCCGGGCGCCGGCCCCGACGCAGGGGGCGGCGCGGGCCACGAGGCGCCGCCCGGCGTCGTGCCGTCGCCCTGCAGCGGCGGCGCGACCGACGACGAGTCGGGCAGGGCCGGCAAGGCCGGGATCTCCGGCATCTGCGGCAGCGGGACCTCGTCGCGCGGCACGACCGGCAGCGCGGGCGGGGTCGGCAGATTCTTCGGCACGTCCTGCAGGCTCACGTTGAAGATCGTCTGCCGTGCCGGCGACACGTTGACCTTCACCCACTGATTCGCCGGCTGACGCGGTCCGATCGCGACACGCGTCACATTTCCCACCAGCACACCGTCGTCCGCATGCAGCGGGCGATCGATCAGGAAACCATTCGCAAGCGGCTCGCTGCTCGCGTGCATCACCAGGATCGGGCCGCGGAATGTCGCCGCCGCCTTCACCAGCGTTCGTTTCAGTTCACGGAAGCCGTCGCGCACGCGCGGCCGGTTGAAACGCAACCACGCGAAGCGTTCGGTCCGCTCGTAGCGATCGAACTGCGGATCGCCTTCGAACATCACCACCATTGCGCGCGCTTCGCGCCGCTTCGCGTATTCGGCCGCGTGGTCGATCCAGAAGCCGTTCGCGACGATGCGGTCCTCGAATTCACCGTTGCGGCCGCCGGCCGTCAGATAGTGATTGTTCGGCGCCGGTGCGTTCAGCGCGACGTAGACGACGTCGTCATGCATCCAGCGCGCGTTTTCGCGATACGGCCGGAACCGCGCGACTTCACTTTCGCGGGTGATCTGCAGCGCGCCGGCGTCGGGCAGTGCGGCGTCCGCCAGCAGGGTCTGGCGCAGGAAGTCCAGGCGTTCGACCGGGTCGTAGCTGCCGCCGGCCGCCGTGTTGCACGTGACCCAGTCGTCGTGGCCGGGAATGAACACGAGCGGCACGCGCGATGCGCCCAGGATCGCGCCGCGCTGCGTGTACAGCGGGTCGCGGCACGCTTCCTTCGCACCCTTGAGGTCGCCCGCATAGACGACGAAGGCCAGATTGCGCTCGCGCGCGATCGATTCGAACAGCCGCTGCGCGGCCGGCTCGTCGGCCGGCGCGTTGATGACGCCCGACACGATCGCGAACGAGTAGGGGGCGGCGGCACGCTTGGGCGGCGCCGCGAGCGCGCTCGCCTGCACGAGCGCGAGCGTCGCCGCGACCAGTGCGGTTGCGGCGGCGCGGGCCGGCCGGCCCGACGGGAGGCGTTTACGCGTGCCCGTCGGCATCGTGCGAGCGGACGAGCGTGCGCAGTTCGTACAGCAGGTCGAGCGCCTCGCGCGGCTTGAGGTCGTCGGGATCGATGTCGCGCAGCTTTTCGAGCGCCGGATGCGGGACGTCGGCCGGCGCCGGCGCATCCGCGCACGCGAGTTCGTCGGCCGCGGCGGGCGGCGCGCTGAACAGGTCGAGCTGCGGCGTGTGCTGCGCGGCCGACTGCTGTTCGAGATACGCGAGATGCTTGCGCGCGGCGCGGATCACCGGCGCCGGCACGCCCGCGAGTTGCGCGACCTGCAGCCCGTAGCTCTGGTTCGCCGGGCCTTCGTTGACCGCGTGCAGGAACACGATGCCGTGGCCGTGCTCGACGGCCGACAGATGGACGTTGGCCGCTTGCGGGAATTCGGCCGGCAGCTGCGTCAGCTCGAAGTAGTGCGTCGCGAACAGCGTGTAGCAGCCGTTTTGCGCGAGCAGGTGACGCGCGATCGCCCATGCGAGCGCGAGGCCGTCGAACGTCGACGTGCCGCGGCCGATTTCGTCCATCAGCACGAGGCTCTGCGGTGTCGCGTCGTTCAGGATCGCCGCGGCTTCGGTCATCTCGACCATGAAGGTGGAGCGCCCGCCGGCGAGATCGTCGGCCGCGCCGATGCGCGTGAAGATCCGGTCGATCGGGCCGAAGCAGGCCGATTTCGCGGGCACGTAGCTGCCGACGTACGCCATCAGCGCGATCAGCGCCGTCTGCCGCATGAAGGTCGACTTACCGCCCATGTTCGGGCCGGTGATCAGCAGCAGCTTGCGCTCGGCGCCGAACCGGCAGTCGTTCGCGATGAACTGCTCGACCTGCGCTTCCACGACCGGGTGGCGACCCTGTTCGATCTCGATGCCGATTTCGTCGGTGAAGGCGGGCGCGACCCAGTCGAGCGTGCGGGCGCGCTCGGCGAACGCGGCGAGCACGTCGAGCTCCGCGAGCGCCGACGCGACGCGCTGGCACTCGGGAATGAACGGCAGCAGCGCCTGCAGCACGCCGTCGTACAGCGCGCGCTCGCGGGCCAGCGCGCGTTCCTGCGCGGACAGCGCCTTGTCCTCGAAGGTCTTCAGTTCGGGGGTGATATAGCGCTCGGCGTTCTTCAGCGTCTGGCGGCGGCGATAGTCGTCGGGCACCTTGTCGGTCTGGCCGCGCGTGACCTCGATGTAGAAGCCGTGCACCTTGTTGTATTCGACGCGAAGGTTCGCGATGCCCGTGCGGGTGCGCTCGCGCGCCTCGAGATCGATCAGGAACTGCCCGCAGTTCTCGGAGATGTCGCGCAGTTCGTCGAGCTCCGCGTCGTAGCCGCGCGCGATCACGCCGCCGTCGCGCACCATCGCGGCCGGCTCGGGGGCGATCGCGCTCGTCAGCAGGTCGAGGCATTCGGCGGGCGGCGCGAGCGCCGCGTCGACGCGGGCAAGCGCATCCGCGTTCGCGACGATCGCGCTGATGCGCTCGCGCAGCGCGGGCAGCGCGGCGAACGTGTCGCGCAGGCTCGACAGGTCGCGCGGCCGCGCGGACAGCAGCGCGAGCCGCCCGGTGATCCGTTCGACGTCGGCGATCTGGCGCAGCGCGCTGCGCAGTGCGTCGAGGCTCGCGTTCGCGGGCGCGTCGAGCAGTGCGCCGATCGCTTGCTGGCGCGACTGCGCGGCGACCGACGCGCGCGGCGGATGATGCAGCCAGTGACGCAGCAGACGGCTGCCCATCGTCGTGCAGCAGGTGTCGAGCAGCGAGTACAGCGTCGGCGATTCGGTGCCGCGCAGCGTTTCGGTCAGCTCGAGGTTGCGGCGCGTCGCCGGATCGAGTCCGATGTATTCGGTTTCGTTCTCGACCTTCAGGCTGCGCACGTGACGCAATTGCTGACCCTGTGTCGCGGCCGCGTACAGCAGCAGTGCGCCGGCGGCTCCGCATGCGCTCGTCAGCGAATGCGCGCCGAAGCCGTCGAGGCCCGCGACGTCGAGCTGGTCGCACAGGCGCTGCGTGCCCGATGCGATATCGAAGTGCCATGCCGGCACGCGCTTGATCGCGCCGGCGCCCGCAGGCACGGCGTCGGTCGCGCCGTCCGCCGTCAGGATTTCGGCCGGCCGGATGCGTTCGAGCGCGGCGCCGAGCTGGTCGGGTTCGATCTCGGCGAGCCGCAGCGCGCCGCTCGCGAGGTTCAGCCACGCGAGGCCGATGTTGACCGCGACGCCGCGCTTGTTGTGGCCCGTGCACATCGCGAGCAGGTAGACGTCGTTCTTGTCGGACAGCAGTGCCGCGTCGGTCAGCGTGCCGGGCGTGACGACGCGCACGACCTTGCGCTCGACCGGCCCCTTCGACGTGGCGGGGTCGCCGATCTGCTCGCAGATCGCGACCGATTCGCCCATCTTCACGAGTTTCGCCAGATACTGTTCGACCGCATGATGCGGGACGCCGGCCATCTTGATCGGCGTGCCGGCCGAGGCGCCGCGTTGCGTGAGGGTCAGGTCGAGCAGGCGTGCGGCTTTCTCCGCATCCTCGAAGAACAGCTCGTAGAAGTCGCCCATCCGGTAGAAGACGAGCGTGTCGGGGTGATCGGCCTTGATGCGCAGGTACTGCTGCATCATCGGAGTATGGCCGGCGAAGGCTTCGGGCGACAGCGTGGTCATAGGTCAGGCAGGAAGTTGTTGCTTTGGTTGCCCGAGTTTACCAGTCGCTTCCATGTGCACGGGCGAAGTTCGCCGTTCGGCCAGTTGCCGGCGGCCGCGACGAGCCGCCGCCGGCTTGGACGGTCGGAGGTCCAAAGCACCCGAAATCGGCTGGACGTCGCCGGATCCGCTACCTGATCTTGAACGAATAATCGCCGCGCGTGCGATGCCCGTCCGACGCGACCGCCACCCAGTGCACCGTGTACGTGCCGGGCGGCGATGGCGGCAGTGCCACGTGGATCGACTTCGTGTCATTCGGGTCGACTTCCGCCTTTTCCGTGTTCACCTGTTTGCCCGCCGAATTGCTGACGCTGAGCGAGCTGAATGCGGGTTCGAGCGGTCCGTCGAAGATGATCGTCACGCCTGCCGGCGCCGCTACTTCCGCGCCCGCGGACGGCGATTGTTTCTGCGGAAACACATGGGCGAATGCCGTCGACGCGGTCAGGATGCCCGTCGCGAAGGCCGCTGCGCATGCCCCGGAATGAAATCGGTCGAATCTGCGCATCATTATTCTCCGTTGCCGAACAGCGGCTTGCCGATCGAGCGGGGCAGGATGTCATCGAGATAAAGATGCACTTGCAACAGGATGCCCACGCCCGTTCCGCTCGCGTGATTGACCGGGATCTGCGCCTCGATGCCGAGCTGGCCCCAGCGATTCAGCCACAACGCGCCGGGGTTGATCGTTCCGGTCGTATGGCCCGAACACGGACTGGCGGTGCACGTGCTCATCGGCAACTCGACGACCGGGATCAGGCTGTCGAACGGCGCCTTGAGGCCCACGTCGCGCACGAAGTGCTGCAGATAGGGCAGGCTGTATTGCACGGTGACGCCCCAGTTCAACGAATTCGGATCGGCACGGTTCAATGCCAGGCGGGGGCCGACGGTGCCCGTGATCGCCAGCGGCTTCAGGTACTTCAGGCTGTCTGGCAGGTCGCCGAAGCCCTTGCCGAAGTACAGCGTCGGCGTGATCGCCGAGTGCGGATCGGCGATCGACCTCGCCCCCGTTCCGCCCAGCTCCGCGGTCGCGCCGACGGAGGCCATGAGCTCATGCCTTTCGTTGACGTAGAAGCGGTATTTGGCACCGACCTGCCAGTTGTCGAAACCGCGCGCCGAGCCGTCATTGGGCGCATTGAGATTGACGTACGTGCCGGTCACGGTTAGCTGGAAACGGGACGTGATCAGCTTGTCCCATTCGAGTGTCGTCGTGTTGCTGTTCTGCTTGTCGCCATCATCCGTGTCGGACTGGAGGTGGCCGAACTCGAGGTTGAGTTCGTCCCCGACGCCGGGATCGTCGACCGCCATGGTCGCCGGAAACACGCGGTTGCCGGCAATCGCGTGAGCCGTTGCAACGGACGGTAAAAGCAGCAGGACGGCAAATGCGGCTGGAATGACGGACGCTACAAGCGCCGGCATGGTATTGCGTACAGGTTGGGTGTACATGGTCCCCCCGTTCTGAAGATCGCGTCGATGCGCTCGCGGGTCCGTCAAAAGACAAAGGACGCGCGAGCACCGGCGATGCAATGTCACAAGCATCGCCGCTGGCTGACTCATTCAGGATGAAAGCGGAGGGGCGCGCGGCTGTGCCGCGGTAAATCGGAAAGCGCTGCGGGGTGCCTGCAACAGGGGCGCCAACGCCGGATGAGCGGCCCGGTCCGTCGGCACGAATCCCGAGGTTCCGCCCAGTAACACCGGCATGTCGGCAAGCAGCCCGCAATATGCGCACGCCTGCCAGTGAACTGCCTTCCCGGGCAACGATGAATGGTCGGGGGCGGTGACATCCGGACCGTCCTCGTTCCGTACTGTACAGAACGACCCGGATACCGCCTCGAACGCTCGCTCGGACGACAGGCTCTGCGACACCGTCGGCGCAAGCGTCGTCAGCAGGATCGCAAGCAATCCCAGAATGCTGCCGATCTTCCTGCGAAGCAGAGCTGACATGACCTTGGCGGAATCATGCACCAGCAGGCGCGTTGCCGAAATTATGGCATGCGTGCCGGACCGCCCCCGATGGGTAATCTCCCGCCTCGTGCATACGCAACGGGAGGAATTTCGCGCCGGTTCTGACGCATGTCGGGCGTTCGTTTGCGCCAGACGCGACCGGCCGCTTCGGGGTGCGGGAGCGGCCGGTGCAGGCGTTTCATGGCGTAGGCTCGGGCCTCATCGCCTGGTCGATGCTTGGTCGGATGACGCGCAGGTACCGCTGCCTTCATCGGCGTGACGTCGGCAGGTGCGGTGGCGGGTCGGGCGTTCATGCGACGCGCAAAGCTCGCGTCGGCCACGCTCCTCAAACGTTGTCCATGCGCCAACGACGCGGCGTAACACCGGTCAGGCGCGTGAATGTTCTCGTGAAGTGGCTCTGGTCGGCGAAGCCGCATGCATCCGAGATCATTTGCAGCGGCATGGACGATGTGCGCATGTACATCATTGCGCGTTCGATGCGCTGATTGATCAGCCAGCGATGGGGCGGTAACCCGGTGGTCTGATGAAAGGCCTTCACGAAATGGCCACGAGACAGGCCGCACGCTTTCGCCACATCGGCGATCGAGATGTTGCCGGTAAGGTGTTCGAGCAGAAAGCCTTTCGCCACGCGCTCCTGCCACGCCGTGAGTGTGCCGGTCGACTTCTCCCGCCGCTCGCCGATGCCGCCGTACAGACGCGCGACATGCGTCTGGAAGGCGAGCGCGACGTGGTCGATAAACAGCTGGGATGCGTGTTCGGGCCGCGCCAGGGCGGGGAGCAGGGCTTGGCCCAGGCGATGGATGACCGGATCCGTTGCACTCAAATGCGGCGGCAAGTAAAGCTGGGGCCGCTGCCTGCCACCGATTTCATCGACTGTCTCCTCCAGCGTTCGGCGCGGGAGGTGAAAATGGATGCAGTCGAACGCCCCCTTCAGGTCGGAAACCCAGTTGCGATCGAGGTCGTGAATCGTGACGGTCCCCGCGTCATAGGGGACGAAACGAGCAACACGTCCGTCAAGCCACAATTCCTGTTCGCCGAACGCGCGCAATTGCAACACGATGAGATCGGCGTTTTCAAGTTCGTATGGCGCGGTTCGGCCAATATTTCTACGAGATGTCTGCAGTCGGCTGATGCCGACCTGGGTGTGCGGCAGCGTCTGCGTGACCACGCTTTGCCTGAGGTCGGCCGGCATGAAATCAGATGACGCGTTGTCCGACTGTGCGGCGGTCATGGATTCGTGGAAACGTGGAGAATTCGGCCGCGGAGTATACCAAAGCGAAATTTGGCCTGGCATCGGTCGTGTTCGGCACATCGACCACTAATGGCCGCGGTGCATCGCAAAGAGGGGGGAGCTTCGCGTGGCGAGCCTTGTCAGGCAGGGTGCAGATACTGCTGGATCACCCGGCGCACGGACCTTCGTGCGCCGGGCCCGACGGGCAAGATCAGGACGCGTGCGCCGACATCAGATCGAGGGCCACCGCCTGCGCGACCTCGATACCGTCGATGGCTGCCGAATAGATGCCGCCGGCATACCCGGCGCCTTCGCCGGCCGGATACAACCCTTCGACGTTCACGCTCTGGTAATTGTCCTTGCGCCGGATCCGGATCGGCGACGACGTGCGCGTTTCCACGCCGGTGAGCACCGCGTCGTGCATCGCGAAGCCGGCGATCTTCTTGTCGATCTGCGGCAGCGCTTCACGAATGGCTTCGATCACGTAGTCGGGCAGCGCGGTGCTGAGGTCGGTCGGGCGCACGCCCGGCTTGTACGACGGCACCACGGAACCGAGCGACGTCGACGGCCGGCCTGCGATGAAATCGCCGACCAGCTGGCCCGGCGCGCTGTAATCGCCGCCGCCGAGTTCGAACGCGCGTTCTTCCCACTTGCGCTGGAACGCGATGCCCGCGAGCGGCCCGCCCGGATAGTCCTCCGGCGTGATGCCGACGACGATGCCCGCATTCGCGTTGCGCTCGGCGCGCGAATACTGGCTCATGCCGTTGGTGACCACGCGGCCCGGCTCGGAGGTCGCCGCGACCACTGTGCCGCCGGGGCACATGCAGAAGCTGTAGACCGCGCGTCCGTTGCTGCAGTGATGAACCACCTTGTAGTCGGCCGCGCCGAGCTGCTTGTGGCCCGCGAACTTGCCGAAGCGGCTGCGATCGATCAGCCCCTGCGGATGTTCGATCCGGAAACCCAGCGAGAACGGCTTCGCTTCGACATACACCCCGCGATCGTGCAGCATCTGGAACGTGTCGCGTGCGCTGTGGCCCACGGCCAGCACCACGTGATCGCACCGGAGCGTTTCGCCGTTCGACAGCGTGAGCGAACGCACCTTGCCCTGATCGATCTCGATGTCCTCGACCCGGGTTTCGAAGCGCACTTCACCGCCCAGTTCGTGGATGGTCGCGCGCATCTTTTCCACCATGCTGACGAGGCGGAACGTGCCGATGTGCGGCCGGCTCAGATAGAGGATGTCCTCCGGCGCGCCGGCCTTGACGAATTCGTCGAGCACCTTGCGGCCGTAGTGATGGGGATCCTTGATCTGGCTGTACAGCTTGCCGTCGGAAAACGTCCCGGCCCCGCCTTCGCCGAACTGCACGTTGGACTCGGGATTGAGGACGCTCTTGCGCCACAGGCCGAAGGTGTCCTTGGTGCGCTCGCGCACGGCCTTGCCGCGTTCGAGGATGATGGGGCGGAAACCCATCTGCGCGAGGATCAGCCCCGCAAACAGGCCGCACGGCCCCATGCCGATGACGACCGGGCGCAGGAAGTTGCCGTGCTCGGGCGCCTTCGTGACGAAGTGGTACGCCATGTCGGGCGTCACGCCGCAATGCGGCGTGCCGGCGAGTCGCGGAAGCACGGCCGCTTCGTCCTTGACCTCGACATCGACGATGTACGTGAGCTTGATGTCGGAGCGCTTGCGCGCATCGTGCGCACGGCGGAACACCGTGTAACGGAGGAGCCCGTCTGCCGCCACGCCAAGCTCCGCGAGGCGCGCGCGAATCGCGGCTTCGAGGGCGCTCTCGGGGTGGTCGAGCGGGAGTTTAAGTTCGCTTAGCCGTAACATGAATATTCGGATACGGTCGCCACGAAGTCGTGGCGGTGTTGAGACGGGCGCGGGCGCGGCGCGGATTTACTCCGCTGCCGGATGCATGTAGCTGTAGCGGTTCAGGATCGGGATCATCTGCGCGTAGATCTTCGGATTCGCCGCGACGATCTCATGACGATGCAGGAAATCGGCGTCGCCCGTGTAGTTGCCGACGAGGCCGCCAGCTTCGGTGATCAGCAGGCTGCCCGCCGCCATGTCCCACACGTTGATACCTTGCTCGAAGAACGCGTCGAGACGGCCGGCCGCGACGTTCGCGAGATCGAGTGCGGCCGCGCCCGGGCGGCGCAGCCCCGTGCAGGCCTGGGTCATTTCGGTGAACAGGCGCGCGTAGGCGTCGAGGCCGTCCTTCTCGCGGAACGGGAAGCCCGTGCCGACCAGCGCGTCCGCCAGGCGGTCGCGGCGGCCGACGCGGATGCGGCGGTCGTTCAGGTACGCGCCGCGGCCGCGGGTGGCCGTGAACAGGTCGTTCTTGTTCGGATCGTAGACGACGGCCTGCGTGACGACGCCCTTGTGCTCGAGCGCGATCGACACGCAGTAGTAAGGGAAGCCGTGGATGAAGTTGGTCGTGCCGTCGAGCGGATCGATGATCCACTTGAATTCGGATTCGTTCTCCGATTCGCCCGATTCTTCCGCGAGGATCGCGTGGTCGGGGTAGGCGGTCTTCAGCGTCTCGATGATCGCCTCTTCGGCGGCCTTGTCCACTTCGGTGACGAAGTCGTTCTGCTGCTTCTTGCGGATCTCGATCAGGTCGAGGTCGAGGGACGCACGGTTGATGATCTGTCCGGCGCGGCGCGCAGCCTTGACAGCGATGTTGAGCATGGGATGCATGAGCCTGGATCCTGTAGCCGGCGGCACGGGCCGCCACGAAGTGGAACACACCGCCCGGAACGGCGCAAAACGTGCCGGGCGAGATGAGACGCGAATTGACAAAGAGCAGGGTACGACCCGCGTCGCACGGGGTGCGGCGCGTAAGCGCATGATTTTACCCGATTTTCGGGAGTTTCAGGTGACCGGGATGCGGGGAAACCCCACTGGCCGTCCGGACGAGTGGGTTTGCCGGGGCGATGGCGATACCATACTGCCATTCTGACGAACCGAGTCGTATGTAGTGGAAACCCCGCAGAACCCCGCCGTGCCGTCCGAATCGGGCACGGCTTCGTCCCCGCCGCCGTCCGGCGGCTTCACCTCCACCCGTTTCGTGCTCGTCGAGCCGAGCCATCCCGGCAATGTCGGGGCGGCCGCCCGCGCGCTGAAGACGATGGGTTTCTCCAGGCTCGTCCTGGTCGCGCCGCGCGTGCCGCACGTGCAGAGCGACCCCGAGGCGATCGCGATGGCGAGCGGCGCGGACGACGTCCTCGCGTCCGCGCACGTCGTGCCCACGCTCGGCGACGCGCTGTCCGGCGTCCACTGGTCGATCGCGCTGACCGCGCGCACGCGCGAATACGGGCCGCCGCGCCTTGCGCCGCGCGCGGCCGCCGAACAGGCGCACACGCAGGTCGGCACCGGCGACATCGCGCTCGTGTTCGGCAACGAACGGACGGGCCTCGCGAACGAGCACGTCGAGCAGTGCAGCGCGCTTGCGCATATCCCGGCGAATCCGGCCTACAGTTCGCTGAACCTCGCGCAGGCCGTGCAGGTGCTCGCGTATGAACTGCGTGTCGCGTTCCTGGAGCAGGGAAGCGAGGCGTCGCGCGACGTGCAGGCCGAAGTCGGCACGCTCGCGCAGAGCGACGAGATCGAGCGGATGTACGCGCACCTCGAGAACGCGCTGGTCGCGCTCGATTTTCTCGACCCGCGCAACCCGAAGAAGCTGATGCCGCGGCTGCGGCGCCTGTTCGCGCGCACCGGCCTCGAGCGCGAGGAGGTCAACATCCTGCGCGGCATCGCGAAGCACATCCTGCTGAAGTCCGGCACGCCCGAAGGCGACGCGTAAGCGGCCGAAGTACGCCGCGGCCGGGCGCTCATGCGTTCGACGGATGCGCTCCGCCTGCAGCCGGCGTGTCGCATCGGCCGCCGCGACGGGGGTGCCCGGTCCGTGCCCGGCCACCGGATGACCGCATAACCGCATAACCGCATAACCGCGTTACCTGGCCACGACGGGCGTCCCGCGCGAATACCCGCGCCGCCGACGGGGTGAACGCGCGACGCTGTGCGGCCGCGGGCGAGTGGCCCTACAATCGCCGAACATCATAAGCAAATTACCCGGCGCGATAACGACCGGCCGTTGCCGGCGGGCGTGCCGGCCTTTTCCCCAGCCCAGACCCGATCATGTTCACCAGACTGCGCGAAGACGTTGCGACGATTCGCGAGCGGGATCCCGCCGCTCGCAGTGCCTGGGAAGTGCTGACCTGTTATCCGGGGCTGCACGCGCTCGTGCTGCATCGCTTCGCGCATGCGTGCTGGCGCGCGAAGCGCTACTGGCTCGCACGCTTCGCGTCGCAGGCCGGGCGCTTCCTGACGGGTATCGAGATCCACCCGGGCGCGACGATCGGCCGGCGCGTGTTCATCGATCACGGGATGGGTGTCGTGATCGGCGAAACCGCGATCGTCGGCGACGACTGCACGATCTATCAGGGCGTGACGCTCGGCGGCACGTCGCTCACGCGCGGCGCGAAGCGCCATCCGACGCTCGAGGCCGGCGTGATCGTCGGTGCGGGCGCGAAGGTGCTCGGCGGTTTCACCGTCGGCGCGGGCGCGAAGATCGGTTCGAACGCGGTTGTCGTGAAGCCGGTGCCGGCAGGCGGTACCGCGGTCGGTAATCCTGCGCGCATCGTGCTGCCGGCGCAACCGAAGCCGCAGCCCGAGCGCGCCGCGTTCTGCGCGTACGGGATCACGCCGAACGCGGACGACCCGATGTCGCTCGCGATTCACGGCCTGATCGACCACGCGGCGAAGGAAAGCCGGCGCGTCGACGAGATCGTCGCGGCGCTCGAGCAACTCGGCACGCATCTGGAAACGCTGCAGGGCGCGGACGCGGCGCGTCTCGATCTGCGCAGGCTGTCGGCGGTGCTGGAAGGCAAGGCGGTCGAGCGCCAGGCGTAACGCGGCGCATGCCGGCGGCCGCCGGCAGCTGCGGTCGTGTCGCTCGCGTCAGTCGAGCGGCATCGCGTGGATGCCTTCGGCGTCCACGCGCAGATAGCCGCCGCGCGGCATGCCGTGGTCGAGATCCCAGTCGGGCAGTACCCAGCGAATCCCGCCTGGTTCGAGGTGGCGCGCGGGGCGATGCGTGTGGCCGTGAATGATCACGCTCGCACGGCTCTTCCGGAACAGCGCGGCGATACCTTCACGCGTGACATCGTAGATCGGCGAAGCGGGGCGCATCCGGCCCGCTTCGCTGTTCGAGCGCATCCGTTGCGCGAGCGCGCGGCGCCAGCGGAACGGCCACGCGAGAAACAGCGCCTGCGCGACGCCATTGCGGGCAAACCGCCGAAATATCTGATAGCCGCGATCGGCCGTGCATTGCGCGTCGCCGTGGGTGAGCACGATGCGCTGGCCGAACGACGTGATCAGCGCCGGGTCGCGCAGCAGCATCGCGCCGGCCGCCTTCATGAAGCGCCGGCCGAGCAGGAAATCGCGGTTGCCGTGCATCACGTAGAGCGCGATCCCGCGCTCCGAGAACGTATGCATCAGCGCGGCCATGCGTGCCGCGAACGGATCGTGGTCGAGCACGTCGTCGCCGATCCAGTATTCGAACAGGTCGCCGAGGATGAACACCGAGTCGGCGCTGTCGGCCGTGTATTTCACGAAATGCTCGAACGCGGCGACCGTCTTCGGAATCGCCTCGCTCAGGTGCAGATCGGAGAGAAACAGGAACGGGCGTGCGGCTTGCGCGTATTCGCGCTCGCCCGGCACGCCCGCGGAGACGCTTCGCGGCGGACTCTCCTGCAACATCGAAGTGCCTCCGTAACGGCTGTGGGTCAGACCACCACGGCCTTTTCGATCACGACGTCGTCGGTCGGGACGTCCTGGTGGAAGCCCGCGTTGCCCGTCTTGACGCCCTTGATCTTGTCGACCACGTCCTGGCCTTCGACAACCTTGCCGAACACGGCGTAACCCCAGCCCTGCGGCGTCGGCGACGAGTGGTTCAGGAAATCGTTGTCGTTCACGTTGATGAAGAACTGGGCGGTCGCCGAGTGCGGATCGTTCGTGCGCGCCATCGCGATCGTGTAGTTGTCGTTCTTCAGGCCGTTGTTCGCTTCGTTGTCGATCGGCGCGTCGGTCGGCTTCTGCTTCAGGCCCGGCTCGAAGCCGCCGCCTTGAATCATGAAGCCGTTGATCACGCGGTGGAACACCGTGCCGTCATAGTGGCCCTTCTTCACGTAGTTGAGGAAGTTCTCGACCGTCTTCGGTGCCTTCGCGGCGTCCAGCTCGAGCTTGATCACGCCGTGGTTCGTGTGCAGTTCAACCATGATGAATTCCTTCGGTGAGGCGGTTTAAATGGCACGCGGCCGGTCGTGCGACGCGGCCGCGTGTGGCGCCGGACGTGCCGGCAGGTGCTTATTTCGAAACGATGCTGGCCGATTCGATCAGGACCGGCTGGGCCGGCACGTCCTGCATCGGGCCGCGCGAGGTCGTCGCCACGCCTTCGATCTTCTTCACGACGTCGAGGCCCGACACGACCTTGCCGAACACCGCATAGCCGTTGCCGTCCGGGTTCGGGTAGTCGAGGCCGCTGTTGTCGACCGTGTTGATGAAGAACTGCGCGGTGGCCGAGTTCGGATCGCTGGTACGCGCCATCGCGATCGTGCCCGTCAGGTTCTTCAGACCATTGCGGCTTTCCAGCGGGATCGGCGCGCGGGTCGGCTTCTCCTCGAAGTTGGTCTTGTAGCCGCCGCCCTGGATCATGAAGCCCTTGATCACGCGATGGAAGATCGTGCCGTTGTACTGGCCGGCCTTCACGTAGTCGAGGAAGTTGGCGACCGTCTTCGGCGCCTTCTCCGGGTAGAGCTCGACACGGATGTCGCCCTGGGAGGTCTTCAGCTGCACGACGGGGTGCGCGGTGGCCGATTGCGCGAACGCGGGCGCGGTCGCGAGAAGGGCGGCGCCGCCAAGCGCCAGCAACAGACGTTTCATTGCGATCCTCAGGTTGGGAGGGAGGGAAGGTTGCGCCGCTTACTGCGACGGCGCGACGTACGGCGCTGCCAGCGCACCGGACGGACCGTTGAACTGGAACGTCGGCGACATCGGCAGCGTAGTGGTGCTCACGTTTGCGGCGGCGCGATCGGTGTACGCGCGCGTGGCCGGCGTGACGGCGCGCGCGTTGGCGGCCGGCTTCGGCGGCGACACGATCTTCTGCAGGTCGGCGAGGCGCTGGGCGGTCGCGCCGCTCGTGCGGCCGAGCGATTGCGCGCGCTTGTACGATTCGGCCGCGAGGCGCAGATAGAGGTCGCCGAGGTTTTCGTAAGCGAGCGAGTAGCCCGGGTTCGATTGCGTCGCGGTGACGAGCGCGCTGCGCGCTTCGTCGTAGCGGCCGTGCTTCGCGTAGAGCGCCGCGAGGTTGTTGTACGGTTCGGGCAGTTCGGGATAGGCCTGCGTGATCGCGACGAACTGCTGGATCGCGTCGTCGTCGCGGTTCAGGCGGGCGAGCACGGTGCCGCGCTTGAACTGCGCCTGCACGTCGTGCGGATTCGCCGCGATGCGCGCGTCGAGTTGCGCGAGCGCCTGTTTCCATTGCTTGCCGGAGATCGACGCGTCGATTTCGGGCGTGCCGTCGGCGGTGGCCGGGGCCTTCTGCGCATGCGCCGCGGGGGCCGCGAACAGCGTCAGTGCGACGCCCATGACGGCGGTCGCAACGAGGGTCGCAGCGCTCGGCGCGCGGCCGCGATGAGGTTTCATAGGCGTAAATCGGAATGTTATACTCCGAGCCATTCTAACAAAACGTCTGCGCGTTCCGGCGAGCGGCAGACAGTCTTTCTTTGCCTCTCGTGGCCGTCACCGCTGTGCTTGCAGCCTGACCGCCCCATGTGATAACGAGGACGCGCGGCGGCGAGCCGCAGCTGGTGGTCCGTCCGTTTCGCATGCTGGGCGAGCTTCGCCAGGGCGGTTTCCTTCGGCTCACGGTTCATCTCTATGGAATCACTGCGCATCTACAACACGCTCGCGCGTGACAAGCAAGTTTTCGTGCCGCGCCAGTCAGGCGAAGTGCGGATGTACGTATGCGGGATTACCGTCTACGACTATTGTCACGTGGGCCACGCGCGCATGCTGGTCGTGTTCGACCTCGTCCAGCGCTGGCTGCGTGCGATCGGCTACCGGGTCACGTACGTGCGCAACATCACCGACATCGAGGACAAGATCATCCGCCGCGCGGTCGAGAACGGCGAGACGATCAAGTCGCTGACCGACCGGTTCATCGGCGCGATGCACGAGGATGAGGCGGCGCTCGGCATCCAGCGTCCGGACATCGAGCCGCGCGCGACGCAGTTCATTCCGCAGATGCTCGGGATGATCGAGAAGCTCGAGGCGAACGGCTACGCGTACCAGGCGAGCGACGGCGACGTCAACTATTCGGTGCGCAAGTTCGCGAACTACGGGAAGCTGTCGGGCAAGTCGCTCGACGACCTGCGCGCGGGCGAACGCGTTGCCGCAAACGATGCGAAGCAGGATCCGCTCGACTTCGTGCTGTGGAAGCGTGCGAAGGAGGACGAGCCCGACGGTGCGTCGTGGGCATCGAAGTACGGGATGGGCCGGCCGGGCTGGCACATCGAGTGCTCGGCGATGGGCTGCACGCTGCTCGGCGAGCATTTCGACATCCACGGCGGCGGGCAGGATCTGCAATTCCCGCACCACGAGAACGAGATCGCGCAGAGCGAAGGCGCGACCGGCCAGACGTTCGTCAACTACTGGATGCACAACGGTTTCGTGCAGGTCGACAACGAGAAGATGTCGAAATCGCTCGGCAACTTCTTCACGATCCGCGAAGTGCTCGAGCGGTACGACGCCGAGGTCATGCGCTTCTTCATCGTGCGCACGCACTACCGGTCGCCGCTCAACTACAGCGACGTGCATCTCGACGACGCGCGCGCGTCGCTCACGCGCCTGTACACGGCGCTGAAGGATGTCGAGCCCGACACGCTCGCGCTCGACTGGAACGAGCCGCACGCGCAGCGTTTCGCGGCCGCGATGAACGACGACATCAACACGCCGGTCGCGGTGGCGACGCTGTTCGAACTGGCGGGTGAAGTCAATCGCACGCGCGATGCATCGCTCGCGCGGCAACTGAAACAACTGGCGGGCCTTCTGGGCCTGCTCGGCCGCGAACCGCGCGCGTTCCTGCAGCAGGGCACCGGTGCCGCGCAGGCGGGCGGGCTCGCAGCCGACGAAATCGAAGCGAAGATCGCCGCGCGTGTCGCGGCGAAGCAAGCGAAGGACTATGCCGAAGCGGACCGGATTCGGGCGGAACTGCTCGACGCCGGTATCGCACTTGAAGACAAACCGGGCGGATCGACCGAATGGCGTCGCGTATGAGCGCGATGCGTTCCACTGACCGATCCGTCAGGTAGGAGGCAGGATGGCAACGGCCAGAAAAGCGCCGGTCAGGCGTGCGACTCCGCTCGCCGCGCGTCCGGCAGCCAAGCGCGCGCCAGCGGCGAAGGCGGACGCGACGCGCGCCGTGCCGAACGGCGCGCTCAACGGTCATGCAAAGCCCGCGCGCGCGAAGGGCGTGGACGCGGCGCAGCCGGAGGTCGCGATGGCGGCCGCCGACGCGGCCCGCAAGATGCGGGCAGCCGATGCGGCAGTCGACGGCGCCGATGGCGTCGTGCGTCCCGCGTACTGGGATAAAGCGAGCGCCGATCTCGTCAAGCGCGACCGCATCCTGAAGAAGCTGATTCCGAAGTTCGGCCCCGCGCATCTCGTGAAGCGCGGCGACCCGTTCGTCACGCTCGCGCGTTCGGTCGTCGGCCAGCAGATCTCGGTGCCGTCCGCGCAGGCGCTGTGGGCGCGCATCGAGGATGCGTGTCCGAAACTCGCACCGCAGCCGGTCATCCGGCTCGGCGCGGACAAGCTGATCGCGTGCGGGCTGTCGAAGCGCAAGACGGAATATATTCTCGATCTCGCGCAACACTTCGTGTCGGGCGCGCTGCACGTCGACAAATGGACGTCGATGGACGACGAGGACGTGATCGCGGAACTCACGCAGATCCGCGGCATCAGTCGCTGGACGGCCGAGATGTTCCTGATCTTCAACCTGTCGCGGCCGGACGTGCTGCCGCTCGACGATCCGGGCCTGATCCGCGCGATCAGCGTCAATTACTTCAGCGGGGAGCCCGTCACGCGCAGCGAGGCGCGTGAAGTGGCCGCCAACTGGGAGCCGTGGCGTACCGTCGCGACCTGGTACATGTGGCGCAGCCTCGATGCACCGGACGCCGACGCCGATTGACGGCTATCGGGTTTTAAACATCAATAGTTGAGAGCCGGTTTTGCACGTCGCCCGCGCGGGTAGAATACGCGCTGCCGCAAGACCCAAGGATTCGAACACATGAAGACCACGTTTCTGGATTTCGAACAGCCGATCGCCGAACTCGAGGCCAAGATCGAAGAGCTGCGATTCGTGCAGGACGACTCGGCTGTCGATATTTCGGAAGAAATCGAGCGGCTGTCGAAGAAAAGCCAGCAACTGACGAAGGACCTCTACGCGAACCTGTCGCCGTGGCAGGTCTCGCAGATCGCGCGGCATCCGCAGCGTCCGTACACGCTCGATTACGTTGCGGAACTGTTTACCGATTTTCACGAGCTGCATGGCGACCGCGCGTTCGCGGACGACCTGTCGATCGTCGGCGGCCTCGCGCGCTTCGGCGGCCATCCGTGCATGGTGATCGGCCACCAGAAGGGCCGCGACACGAAGGAGCGCGCCGCGCGCAACTTCGGGATGCCGCGTCCGGAAGGCTATCGCAAGGCCGAACGGCTGATGCGTCTCGCCGAGAAATTCGGGCTGCCGATCTTCACGTTCGTCGACACGCCGGGCGCATACCCGGGCATCGGCGCGGAAGAGCGCGGCCAGTCGGAGGCGATCGGCCGCAACCTGTACGTGATGGCCGAACTGAAGACGCCGATCATCACGACCGTGATCGGCGAGGGCGGTTCGGGCGGTGCGCTCGCGATCGCCGTGGCCGACACCGTGATGATGCTGCAGTTCTCGACCTACTCGGTGATCTCGCCGGAAGGCTGCGCGTCGATCCTGTGGAAGAGCGCCGCGAAGGCGCCCGAGGCCGCGGAAGCGCTGGGCCTGACCGCGCATCGCCTGAAGGCGCTCGGCCTGATCGACAAGATCATCAACGAGCCGCTCGGCGGCGCGCACCGCGATCCGAAGGGCATGGCCGCGCTGCTGCGTCGTGCGCTCGCCGATTCGCTGCGCCAGTTCCAGGGCATGAGCATCGATGCGCTGCGCGAGCGCCGCTTCGAGCGCCTGATGGCCTACGGCAAGTTCAAGGAAACCACGCCCGGCGCATGACCGGCGTGTTCGCATCGCGCGCCGTCCGGCGCGCGTCTCGCTCGTGATCCCCCCGACCGAATTCTCCGCCGACCGCGTCGTCCTCGACGCGGTCGGCGTTGCGCTTGCCGATCTGCCGGCCGATGCGCGCATCGCGATCGCGTACAGCGGCGGCCTCGACTCGACGGTGCTGCTCGACGCGGCCGTACGCGTGGCGGGCGCCGCGCGCTGCGTCGCGCTGCACGTGCACCACGGCCTGAGCGCGAACGCCGACGCATGGGTCGCGCATGCGCAGGCGACGGCCGGGCAACTCGGTGTCGCGTTCGAGTCGGAGCGTGTCGATGTGCCGCGCGACAGCGGCCTCGGCATCGAGGCGAGCGCGCGCGAGCGCCGTTATGCGGCGCTCGACGCGATGTGCGAGCGCCACGGCGTGGCCGCGCTCTGGGTCGCGCAGCATGCGGACGACCAGGCGGAGACCGTGCTGCTCCAGCTGTTGCGCGGCGCGGGGATCGCAGGCCTGGCCGCGATGGCGCCGCGTTATCGGCCTGACGGCGCAAGCGTCGAGCGCGTGCGCCCGCTGTTGCGATTGTTGCGCGCGCAACTGGAGCGCTATGCGGCGCAGCGCGCGCTGACGTGGATCGACGACGAATCGAACGGCGACACTCGCTACGCGCGCAATGCGCTGCGCATCGACGTGCTGCCGGCGCTCGCCGTGCATTTCCCGGGTTTTCGCGATGCGCTGGGCCGCGCGGCCCAGCATGCGGCCGCCGCGCAGCGGCTGCTCGACGATCTCGCCGAACTGGATTTCGCCGGCGCCGCGCGCGACGACGGCCGCGCGCTGTCGCGCGATGCGCTGGTCGCGTTCGACGATACGCGCGGCGCGAACCTGCTGCGTTTCTGGATGCGCCGGCTCGGGCTGCCCGGTGCGTCGGCGGGGCGGCTGGCGAACATGATGCGGCAGCTGCGCGCCGCGCACGACGCGCATGCGCTGCGGGTCGATCACGCGGGGCAGTGCCTGCGGCTCTATCGCGACACCGTGTACTGGGAGGCGGGCGACAGCGCCGAGCCGGCCGACGACGGCACCGGAACGCCGCATCCCGAATCCTCGTTCGCGTGGGACGGCCAGGAAGTCTGGCGCGTGCCGGCATGGCGCGGCACGTTCGTGTTCGCGCCGGCCGAGGCCGGCAGCGACGGCGCGGTGCCGGAGGCGCTGCTGCGCAGCGCGCCGCTCGCCGCGCGCGCCCGCGCGGGCGGCGAGCGGCTGCGTACGTCGCCCGGCGGCCCGGGCCGCACGCTGAAGAACCTGTTCCAGGAGCGCGGCGTGCCGGCCTGGCAGCGCGACGTGCCGCTGTTGTTTGCGGGCGACCGGCTCGTCTACGTGCCGCGGCTCGGCGTGAATCACGGCGACGGGCTGGCCGATGCCGGCGCGTGGCGCCGGATCGAGTGGCGTCCCGACCTGCTGATCGCATAGCGGCGACACGCTTGCCGCCGCGCGATCGCGCGCCGGTTTTCACCATTTGGTAAACAGCGCCGGAACGCTTGCCCAACCGGCGAGCGGCTTGTCAAGCGGGCCTCTATCGGGTACGCTCGGACGTTTGCTCGGCTCGATTTTTGAGCGATTTGTGCAGGTTTCCCGCGTGACGTACCCGGTTTGCGCGGCCTGATCGGCCTTCCGGGCAAAATCCGTCACGCTTGCGTGTTGCGTCCCAGCCGTCTCCCTCGTCGTCCGTCCACAGCCACAAGCCGCGTGACCGAACGGCAACGCGGCCTGCCCAGCGCGCCCGTGCGGCTTCTCCTTCAGTTCAGAACGACAATGGCACTCATCGTACACAAATACGGCGGCACTTCGATGGGCTCGGTCGAGCGCATCAAGAACGTCGCGAAACGCGTCGCAAAATGGCATCAGGCCGGGCACCAGCTGGTGGTCGTGCCGTCCGCGATGTCCGGCGAAACCAACCGTCTGCTCGGTCTCGCGAAAGAGATTTCGAGCCAGCCGAGCCCGCGCGAGCTCGACATGATCGCGTCGACCGGCGAGCAGGTCAGCGTCGGCCTGCTGTCGATCGCGCTGCAGGAAATCGGCGTCGAGGCCGTGAGCTATGCCGGCTGGCAAGTGCCGATCAAGACGGACAGCGCGTTCACGAAGGCGCGCATCCACTCGATCGACGACGAGCGCGTGAAGGCCGATCTGAACGCCGGCAAGGTCGTGATCATCACGGGCTTCCAGGGCGTCGATCCGGACGGCCACATCACGACGCTGGGCCGCGGCGGCTCGGACACGTCGGCGGTGGCGGTCGCGGCCGCGCTGGATGCCGAAGAGTGCCTGATCTATACGGACGTCGACGGCGTCTACACGACCGACCCGCGCGTGGTCGAAGAGGCGCGACGCCTCGATCGCGTGACGTTCGAGGAAATGCTGGAAATGGCCAGCTTGGGCTCGAAGGTCCTGCAGATCCGCTCGGTCGAATTCGCCGGCAAATACCAGGTGAAGACGCGCGTGCTGTCGAGCCTGACCGATCCGCTGATTGCGCTCGACGAAGAAATGCGCTCGGGCACCCTGATTACTTTTGAAGAAGACGAGACCATGGAAAAGGCAGTCATTTCCGGCATCGCGTTCCAGCGCGACGAAGCACGCATTGCGGTGATGGGCGTGCCCGACAAGCCGGGCATCGCGTATCAGATCCTCGGCCCGGTCGCCGACGCGAACGTCGACGTCGACATGATCATCCAGAACCAGAGCGTCGAAGGGAAGACGGACTTCACGTTCACGGTCGGCCGCGGCGACTACCAGAAGGCGATGGACATCCTCACCAACCAGGTGCAGGGCCATGTGAGCGCCGAGCGCGTGCAGGGCGACCCGAAGGTGTCGAAGGTGTCGGTCGTCGGCGTGGGCATGCGTTCGCACGTGGGCGTCGCGAGCAAGATGTTCCGCACGCTGTCGGAAGAAGGCATCAACATCCAGATGATCTCGACGTCCGAAATCAAGATTTCGGTGCTGATCGACGAGAAATACATGGAGCTGGCCGTCCGCGCGCTGCACAAGGCATTCGAACTCGACCAGCCCGCGTGAATTTTTTCGTGATGCATTGAAGAAAATGCATCACGGAAATTGACGCACGGTTCGAAACCCTATATTATCTCGTTCTCGTCGCACTGCCTCCCTGGTGCGAGCGAAAGTTTGGGAGACGTGGCCGAGAGGTCGAAGGCACTCCCCTGCTAAGGGAGCATCTGGGCCAAAACCTGGATCGAGGGTTCGAATCCCTCCGTCTCCGCCAAAAGCGGTGACAAAGCCCCGCAAGTTCTCGGACTTGCGGGGCTTTTTCTTTTCCGGCGTCGTTTCCGCACGCGCCGCCGGCGCCACGCTTCGTCCGGACAGCCAATCAATGCTCGACTCGGGCGGCGCTCATGCGCTAAATAGGCGTATCGCCTCGCGCGGCTCAATCGGGAGTTCCGGCACGCATGCATTCCGTACTGACCATCCTTTCGCACCGTCCCGTCGACGGGCTCGTCGACAATCACGAACGTTACGCGCGGGCCCACGGCTACCGGCACGCGATCGTCGACGGCACGCACGTGTACGGCGAGCGCCAGCAGGTGCTGCACAAGTACCACGCGATCATCGCGCAGCTCGTCGCGATGGAGCAGGGCGCGTTGCTGCTCGTGCTCGATCAGTTCTCGGTCGTGTTCGGCCAGCATGCGTTGCCGGCCGTCGCGGACGGTTATGACGCGATCGTCACGACGCAGACCTCGAAGTCGTCGTTGCCCGCCGCGAGCGGCATGATCTTTCGCAACGTGCCCGACGTGCGCGAGTGCTTGCGCAAGCTGGTGGTCGAGCTCGGCAAGTGGGCGATGCGCATGCCCGAGCGGCAACACGCATGCGAGGCGACGCTGCTTGCCGAGCACTTCCCGCCGCTGCCGTTCGATCAGCCGCTCGCGACCGGCCATTTCGCGTCGGCCCAGACGGTATGGCGCGACGGGCTAGCGATCGACGCGGTCGTCGGCGCGCATCCGCTCGTGGCGCACCAGGCGCCCGAATGGCAGCAGATCGATGGCGTATGGGCGCCGACGCCCGACTACGACTTTCGCTACGTGCTCGCGCTCGTCGACGACGCGGCGCGTGTCCAGCGGGGCGAGCAGCCGAGCGCGATGGACGACTGGCGCACCGCGCAGCAACGGCCGCGCGAGCCGGTGCGGCACCTGAACCCGCATGCAAGCATTGCGTTCGTGAGCCTGCACACGTCGCACATCGCCGGTTACGGCGATCTTCACGAAGAGAACTTCGTTCGCTACTGCACGCGACACGGCTATGCGTACCACGCGTATCGCGAACCGCCCGCGTTCCTGCCGGCCGGCGTCGATGCGAACTGGGCGAAGCTGCACCTGATTCGCGAACATCTGCCGGATCACGCGTTCGTGTTCTGGGTCGACGCCGACATCCTCGCGATCGACCAGCGCCAGACGGTCGACGGCGTGATCGACGGCCGCGATTTCGTGATCGGCACCGACCACACGGCCTGGGCGATCAACTCGTGCATGATCGGCGTGCGTAACGTCGCGCCGATGCGCGAACTGGTCGAACGCATATGCGCGCGCATCGAGCGCATCGGCGATCGGTCGTCGGTCTATGCGAGCGGCGGCGACCAGCAGGCGATCTATGTCGAACTGCTGGAGGCGGGCATGATCGACGCGCGCTACATCGTCGATGCGATGTCGCTCGCGTCATCGCCGGTCTATGCGACGCGCGACAGCCGCTTCGTCCATTTCCCCGCGCAACACAATCACTATCGCGCGGTGACGATGCGCGTATGGGACAGGCTGAGCCATCAACGCTGACGGAATGCGCGGCGATTTCCGTGTTCCGGATCGCGGCGATCGGCGGCCGGTGAAATAAAAATGAAAGTATCCGTGTAAGGATTGAATCGCTCTCATTCATCCTTCCCCGCATTCCACGCTTGCGCCCCGAAGAATCGGTCTTCCGGCCAAAAATGCGGCATCGCACCGATTCGTGCGATCGGCGCCGCATCACAATACGAAAAATTACGCATAAAAATCAGCGATCTATCCGGGCGTCGTGAAAAGCTCCTCTGCTGCGATGCAAAAAATAATCATTCGCCTTATGCTGGTTAACCCGATTGCGCTTGAGCGGCGTCAAGCTTTGCCCTGATTCCGCTTTACATTTTGCCAACATTGGCGGTCCGCGAAATCTATCTGTCGATTTGATTTCGTTTCCTTCGTCACGCCTGTTTCCGATGCAGCGCGCGACCCTCTCAAGGCCTGTTGACATGCATGATTTCCCCTTTCTGAGCCTGGCGATCTGGGTTCCGATCCTGTTCGGCGCGTGCCTGCTGCGCGCCGGTTCCGACCGTCATCCGCATCGCACGAGGCTGATCGCGCTGGTCGGCGCACTCGCGGGGCTGGCCGCCGTCGTGCCGCTCGTCACCGGTTTCGATTCGCACTCGGCCGCGATGCAGTTCGCCGAAACCCGCAACTGGCTGGCGGCCTTCAACGCCGGCTGGCGTGTCGGGATCGACGGCGCGTCGCTGTGGCTTGTCGTGCTGACCGCCTTCACGACGCTCGTCGTCGTGATCGCGTCGTGGGAAGCGGTGACGGTGCGGGTCGCGCAGTACTACGCGTCGTTCCTGATCCTGTCGGGGCTGATGGTCGGCGTGTTCGTCGCGCAGGACGGGCTGCTGTTCTTCATCTTCTTCGAGGCGACGCTGATTCCGCTGTACCTGCTGATCGGCACGTGGGGCAGGGAGCATCGCGTCTACGCGGCCGTGAAGTTCTTCTTCATCTCGTTCGCGGGTTCGCTGCTGCTGCTGATGGCGATGCTGTACCTGTATGCGAAGTCGCATACGTTCGACATGAACGCATGGCGCACGCTGCAGCTCGGCTTCGCGCCGCAGCTGCTGGTGTTCCTCGGCTTCTTCGCCGCGTTCGCGGTCAAGGTGCCGATGTGGCCGGTTCATACGTGGCTGCGCGCCGTCTACACCGACGGCCCGACGGGTGCTGCACTGATGCTCGCGATGCTCAAGCTCGGCGGCTACGGTTTCCTGCGCTTCGCGCTGCCGATCACGCCGGACGCGAGCCACTTCTTCGCGCCGGCCGTGATCGCGCTGTCGCTGTTCGCGATCGTCTACGCGAGCCTGATCGCGCTCGCGCAGACCGATCTCGGCAAGTTGCTCGCGTATTCGACGGTCGCGCACATGGGGATCGTCACGCTCGGGCTGTTCCTGTTCAACCAGATCGGCGTCGAAGGCGCGATCGTGCAGCTCGTGTCGTACGGCTTCGTCGCGGGCGCGATGCTGCTGTGCGTGAGCGTGCTGGTCGATCGCACGAAGCAGCGCGAGATCGCCGCGTACGGCGGCGTGGCGGGCGTGATGCCGCGCTTCGCGACGTTCGCGCTGCTGTTCGCGATGGCCAACGTCGGCCTGCCGGGCACGTCGGGCTTCGTCGGCGAGTTCATGGTCATCATGGGCGCGATCCGCGTCAACTTCTGGATCGGCGCGATCGCGGCGCTCACGCTGATCCTCAGCGCGTCGTACACGCTGTGGATGGTCAAGCGCGTCGTGTTCGGCAAGATCGCGGGTCCGCGTATCGCGAAGCTCGCCGACCTGAGTCGTCGCGAGATCGTGATGTTCGCGTCGCTCGCGCTGATCGTGTTGATGGTGGGCGTCGATCCGAAGCCGTTCACCGACGCGATCGATCCGACCGTCGCACGGCTGATCGAGGAAGCGAGCCGTTCGAAGCTGCCGGCCGGGGACGGCGGCGCACCGGCGCAGCCGGCGTACATGGCCGCGGCGCACGGCTGAGCGCGTGACGCCGCGCACGATGTCCGCATCGCGTGCCGATGCGGACATCGTTGCGCGCGCATTCATCGGGGCAGGGCGGACACGAGCCCGCGGCTTCCGCCGATTTCGGCCGTCTCAAGGCCCTCGGCGTGAGGCCCGCGGCCGCCTCCCGGCTGCGTGAAATTGCCCCGCGACAATCTGTCTCACTGCGGATTCTGCAATGATGATTTGTCGCACCCACCGGTTTTTCACCGCGCCCGCGCGACGTATGATTCGGCCACTTTCGTGGATCGAATGCGCATCGGGCAAACGCAACGGATTCAATGACCCTCGGGCTGTGTGATGAAAAGAAGAGCTTCAAAAGGCTGGACGGCGCTGATATCGATCGGCGCGGCGCTGAGCCTGTCAGGCTGTAATTTAGATGTACTAAATCCGAAAGGAAGCGTCGGGGCCGCCGAAAAGGCGCTGATCGCGACCTCGACATGGGCGATGCTGATCGTCGTCGTGCCGGTGATCCTGCTCACGCTGTGGTTCGCGTGGCGTTACCGCGCATCGAACCGCAACGCCGCCTATGCGCCGAACTGGTCGCACTCGACCGCGATCGAGGTCGTGATCTGGACGGTGCCGACGCTGATCATCCTGTTCCTCGGCGTGCTCACGTGGAAAACCACGCACGAGCTCGATCCGTACAAGCCGCTTGAGTCGTCGGTGAAGCCGATCGACGTCGAGGTCGTCGCGCTCGACTGGAAGTGGCTGTTCATCTATCCGGAACTCGGCATCGCGTCGGTGAACCAGCTCGCGATTCCGGTCGGCACGCCGGTGAATTTCCGCATCACGTCGGATTCGGTGATGAACTCGTTCTTCATTCCGCAGCTCGGCGGCCAGGTCTACGCGATGGCCGGCATGCAGACGCGCCTGCACCTGATCGCCGACGAAGCCGGCGACTACGCGGGCACGTCCGCCAACTTCAGCGGCCGCGGCTTCTCCGACATGAAGTTCCGCACGCTCGCCGAGCCGCGCGAACAGTTCGACGCGTGGGTGCAGAAGGTCAAGGCGTCGCCCGACCGGCTCGACGCGACCGTGTACGGCACCGTCGCGCAGCCGAGCGAGAAGGCGCCCGTGCGCTACTTCTCGTCGGTCGATCCGCGGCTCTTCCACAACATCATCGCGAAATACAACGATGGCCACGTCCTCGATCTGAAGGACGCCGCCTGCGGCACGAAGGGGTAACGCATGTTCGGCAAACTCACACTGGCGGCGATCCCGTTCGATCAGCCCATCATCATGGTGGCAGGCGCCTTCATGGGGCTGGTCGTGCTGGGCATTCTCGCCGCACTGACGATCACCGGCCGCTGGAAGTGGCTGTGGACGGAATGGCTGACGACGGTCGACCACAAGAAACTCGGCGTGATGTACATCATCGTCGCGCTGATCATGCTGCTGCGCGGCTTCGCCGACGCGATCATGATGCGCATGCAGCTTGCGCTCGCGTACAACGCGCCCGGCTACCTGCCGCCGCACCACTATGACCAGATCTTCACGGCACACGGCGTGATCATGATCTTCTTCATGGCGATGGTGTTCATGGTCGGCCTGATGAACCTCGTCGTGCCGCTGCAGATCGGCGCGCGCGACGTCGCGTTCCCGTTCATCAACTCGCTGTCGTTCTGGATGACGGCGGTCAGCGCGATCCTGATCAACATCTCGCTCGTGATCGGCGAGTTCGCGCAGACCGGCTGGCTCGCGTATCCGCCGCTGTCGGAGCTGCAGTTCAGCCCGGGGGTAGGGGTCGACTATTACCTGTGGGCGCTGCAGATTTCGGGTGTCGGCACGCTGCTGACCGGCGTGAACTTCTTCGTGACGATCATCAAGATGCGCGCGCCGGGCATGACGCTGATGAAGATGCCGGTGTTCACGTGGACGGCCCTCTGCACGAACGTGCTGATCATGGCGTCGTTCCCGATCCTGACCGCGACGCTCGCGCTGCTCGGCCTCGACCGCTACCTCGGCATGCACTTCTTCACGAACGAAGCCGGCGGCAACGCGATGCTGTACCTGAACCTGATCTGGGCGTGGGGCCATCCGGAGGTGTACATCCTGATCCTGCCGGCGTTCGGCATCTTCTCGGAAGTCATCGCGACGTTCTCGAAGAAGCCGCTGTTCGGCTACAAGACGATGGTGTACGCGACCTGCGCGATCATGGTGCTGTCGTTCCTCGTGTGGCTGCATCACTTCTTCACGATGGGCTCCGGTGCGAACGTGAACGCGTTCTTCGGCATCATGACGATGATCATCGCGATCCCGACCGGCGTGAAGGTGTTCAACTGGCTGTTTACGATGTACCGCGGCCGGATCGAATTCACGACGCCGGTGCTGTGGACGATCGGCTTCATGGTCACGTTCACGCTCGGCGGCATGACCGGCGTGATGATGGCGATCCCGGGCGCGGACTTCGTGCTGCACAACAGCCTGTTCCTGATCGCGCACTTCCACAACGTGATCATCGGCGGCGTGCTGTTCGGCTATCTCGCGGGCTTCAACTACTGGTTCCCGAAGGCGTTCGGCTTCAAGCTGAACGAGAAGCTCGGCAAGGCCGCGTTCTGGTTCTGGCAGGTCGGCTTCTACGTCGCGTTCGTGCCGCTCTACGTGCTCGGCTTCATGGGCATGACGCGGCGCCTGAACCACTACGACAATCCGGCGTGGCATCCGTGGCTGCTGGTCGCCGCGTTCGGCGCCGTGCTGATCGCGATCGGCATCGCGTGCCAGCTGCTGCAGCTGGTGGTCAGCATCCGCAACCGCAACCTGCCGGCATATCGCGACACCACGGGCGACCCGTGGGGCGGCCGCACGCTGGAATGGGCGACCTCGTCGCCGCCGGCCGAGTACAACTTCGCGGTGATCCCGCAGGTCCGCACGCTCGACGCGTACGCCGACATGAAGGCACGCGGCGACGGCCGGCCGAACCCGGCGGCGATCCGCGACATCCACATGCCGTCGAATACGTGCGCGGGTCTCGTGGTCGCGGTCTTCAGCCTGGTGTTGGGCTTCGCGCTGGTGTGGCACATCTGGTGGATGGCGATCGGCGGCCTGGTCGGCATCGTCGCGACGCTCGTGGTCTACAGCTCGCGTGACAACGACGGCTACTACATCCCGGCGTCGAAGGTGCGCAGGATCGAAGAGAAGCAACCGGCGGCGCGCGTGGCCACGCGTGTCGACGACGTGGAACTGGAGACCAACTGATGTTGCAGAAAACCCTGAGCGCAACCCTGCTCGAGCACGACGACCATCCGCCGTCGCACTCGGTGTTCGGCTTCTGGCTGTACCTGATGACCGACTGCGTGATCTTCGCGGCGCTGTTCGCGACGTTTGCGGTGCTCGGCAACCAGTACGCGGGCGGTCCGACCGCGAAGGACCTGTTCGACATTCCGGGCGTCGCGGTGGAAACCGCCGCGCTGCTGCTGTCGAGCATTACCTACGGCTTCGCGATGCTGGCCGCGTACAAGCAGCGGCGCGGCGCGCTGCTCGCGTGGCTCGCGGTGACGTTCGTGCTCGGCGCGGCGTTCCTCGCGATGGAGCTGCGCGAGTTCTCGCACCTGATCGCGGAAGGCGCGGGCCCGCAGCGCAGCGCGTTCCTGTCGGCGTTCTTCACGCTGGTCGGCACGCACGGGCTGCACGTGACGGCCGGCCTCGTGTGGATGATCGTGCTCGCCGGGCAGATCGTGCTGCGCGGCGGCGACCTGACCGATCGCGACCTGCGGCGTCTGACGTGCCTGAGCCTCTTCTGGCACTTCCTCGACATCGTGTGGATCTGCGTGTTTTCCTTTGTCTATCTCGCGAGCGTGATCTAAATGGCCCATTCGCATTCGTCGCAACTCGAAGAAGGGCACGGCAGCGTCGGCGGCTATGTCGCCGGTTTCATCCTGTCGGTGCTGCTCACGGCCGCGTCGTTCGGCCTCGTGATGGGCGGCGTGCTGTCGCCGCACGCATCGCTGATCGCGCTCGCCGTGCTCGCATTCGTGCAGATCGTCGTGCACCTCGTGTACTTCCTGCACATGAACGGTTCGTCCGGCCAACGCTGGAACGTGATGGCGTTCAGCTACACCGTGCTGACGGCGGCGATCCTGATCGTCGGCACGCTGTGGGTGATGCACAACGTCAGCATGAACATGATGTCGCGCTGAGCCCGTGAGCGGCTGAGCGGCATCGCGGCGCAGCGGACGATCTCCATGCGCATTCATGCATCAAAGGCGGCACGCGAGTGCCGCCTTTGTCATTATGGCTGCGCGGTGTGCGTGGGCGTCGCTCGACGCCGGACGCGGGCCAGGATGAAAGATGTTTCAGGAAACGGCGGAACGGACGTCGCGGCAGCGCGTCAATTGTTACAAGACGTTAGCGGACGCTTCCACGTGCGATGCAGCGCATCAGTTCTTACAAACTTGAAATATGCGCAGACTGTGCGTGCCGTTATAGTCGAATCACACATGAAACAACTCGAAGAGGAATCCATGAAGACTTTGCGTATTGCCTCGCTCTTGACCGGTATGACGGCCTTGCTCGTGTCGGGCGCAGCAATGGCGGGAGTCAATGTCGGGATCAACGTCGGCGTGCCGGCGCCGGTCTACGTCGCACCCGCGCCCGTGTATGCGCCGCCGCCTCCGCCGGTCGTCTACCAGCCGGCGCCCGTATATGCGCCGGCGCCCGTCTACGCGCCGGCCCCGGCGATCGTGATCGGCTGGCACGGCGATCGCTACTGGGACGGCCGCCGCTACTGGGGCCGCGACGAGTGGTATCGCCATCATGGCCGCGGCTGGCACGGCGATCGCGGTCACTGGGACAACGGCCGTCACAACGGCTGGCGCTGATCGATCTGCGGTGCACGCGCGATGCGTGCGCGCCTCGAAGGAAAACCGCCCGTGTGAACTGAACACCGGGCGGTTTTTCTTTGCCGGTGCGAGTCGCACGCGGTAGCCGCAACGCGCCGGTGCCGCGCGCGAAAACCCGCAAGTTGGCTCGACGTCGAATTGAATGGGTAGAATCGACCCACGTTCCATCCCTCAATCGACCGACAGGGCCTCTATGACGAAGGGTTCGCCCCGGACCGCCGCCACCCGCATCCGCTTCGGCGCCGCGCATGCGGTACGGGCCGCCGGCCGCACGGCGGCAGCATGGGCACTACAGGCGGTACTGGCTGCAACCGCCGCGCACGCGGCCTATGCGATCGCGCAGTACGGCGAGCCGAAATATCCGCCGGGCTTCAGGCATTTCGACTACGTGAACCCCGACGCGCCGAAGGGCGGCACGCTCGTGCTCGCGAACCCGAGCCGGCTCACGTCGTTCGACAAGTTCAATCCGTTCACGATGCGCGGCAACCCCGCGCCGGGCATCGACCTGCTGTTCGAGAGCCTCGCGACCGGCAGCATGGACGAACCGGCATCCGCCTACGGGCTGCTCGCCGACGACATCGCGATCGCGCCGGACCGCCGCTCGGTCACGTTTCACCTGAACCCGCGCGCGCGCTTTTCGAACGGCGATCCGGTCACGGCCGACGACGTCAGGTTTTCGTTCGACACGCTGAAGAGCAAGCAGGCCGCACCGCAGTTCGGCGCGTATTTCGCCGAGATCGCGAAGGCGGTGGTGGTCGATTCTGCGACCGTGCGTTTCGAGTTCCGCAGCACGAACCGCGAGCTGCCGCTGATCGCCGGCGGCGTGCCGGTGTTCTCGCGCAAGTGGGGGCTGCGCGCGGACGGTTCGCGGATTCCGTTCGACCAGCTCGCGTTCGAGCAGCCGATCGGCAGCGGCCCGTACCTGATCGAGCGCTACGACAACGGCCGCACGATTACCTATCGGCGCAATCCCGCGTACTGGGGCGCCGACCTGCCGGTGCGGGTCGGCACCGACAACTTCGAGCGGATCGTCTACAAGCTCTACGGCGACGGCGTCGCGCGGCTCGAGGCGTTCAAGGCCGGCGAGTACGACGTGCTGGTCGAATACATCGCGCGCAACTGGACGCGGCGCGACGTCGGCAAGCGCTTCGACAGCGGCGAGCTCGTCAAGCGCGAGTTCCGCCAGCACAATGGCGCGGGCATGCAGGGCTTCTTCATGAACCTGCGCCGGCCGCTGTTTCGCGACGTGCGCGTGCGCCAGGCGCTCGATCTCGCGTTCGACTTCGAATGGCTGAACCGCCAGTTGTTCTATAGCGCGTACACGCGCCTCGACAGCTATTTCGCCGATACCGACCTGCAGGCGACCGGTACGCCGGGCCCGGGTGAACTGAAGCTGCTGGAGCCGTTGCGCACGCAACTCGACCCGGCCGTGTTCGGCCCGATGGTCACGCAGCCGAACACGAACCCGCCGGGCTCGCTGCGCGCGAACCTGCTGAAGGCGCGCGCGCTGCTCGCGCAGGCCGGCTGGACCTACCGCGACGGCGCGCTGCGCAACGCGCAGGGCGAGCCGTTCACGTTCGAGATCCTCGACGATTCGGGCGCGGCGATGGAAGGCGTCGTGACCGCCTACCAGCGCAATCTCGCGAAGCTCGGCATCGACGCGCGTTTTCGCACGGCCGATTACGCGCTGCTGCAGAAGCGCCTCGACGCGTTCGACTACGACATGACGACGGTTCGCCTGCCGGGTGTGCAGGTGCCGGGCGCCGAGCAGTTCTCGCGCTACGGCAGCAAGTTCGCGGACGAACCGGGCTCCGACAACATCATCGGCCTGAAGTCGCCGGCCGTCGACGCGCTGCTGCATGCGCTCGGCGCCGCGCAGACGCGCGAGGACCTGCTCGACGCGACGCATGCGCTCGACCGCGTGCTGATGCACGGCTATTACGCCGTTCCGCAGTGGTACAGCACCACGCACCGGATCGCATACAAGCGCACGCTCGGCTATCCGCAAACGCTGCCGCTGTACTATTCGGCCGAGGGCTGGGTCGTATCGACCTGGTGGGCCAAGCCCGATCACTGAAGCCTGCCGGCCCTTCGTTCAACCCAGCCTATCGATCGCGAGTCGACGCCCTATGTGGAGCTACATCCTCAAACGCCTGCTGCTGATGATCCCGACGCTCGTCGGCGTGCTCACGCTCACGTTCGCGGTGATCCAGTTCGTGCCGGGCGGCCCGGTCGAACAGGCCGTGCAGGAACTGCGCAAGGGCGCGACGGAGCAGGGCGCGGCGCCGTTCGGAATGCGCGCGCACACCGGCGTCGACGCGCAGCAGCTCGCGCAGCTCAAGGCGCTGTACGGCTTCGACAAGCCGCCGCTCGAGCGTTACTGGCTGATGCTGAAGCGTTTCGCGCGCTTCGATCTTGGCGACAGCTACTTCCGCCACCAGAGCGTGTGGTCGCTGGTCGTGCAGAAGCTGCCGGTGTCGATCAGCATCGGGCTGTGGACGTTCTTCGTCACCTACCTGATCTCCGTGCCGCTCGGCATCGCGAAGGCCGTGCGCAACGGCTCGCCGTTCGATGTCGCGACGAGCCTCGTCGTGCTGGTCGGCTATGCGATTCCGGGCTTCGTGCTCGGCGTGCTGCTGCTCGTGCTGTTCGGCGGCGGCTCGTTCTGGCAGCTGTTCCCGCTGCGCGGGCTCACGTCGGACAACTTCGCCCAGCTGTCGCTCGCCGGCAAGGTGCTCGATTATCTGTGGCACATCGCGCTGCCGATCACGGCGTCGGTCGTCGGCAGCTTCGCGGTCGTCACGATGCTCACGAAGAACGCGTTCCTCGACGAAATCCGCAAGCAATACGTGCTGACCGCGCGCGCGAAAGGGCTCGCCGAGCGCACCGTGCTGTGGAAGCACGTGTTCCGCAACGCGATGCTGCCGCTGATCGTCGGGTTTCCTGCCGCGTTCATCGGCGCGTTCTTCACGGGCAGCCTGCTGATCGAGACGCTGTTCTCGCTCGACGGCCTCGGGCTGCTGTCGTACGAGTCGGTCGTGCGGCGCGACTATCCGGTCGTGCTCGGCACGCTGTACCTGTTCACGCTGATCGGGCTCGCGACCAAGCTGATCTCGGACCTCTGCTATGTGTGGGTCGACCCGCGCATTCAATTCGACAACCTGGAGCGCTGACATGAAACCGTCCGCCAGCACGCCGCTCGCCGGCGCGCCCGTCCGCCTGCCCGCGCTCGCCGGGCGAGGTGCGCGATGAACCGGGCCGTCGTGTCGTCCCGCATCGACGCGGCCCGTGCGCGCGTGTCGCCGTCGCCCGCGCGCCGCGTCTGGCAGCGCTTTCGCCAGCAGCGCCTCGGCTACTGGAGCTTCGTGATCTTCGTCGTCGCGTTCGCCGCGAGCCTCGCGGCGCCGCTGTGGTCGAACGACAAGCCGCTCGTCGTGCGCTACGACGGCCAGACCTATTTCCCGATGTTCCATGCGTATCCGGAGACGACCTTCGGCGGCGACTTCCCGACGCCGGCCGACTATCTCGATCCGTACGTCCGCAAGCGGCTCGAGGCGCCGGGCAACTTCGTCGTGTATCCGCCGAACCGCTATTACTACGACACGCTGAACTATTTCTCGAGCGTGCCGAATCCGGCGCCGCCGTCGCGTGCGAACTGGCTCGGCACCGACGCGCAGGGGCGCGACCTGCTCGCGCGGCTCGTGTACGGGTTCCGCGTGTCGGTCGAGTTCGGGCTGGTCCTGACCGCGATCGGCACGCTGCTCGGGATCGCAGCGGGCGCCGTGCAGGGCTTTTTCGGCGGGCGCATCGACATCGTCGGGCAGCGGCTGATCGAGATCTGGAGTTCGCTGCCCGAGCTGTACCTGCTGATCATCTTCGCGTCGATCTTCGAGCCGAGCTTCCTGCTGCTGATCGTGCTGCTGTCGCTGTTCGGCTGGATCGGCCTGGCCGACTACGTGCGCGCGGAATTCCTGCGCAACCGCACGCAGGACTACGTGCGCGCGGCCCGCGCGATGGGGCTCACGAACTGGCAGATCATCTGGCGCCACGTGCTGCCGAACAGCATGACGCCCGTGATCACGTTCCTGCCGTTCCGGATGAGCGGCGCGATCCTCGCGCTCACGAGCCTCGACTTCCTCGGGCTCGGCGTGCCGCCGCCGACGCCGAGCCTCGGCGAGCTGCTCGCGCAGGGCAAGGGCAACCTCGATGCGTGGTGGATCTCGCTGTCGACGTTCGGCGTGCTGGTCGCGACGCTGCTGCTGCTGACCTTCATGGGCGACGCGCTGCGCAACGCGCTCGACACGCGGATCGCCGATTCGGTGCGCGCGGCAGGAGGCCAGCGATGAGCGACACGGCCGTATCGAACGCGGGCGAGCCGCTGCTGTCGCTCGAGCATCTGCAGGTGCGCTTCGGCGACACGGTGGCCGTCGACGACGTGACGCTCGCGATCGGCCGCGGCGAGCGCGTCGCGCTCGTCGGGGAGTCGGGATCGGGCAAGAGCGTGACCGCGCTGTCGATCCTGCGACTGCTGCGCGACGCCGACGTGAGCGGCACGATCCGCTTCGCCGGCCATGACCTCGCCGGCAAGAGCGAACGCGAGATGCGCGGGCTGCGCGGCTCGGACATCGCGATGATCTTCCAGGAGCCGATGACGGCGCTCAACCCGCTGTACACGATCGGCACGCAGATCGGCGAGACGATCGTGCTGCACGACGGCGTGACGGCGGTGGAGGCGCGCAAGCGCGCGATCGCGCTGCTTGCGCGTACCGGCATCGCGGAGCCGGAGCGGCGCGTCGACAGCTACCCGCACCAGTTGTCGGGCGGCCAGCGGCAGCGCGCGATGATCGCGATGGCGCTCGCCTGCCGGCCGCGCCTCCTGCTCGCGGACGAACCGACCACGGCGCTCGACGTGACGATCCGCGCGCAGATCGTCGACCTGCTGCTCGAGCTGCAGCGCGAGGAGGCGGAAAAGCGCGGGATGGCGATCCTGCTGATCACGCACGACCTGAACCTCGTACGGCACTTCGCCGAGCGGGTCGCGGTGATGGAGCGCGGCAAGCTGGTCGAAAGCGGGCCGGTCGAGCGGATCTTCGCGGAGCCGGAGCATCCGTATACGCAGCGGCTGCTGAACAGCCGGCCGCAGCGCGCGGTCGCGCCGGTGATGCCGATCGCGCCCGTCGTGCTCGATGCGCGCCACGTCAGCGTGCAGTTCGCGCGCAAGCGGCCGGGCTTCGCAGGCTGGTTCGGCACGACGCCCGTGACGGCGGTCGCGGACGTGTCCGTGTCAGTGCGGCAGGGCGAGACGCTCGGGATCGTCGGCGAATCCGGCTCCGGGAAGTCGACGCTCGCGATGGCGCTGCTCGGGCTGCAAAGGACGGCGCACGGCGAGATCGAATTCCAGGGGCGCGCGCTGTCGACCTATCGCGGCCGTGAACAGACCGCGCTTCGCTCGAACATGCAGGTCGTCTTTCAGGATCCCTTCAGTTCACTGTCGCCGCGTCACACGATCGAGCGGATCGTCGGCGAGGGGCTCGAACTGCATCGCCCGGAACTCACGCCGGACGCGCGCCGCGCGAAGTCGCTGGCCGTGCTGCGCGAAGTCGGCCTCGACCGCACGGTGCTGCATCGCTATCCGCACGAATTCTCGGGCGGGCAGCGCCAGCGGATCGCGATCGCGCGCGCTCTCGTGCTGGAGCCGCGCATCCTGATCCTCGACGAACCGACGTCCGCGCTCGACGTGTCGATCCAGCAGCAGGTGCTGAAGCTGCTCGCGAATTTGCAACAGAAATACAACCTCGGCTATGTATTCATCAGCCACGACCTGGAGGTGATCGGCGCGATGGCGCACCGGGTCGCGGTGATGCAGGACGGGGCGATCGTCGAGTCCGGCGACGTGGCCGATATCTTCACGAAACCGTCACATCCTTACACACAAAAGCTGTTGAAAGCGGTCTGGAAAGCGTGATAGGCGTCCAATGGTCTGACTATCTCGATTGTATTTTTTAATTTGTTTTGACAAACGATTACGCGCTGGCTAGTATCGACCGAAATTTTCCGCCAATCAGCTGATTTTTAAGCACATTCCATCGACCAATGCAGCATCGATCCCTGACCCAGGCATGCGCGCGCACCCTCGCCGGGCTGTTCATCGGCGCCCTGTTCGCAGCAGCTCCCGGCGCGTTCGCCGACGAAGTCAGCAGTTTTAACCAGAATGTCACGAATTCGACTCAAATCGGGTCGAGCTCCTCCCCCCAGCAGACCAATGCCCAGTCGTCGAGCGGCGGCGCGAAGTCGTTTCTTGCCGGCATGGCGGGCAAGGCAGGCGACGTCGTCGTCGGTGCGCTGAACATGATCGGCGTGCGTTACCGCTGGGGCGGCAACTCGCCGGATTCCGGTCTCGACTGCAGCGGCTTCGTGCGCTACGTGTTCCAGGACACGCTCGGCATGTCGCTGCCGCGTCGCGCCGAAGAGATGAGCCGCGTCGGCGAGAAGGTCAGCATGAGCAACCTGAAGCCGGGCGACCTCGTGTTCTTCAACACGATGCGCCGTACGTTCTCGCACGTCGGCATCTATATCGGCGACAACAAGTTCGTGCATTCGCCGTCGACGGGCAGCACGATTCGCGTCGACGATCTCGACAGCGGCTACTGGGAAAAGCGTTTCACCGGTGCGCGCCGGCTCGAGTCGGAGTTCCCGATGAAGGCCGACGACCTGCGCCAGCGCGTGCGTGCCACGATCGGCGACGACGCGGCGAACGGCAGCAACTGACCGACGCTCGCCGGCGAACCGCCGGATCCAAAAAACCCTGTCACCGGAAGGCGGCAGGGTTTTTTGTTTTGGGGCGTGCGCAAGCGGCTGGTGGCGGGGCCATCGTCGGTGGCGCGCTCGCTGTCGCGCGCCGCGCGCCGCGATGCGCCGCTTATGCCGCCGCGACGCCGCGGGCCGCCGCGAGCTTGCGCTGCAGCTCGGGCATGACGCGCGCGACGGCTTCCTCGCCCGCGAGGATCGCCGCGTTGCGCTGGTTGAAGTCGCTGCCGCCCATTGCCGCGAGGTTCGGGCGGATCACGACGTCCGCGTATTTGTCGAGCTCGTAGGTCTTGATCGTCTGGCCCATGATCGTGAAGGTCTGCAGCAGCATCTCGATCGGGTTGTTGGTCGCCGCGCCGTCCGGCCGCGACGAGATGTCGACCGCGATCACGAAGCTCGCGCCCATCTTGCGCGCGAACGACGCGGGCACCGGGCTCACGAGGCCCCCGTCGACGTATTCGCGGTTGCCGATCTTCACGGGCTCGAACACCGACGGCACGCTGCACGACGCGCGCACCGCGAGCCCCGTATTGCCCTGCTGGAACAGGATCGGCTGGCCGTTCTGCAGGTCCGTCGCGACGATGCCGAGCGGCTTCGCCATCTTTTCGATCGGCCGGTTGTTGAGCGTCTTGTTCAGGAAGTTCTGCAGCGCCACGCCCTGCAGCAGCCCGCGCGAGCGGAACGGCAGCGCCCAGTCGCTGATCGCTGCCTGATCCATGTCGAGTGCGATCTTGTTGATCTGCAGCCCGCTCATCCCGGCGGCATAGAGCGCCCCGACCACCGAGCCCGCGCTCGTGCCCGCGACGATCTCGACCGGGATGCCGCGCGCCTCGAGCGCCTTCAGCACGCCGATGTGCGAGAAGCCGCGGGCGGCGCCGCCGCCGAGCGCGATGCCGATCTTCACGGGCTTCTCGCGCGACTGCGCGGGATTCGCGGCGTTGTCGGGGCGGGACTTGTCGCCGAACGACGTGCAGGCGGCGAGGCTGGCGGATGCGCAAGCGATCGTGAAGTGACGGCGCGACAGGCGAGGGGACGACATCGAATGGTTCTCCGGCGGCTTGGCGGCGGGCCGTGCGGCCCGCGGCGGCGATAGGTTCCGAGCGGCCGCGCGGAACAAACCGCGCGGCCGGCGCGGCGCCGGCTGGCGGCCGCGGCGCGCACATCATAAAGCAAGCGGCGCGCTTGGCGCGAAGGGCGGCGCGAGTATAATTCCGGCTTCTTTCCCGTTCCGGGCGCGGCCGGCCCCAGTGCTGTCCGGGCTGTCGCCGTCGATCCCGCGTCGAATCATTCATGCGCCCCAGGCGTTCGAGTTACCGTTTATGACCCGTCCTGTCCGTACCCGCTTCGCGCCGAGTCCCACCGGCTTCATCCACCTCGGCAACATCCGCTCCGCGCTCTATCCGTGGGCGTTCGCGCGCAAGATGAAAGGCACGTTCGTGCTGCGTATCGAGGATACCGACGTCGAGCGTTCGTCGCAGGAAGCCGTCGACGCGATCCTCGAGGGGATGCAGTGGCTCGGCCTGGATTTCGACGAAGGCCCGATCTACCAGATGCAGCGGATGGACCGCTACCGCGCGGTGCTCGCGCAGATGCTCGAGCAGGGCCTCGCGTACCCGTGCTACATGTCGGCCGAGGAGCTCGACGCGCTGCGCGAACGCCAGCGCGAGGCCGGCCTCAAGCCGCGCTACGACGGCACGTGGCGTCCGGAGCCGGGCAAGGTGCTGCCCGAGCCGCCGGCCGGCGTGAAGCCGGTGCTGCGGTTCCGCAACCCGCTGACCGGCACGGTCGTGTGGGACGACGCGGTGAAGGGGCGTGTCGAGATCTCGAACGAGGAGCTCGACGACCTCGTGATCGCGCGCCCGGACGGCACGCCGATCTACAACTTCTGCGTGGTCGTGGACGACATGGACATGAACATCACGCACGTGATCCGTGGCGACGACCACGTGAACAACACGCCGCGCCAGATCAACATCCTGCGCGCGCTCGGCGGCGAGCCGCCCGTCTACGCGCACCTGCCGACCGTGCTGAACGAGCAGGGCGAGAAGATGAGCAAGCGGCATGGCGCGATGAGCGTGATGGCGTACCGCGACGCGGGCTTCCTGCCGGAGGCCGTCGTCAACTACCTCGCGCGCCTCGGCTGGTCGCACGGCGACGCGGAGATCTTCTCGCGCGAGCAGTTCGTCGAATGGTTCGACCTCGAGCATCTCGGCAAGTCGCCCGCGCAGTACGACCACAGCAAGCTGAGCTGGCTGAACGCCCATTACATCAAGGAAGCGGACAACGCGCGCCTCGCCGCGCTGGCGAAGCCGTTCCTCGACGCGCTCGGCATCGACGACGCGGCGATCGCGACGGGCCCCGCGCTCGATGCGGTGGTCGGCCTGATGAAGGACCGCGCGACGACGGTCAAGGAGATCGCCGAAGGCGCCGCGATGTTCTACCGCGTGCCGGCGCCGGATGCCGACGCGCTCGCGCAGCACGTGACCGATACGGTGCGCCCGGCACTGGCCGATCTCGTCGTCGCGCTGAAGGCGGCCGACTGGACGAAGGAAGCGGTGTCCGCCGCGCTGAAGGCGACGCTTGGCGCGCACAAGCTGAAGATGCCGCAGCTCGCGATGCCGGTGCGCCTGCTGGTGGCGGGCACGACGCATACGCCGTCGATCGACGCGGTGCTCGTGCTGTTCGGTCGTGACGTCGTGGTGTCGCGTATCGAGGCCGCGCTGGCCTGAGGTTGGAGCGGATGCGAAGCCGCTCGCGCAGGGTGTCACGGCGGCTTCGCAAAAAATTTCGCTCGAATCGCAAAAAGGGTATTTACAAGTTCAAATTCGGTCCATATAATCTCATTTCTGTTCTGCAAGGGGGTATAGCTCAGCTGGGAGAGCGCTTGCATGGCATGCAAGAGGTCAGCGGTTCGATCCCGCTTACCTCCACCATCAGAGCAGAACGAATTGATTTGCGAAGCAGCGGTAGTAAGTAATAAATGCTTCACAAAATGATTTAAAGCAGTTAGAATTTCGGCCTTCGCTGTTGATGATGAGTGAATAGCGAAAGTCAGACAGATCTGAAAAGATCATGTCCCCTTCGTCTAGAGGCCTAGGACATCACCCTTTCACGGTGAGTACAGGGGTTCGAATCCCCTAGGGGACGCCAGATTCAGCGGCGTTTCGTAGAAGTGTCGCGAGGCTTGCAGGAACGTAACCGACGTCCTGCAGGTAACGGTGCAGAAAGTTGGAGCGGTAGTTCAGTCGGTTAGAATACCGGCCTGTCACGCCGGGGGTCGCGGGTTCGAGTCCCGTCCGCTCCGCCAGAACGAAGCCCGTTCAAGACGTTTTTGAGCGGGCTTTTGTATTAAAGATGTAAGCAGTACGTTGTCCCCTTCGTCTAGAGGCCTAGGACATCACCCTTTCACGGTGAGTACAGGGGTTCGAATCCCCTAGGGGACGCCAGGATTCAGCGGCGTTTCGTAGTAGAAGTGTCGCAACGCTTGCAGGACGTGAACGAGGTCCTGCAGGTGAGAGTAAAGAAAGCTGGAGCGGTAGTTCAGTTGGTTAGAATACCGGCCTGTCACGCCGGGGGTCGCGGGTTCGAGCCCCGTCCGCTCCGCCAGAACAAAGCCCGTTCAAATGAACGTTTTGAGCGGGCTTTTGCGTTAAAGATGTAAGCAGTACGTTGTCCCCTTCGTCTAGAGGCCTAGGACATCACCCTTTCACGGTGAGTACAGGGGTTCGAATCCCCTAGGGGACGCCAGATTTCGGCGTCGTTCGAACAAACGATGCGCCGGCAGGAAGTAACCGACGCCTGCCAGGCAAGAAGCAAGACTGGAGCGGTAGTTCAGTCGGTTAGAATACCGGCCTGTCACGCCGGGGGTCGCGGGTTCGAGTCCCGTCCGCTCCGCCAGAAAATGAAAAAGCCCGCCTCGTGCGGGCTTTTTCATTTGCGTCGTTGATCGTGCCCGCTCGCGGGCGCGTGACTGCGGAGCGGAGGAAGCCGCCTGCGCGGCTTCCGACGGGACGCGAAGGGCTGCGCGTGCACGCGCAGCCGCGGCCTGCAGGATGTAGGCGAGTCCCGTCCGCTCCGCCAGAAAATGAAAAAGCCCGCCTCGTGCGGGCTTTTTCATTTGCGTCGCCGATCCGGCGCCACTACGAGAAATTCGCGATTGCATCCGCCCGCGACTGCGCTATCGTGGCGGAATGCGTTTTTGACCCCTGCGCGATGCTCGATCCGACCGACCTGCGATTGCTGTATCAGCTCCGGCCCGCGGAGCCTGGCGATTTTCCGTTTGCCGAGGCGCTGACGCACGGCAACATGGGCGGCTATTACAAGCGCCATGGGCTCGTCTGGCGCAGCGACCTGTTCTATGCGAGCTGGCGCGAATCCGAAAACTTCATCCTGGAAGCCGACGGCGAACGTATCGGCGTGCTGCGTGTGACCGAGGAGGGCGATTCGCTGCACATCCGCGACGTGCAGATCGCGGCCGGCCATCGCGGACAGGGCGCCGGCACCTACATGCTCGACATGTCGCATCGCTGGGCGCGCGCCCGCGGGCTGCACGAACTGCAGTTGCGTGTGTTCGTCGACAATCCGGCCGCGCGCCTCTACCTGCGTATGGGCTACCGCGTCACCGGGCCGAGGCTGGCCCAGCTCGGCTCGATTCGCCACATGGTGCGTCCGGTTTGAGCGCGTAACGGTTACCCACGCGGGGGCCACGCGGCGACGGTCAGCGGGCGGCGTCGATCGCGTCGTCGTCGGGGGCGTCGTCGATTGCGATGCCGTCTTCCGCGCCGCGATGCTCGTAGCCGCGCAGCATGAACGCGCGCGGGCTTTCGCCGAACGCGCGCCGGAACATCGCCGAAAACGCGCTCTGGCTCTGGTAGCCGAGTTCGCGTGCGATATGCGACAGCGGGCGCCCCTGGTTCAACAGCGGAATCGCGCGCGCAAGCAGCGCCTGCTGCCGCCACTGCGAAAAACTCACGCCCAGTTCCTGCCTGAACAGCCGCGAGATCGTGCGCGTGCTCGCACCGACCTCGCTCGCCCAGTGTTCGAGCGATTCCGCATGCGCCGGTTGCGCGAGCACCGCCTCGCACAGCATGCGCAGCCGCTTCTCGTCGGGCATCGGCACCGCGAGCGGCAGCGGTTCGGCGCGGCTCAGCTCGTCGAGCACGAGCCCGCACAGCAGCCGTTCGCGGGTGCCGCTCAGGTCGCGCGCGTCGAGCGCGACGATCAGTTCGCGCAGCAAGCCCGTCACCTCGACCACCCGGCATGCGTCGAGCCCGTCCGGCACGACCGACTCGTCGATGTACAGCGTGCGCAAGTACGCTTCCTCGACGATCACGACCTCGTGCGTGACGTGCGGCGGCACCCAGATCGCGCGGGAAGGCGGCACCATCCACGTCGTCCCGGTCGTCGCGACGCGCAGCACGCCGCGCGATGCATACGCAAGTTGCGCCCACGCGTGCGTGTGCAGCGGGATCCGGCGGCCGGCGTCGACCTGCCGTGCCCGGACACGCATCGGGTGGACGCGGGTCGGCGCGAACTCGGGCGGGATGTCGATGACGTCGTACGGGTTCGATGCGTCGGCTTGGGCTGGCGGGTTCATGAACGATTCGGTCGGCGCGGCGGCGATGCCGTCATTTTAGAAGGCGCCGCGCAGGCGCATGCGGCGGTTTTTCGGCCGATAATGCACGGTTCAAATGAACTTTGTATGGGGCAGCACGTGTGCCGGCCGGCGCAAGCCCGGGCCAGCGTGATGCGTCGTGCCGACAAGAACCATCGTGCCGCCGGCGCGGTCTATCGATGCGGGCGCGTTTTCGCACAAGCAGCGCCCCAACGACGCCGGCGCCCGCGGCACGGCCGCGACGGCCCGGCACGGCAACACCTGAATCGAAGAGGAGGACCACGATGCGCCATGTATTCGTCTACGGCACGTTGAGAGCGGGAGAAGCCAACGACATCGGCCAGGCGGCCGCGCGGCACGGGATCGCCGCGCCGACGCTGCTCGGGGCGGCCGCACTGCCGGGCGAACTGTACGATTTCGGCACGTATCCGGGCATGGTGCCCGGGCCGGCCGGCCGGTCGCTCGTGTGGGGCGACGTCTACGAGATCGACGAGCGACTGGTGCCCGTGCTCCACGAGATCGAGCGCGTCTATCCGGGCGTCGACACGCTGTTCCGGCAGGAGCCGGTGACCGTCGAACTCGGCGGTCGTGCCTATGCGTGCATCTACTATCCGGTCGCCGCGCATGCGGCAGCCGACCGTCCGCGCATCGCGTCGGGCGACTGGGTCCAGCACCGGCGCGAGCGGGAAGCCGCCGCCGCATCCGCATAGAGAACCCGCTGCCCCGCAAAGGAAAAGCGCCCCGCGGGGCGCTTTTTTCATGCCGCCGTGTTGCGCGACCGGCGGCGGGCAGGACCGGGCGACCCGGCCCGCGTCGTCAGATTTCCTCGTACAGCGGCAGCGTCAGGAATTCGGTGAAGCCTTCCGACGTCGACATCTGTTCGAAGATCGCCGCGGCACGCTCGTACGGCTGCGTGTTGCCGCCGACCGACCGCTTCACGTTGTCGAGCTCGGCCTTCGCGAATTCGCGCACGAGCTCGGCGGTGACCTTGCGGCCGTCGTCGAGCACGCCCTTCGGCGAGCGGATCCACTGCCACACCTGCGAGCGGGAGATCTCGGCGGTCGCCGCGTCTTCCATCAAGTTGTGGATCGGCACGCAGCCGTTGCCGTCGAGCCAGGCGCCGAGATAGTGGATGCCGACGTTGATGTTGTTGCGCAGGCCGGCTTCGGTGATCGGCGCTTCAGGCTGGAAGTCGAGCAGGTTCTTGCCTTCGATCTGCACGTCGTCGCGTTGCTTCGCGATCTGGTTCGGCTGGTCGCCGAGCACCTTGACGAATTCCTCCATCGCGATCGGCACGAGGCCCGGGTGCGCGACCCAGCCGCCGTCGTAGCCGTCGGTCGCGTCGCGGGCCTTGTCCGAACGCACGCCGCCCATCGCCTTGTCGTTCGCTTCCGGATCGTTCTTGATCGGAATCAGCGCAGCCATCCCGCCGATCGCCGGCGCGTTGCGCTTGTGACAGGTCTTCAGCAGCAGCAGCGCGTACGCGCGCATGAACGGCACCGTCATCGTGATCTTCGAGCGATCGGCCAGGCAGAAGTCGCGGTCGTTCTTGAACTTCTTGATCGCCGAGAAGATGTAATCCCAGCGGCCGGCGTTCAGGCCCGAGCTGTGTTCGCGCAGTTCGTACAGGATCTCGTCCATCTCGAACGCGGCGAGGATCGTCTCGATCAGCACCGTCGCGCGGATCGTGCCGCGCGGCACGCCGACTGCCTCCTGTGCCGCGACGAAGATGTCGTTCCACAGGCGCGCTTCGAGATGGCTTTCCATCTTCGGGAGGTAGAAGTACGGGCCCGAGCCGCGCGCGATCAGTTCCTTCGCGTTGTGGAACAGGAACAGCGCGAAATCGAAGATGCCGCCGGACACGCGCTGGCCGTCGACCGTCACGTGCTTCTCGTCGAGATGCCAGCCGCGCGGACGCACGATCAGCGTCGCGACCTTGTCGTTCAGCTGGTACGACTTGCCGTTCTGTTCGAGCGAGATCGTGCGGCGCACCGCGTCCTTCAGGTTGATCTGGCCGTCGATCTGGTTCGTCCAGCTCGGCGCGTTCGAATCCTCGAAGTCCGTCATGTACGAATCGGCGCCCGAGTTTAGCGCGTTGATGATCATCTTGCGCTCGACGGGGCCGGTGATCTCGACGCGGCGGCATTGCAGGTCGGCCGGCAGCGGCGCGACCTTCCAGTCGCCCTCGCGGATCGCCTTCGTGTCGGCCAGGAAATCGGGGCGCTCGCCGGCGTCGAGGCGCTTGGTGCGTTCGACGCGGGCCTGCAGCAGCGCCTGGCGGCGCGGCTCGAACGCGCGGTGCAGCGCCGCGACGAGCGCGAGTGCTTCAGGCGTCAGGATCGCTTCGTAACCCGGCTTGATTTCGCCGGTGATCGCCATGCCTTGCGGCAGCGTGATCGGGGTGCTCATGAGTCTCATCTCCTTGGTCGGTCAGTTGCGGTTTCGGTGAAGGGGGAAGGCGGCAGCGCAGCGAACGTCATGCGCCCGGGCCGGGGCGCGCGCGGATCGCGGGTCTGCCGGACGGAGCCGGGGTGGCGAGGAATGCGAGCAGGTCGGCCATGCCGCTGCCGGTGCCGTCGGGCGGCGCGCCGAGTTCCTCGGCGGGCGCACCCGTGCGGTTGAGCCAGAACGTCGTGTAGCCGAACCAGGCGGCCCCCGCGACGTCCCAGGCGTTCGACGACACGAACACGATGTCGCGCGGGTTCGCGCCGAACGCGGCGGTGCCGAGTGCGTACGCGACGGGGCTCGGCTTGTACGCGCGTACCGCGTCGGCCGACAGCACGCGATCGAACAGGCCGGTCATGCCGGCGCTCTTGATCGCGATGTCGAGCATCTCCGGGTTGCCGTTCGACAGGATCGCGAGCGGCGGGCGCGGGTCGAGCGCGCGCAGCTTGCGCAGCGCGGGCACCGTGTCGGGATAGGTGGACAGGCACGCGTATTCGTCCATCAGCCGCTTCTCGGCCGCGCTGTTCAGCGCGAGCCCGAGCCTGCGCGCGGCGAACCGCAACGCGTCGAGCGTGATGTCGCGGAACGGGCGATAGCGGGCGCCGGACGGATCGGCGAGCGTGCGCAATTGCGAGTATTCGATTTGCTTGCGTCGCCACAGCCGCGACAACCGGTCCCCGTGACCGGGAAACATCTGCTCTGCCGCGGCCACGACCGCATGCACGTCGAACAACGTGCCGAATGCATCGAAGAGGATTGCGTCGGGAGAGGAGAGTGTCGTTGTGGCCGACATAGCCTTGCACTCCAGTTTCAGAGGTCGGAAACGATTTTATTCGTGCTCGTCAGTGCTAAAAAAGACGCTAAACATCACTTGATCTTTTACTTTCATATACCTAATCTTGACCGTTCAAGCTTTTTGAAGGGCGGGAACGCCGCCCTTGCGAGTCATGGACCGGTTCAAACAGATCGAAACGTTCGCCGCGGTCGCGGCGAAGGGCAGCCTGTCGGCGGCCGCGCATGCGGAAGGCGTCGCGCCGGCGATCATCGGCCGCCGCCTCGACGCGCTCGAGGAGCGGCTCGGCGTGAAGCTGCTGGTGCGGACCACGCGCAAGCTCACGCTGACCTTCGAGGGTTCGGCCTTCCTCGAGGATTGCCAGCGGATCATCAACGACATGCAGAACGCGGAGGCGAGCGTGTCCGCCGGCGGCGTGAAGGCGAGCGGCCACCTGCGCATTTCCGCGCCGGCCGGCTTCGGGCGGCGCCACGTCGCGCCGCTCGTGCCCGAGTTCAGCGGCGCGCATCCGGACGTGTCGGTCACGCTCGACCTGTCCGACCGGATGGTCGACCTCGTCAACGAAGGGTTCGATTGCGCGGTGCGGCTCGGCGAGCTGCCCGATTCGTCGCTGGTGTCGCTGAAGCTCGGCGAGAACCGGCGCGTGTGCGTCGCGTCCCCCGCGTATCTCGCGCGGCGCGGCACGCCGGCCACGCTTGCGGAACTCGCGCGCCACAACTGCCTCGCGCTTGCCGCGAATGCGAACCAGCAGCGTGGCTGGGCGTTCCAGGAGGGCGACAAGGTGGTGTCGATCCGCGTGAACGGCACGATGGAATGCTCGGACGGCGCGGTGCTGCACGAATGGTGCCTCGCCGGCTACGGCCTGGCATGGCGATCGTGGTGGGAGGTCGGCGACGATATCGCGGCCGGCCGCCTCGTCACCGTGCTCGACGCGTTCGCGGCGCCCCCGATCGGCATCCATGCGGTGTTTCCGCAGCGCCGTCACCTGCCGCTGCGCGTGCGGCTGTTTCTCGATTACCTGAAACATACGTACGAACGGCCCGGGTATTGGGGCGAGTAGGGCGGGGGCGAGCAGGGCGCACCGGCCCGCGCGTTTCCGATATGAGGGCGAACCCGCTGCCGGCGCCGGTCGCCCGGTTTCGCGCACTACAATCGAAACTGGCATGCGCGACGCGCCGGAGCCGGCCCGCATGGGTTCGCGGTGCGCGCGGTGCGTCTGACGCAGGAGGGCGCGATGTTCCGGCACATCCTCGTTCCAACCGACGGTTCCGAACTGTCGCAGAAGGCGATCGACGGCGCGATCGACCTGGCGCGCGCGGTCGGCGCGCGGGTCACGGCCTATGCGTGCCTGCCGCAGTATCCGTACTCGCCGTTTTCCGAAGTGATCATCGAGCCGCCCGCCGATTTCCGCGCGCGCAGCGAGCGCGAGGCGCGCGCGCACCTGGACGACGTGCAGGCGGCCGCGAAGGCGGCCGGCGTCGATTGCGACAGCTGGACGAGCGTGCATCCGTCGCCGTACCTCGGCATCATCGAGGCGGCCGAACGTGGCGGCTGCGACGTGATCTTCATGGCGTCCCACGGGCGCCGCGGGCTCGGCAGCCTGCTGATCGGCAGCGAAACGCAGCGCGTGCTGACCCATACGAAAATTCCGGTGATCGTCTATCGGTAGACGCGGCGCCGCATGTGCGCCGCGCGGGCGGCCGCATGGCCGGGCCGCTGAAAAAAGGGCGCGCCGGACGAAGCCGGCGCGCGTCGTTGCTGGCGGCCACTGGCCGCGCGCGACCGGTCGCGCGACGTCGATCGCGCGCCAGCCGTCTCCCCCCTGATTGTTGTCCGGTGCCGCCGATGCCGCGCCGTCGCGTGACGGGCCGGCATCGGCGTGACGCTTGCGCGCGTTACGCGACCTTCTTGCCGTCGAAGAACTGTTCGTCTTCGGTCGAGCCGTGCAGCGCGGTCGTCGAGGCTTCCCGCTCGACCGTCTGCGTGACCGCGTCGAAGTAGCCGGTGCCGACTTCGCGCTGGTGCTTGACGGCCGTGAAGCCCTTGTCGGCCGCCGCGAACTCGGCCTGCTGCAGCTCGACGAACGCGCTCATCTGCGTGCGGGCATAGCCGTGCGCGAGGTTGAACATCGAGTAGTTCAGCGCATGGAAGCCGGCCAGCGTGATGAACTGGAACTTGTAGCCCATCGCGCCGAGTTCCTTCTGGAACTTCGCGATCGTCGCGTCGTCGAGGTTCTTCTTCCAGTTGAACGACGGCGAGCAGTTGTACGACAGCATCTTGCCGGGGAACTGCTTGTGGATCGCTTCCGCGAATTTCTTCGCGTACTCGAGATCCGGCTTGCCCGTCTCGCACCAGACGAGATCGGCGTACGGCGCATACGCGAGGCCGCGCGAGATCGCCTGCCCGATGCCCGGCTTCGTGCGGAAGAAGCCTTCGACCGTGCGCTCGCCCGTCAGGAACGGCTTGTCGTTGTCGTCGATGTCGGACGTGATCAGGTCCGCCGCTTCCGCGTCGGTCCGCGCGACCAGCAGGGTCGGTGTGCCCATCACGTCGGCCGCGAGACGCGCGGCCGACAGCTTCGCGACCGCTTCTCGGGTCGGCACCAGCACCTTGCCGCCCATGTGGCCGCACTTCTTTACCGACGCGAGCTGATCCTCGAAGTGCACGCCCGAGGCGCCGGCCTCGATCATCGCTTTCATCAGTTCGAACGCATTCAGCACGCCGCCGAAGCCGGCTTCCGCGTCCGCGACGATCGGCGCGAAGAAATCGACGTAGCCTTCGTCGCCCGGATTCTTGCCTTCCGACCACTGGATCTGGTCGGCGCGCGTCAGCGTGTTGTTGATGCGCTTGACGACGAGCGGCACCGAGTTCGCCGGGTACAGCGACTGGTCCGGGTACATTTCGCCCGCGACGTTCGCGTCGCCGGCCACTTGCCAGCCCGACAGGTAGATCGCCTTCAGGCCGGCCTTCACCTGCTGCATCGCCTGGTTGCCGGTCAGCGCACCGAGTGCGTTGACGAACGGCTCTTCGTTGATGAGGCGCCACAGCTTTTCCGCGCCGCGCTTGGCCAGCGTGTGCTCGACGGCGATCGAGCCGCGCAGGCGCACCACGTCCTCAGCCGTGTAGCTGCGCTTGATGCCCTTCCAGCGCGGATCGCTTTCCCATTGCTTTTGCAGTTCCTGTGCCTGTTGCTGTCGCGACATGATGAGCTCCTTGATGCGGTGTGTTGCCAGATCGGTCGAATCGGACGGTGCTGATGCTGTTCTCGAAGCGGGGCGCGGTGCGTGCCGCTTTGAGAAGTCTTGTATAAGAGTCTAGGCAAACCGATCCGAATGAAACAGGGGCTATACCAGGAAGTTTGAAACTTTTTAATCGTTGTTAATCAACAGCTTGTGTTTTGTGTTTCGCAATGAGAAACGATTTTTCCCATCTCGCAATTGTAAGGTTGTGCCGCGCAGCATGATTTTTTACGACGCAAAAAAATTTTCCGCATCGTGAAATTTGGCGCGGGACGAAAAAAAACCGGCGCGGGTGCGCCGGTTTGCCGGATGGGCGGGCGGCCGCGGGGGCCGCCGGGGCGTGCTTACGACGCCGAATTGCTGCGACGCGGGCCGCCGCTGCGCTGGCCGTCGCGACGCGGGCCGCCGTCACGGCTGCCGCCCGGCTTGCCGCTCCAGCCGCCGCCATTGCCGCCGCCGTAGCTGCGGCCGTTGCCGCCATGACCGCCGCCCGGCTTGCCGCCGAAACGACGACCGCCGTTACCGCCGCCCGGACGGCCGCGGCCGCCGGTGCCGCGATCGTTGCGCGGGGGTGCCTTGCGGGGCTCGAAGCCTTCGATCACGTTGACCGGCAGCGGCGAGCGCACGAAGCGCTCGATGCGCTTGAGCGCGCCTTGCTCGGCGTGGTGCACGAGGCTCACCGCGGTGCCCGAACGGCCGGCACGGCCCGTACGGCCGATACGGTGCACGTAGTCTTCCGCGAACTTCGGCAGGTCGTAGTTGAACACGTGCGTGATGCCCGGGATGTCGATGCCGCGGGCTGCGACGTCGGTCGCGACCAGCACGCGCACACGGCGCTCGCGCAGCGCACGGATCGTGCGGTTGCGCGCGCCCTGCGGCAGGTCACCGTGCAGCGCGGCCGATTCGAAGCCGGCGTCGGCGAGACGGCCGGCGAGCTGGTCGGCATCGATCTTGGTCGCCGTGAAGATGATCGCCTGGTCGAGCGCGTCGTCGCGCAGCAGGTGATCGAGCAGGCGGTCCTTGTGGTCGCGGTCGTCGACGTAATGGACGGTCTGCGCGATGTTCGCGCGCGATTCGAGGCGCTGCTGGATCTCGATGCGTTCCGGATCCTTCAGCAGGCGGCTCGTCAGCGAACCGATCTTGCCGTCGAGCGTGGCCGAGAACAGCATCGTCTGGCGCGACTCGGGCGTCGCGGCGACGATCGTCTCGATGTCTTCGATGAAGCCCATGTCGAGCATGCGGTCGGCTTCGTCGAGCACGAGCATCTTCAGTTCGGACAGGTCGATGCGGCCGCGCTCGAGGTGATCGAGCAGACGGCCCGGCGTGGCGACCAGGATCTCGGGGTTCTTCGCGAGCAGCATCAGCTGCTGGCCGTAGGCGACGCCGCCGAGGATGCTGACCGTGCGCAGGCGCTTCAGGTGCTTGCCATAGGTCGACGCGGCCGTGGTGACCTGCATCGCGAGTTCACGGGTCGGCGTCAGCACGAGCAGGCCCGGGCGGGCGACGGGCTGCGGGCGGCGCGCACGGCGGTCGCCCTGGTTCGGTTCGCGCGGCGCGCGCGGTTGCTGCGCCTGCGCCTTCTGGAGCTGCGCGAAACGTTCGATCGCGGGCAGCATGAATGCGGCCGTCTTGCCCGAACCGGTCGGGCTCGACACCAGCAGGTCCCGACCGGCGATGCCGGCCGGAATCGCGCGCTGCTGGACCGGCGTCGGCTTGGCGTAGCCGGCGGCCTGCAGCGCGGAGACGATCTCCGGCGACAACCCGAGCGACGCGAAAGTCGGCTCGTCCGACGCCGGTTCGACCGCGGCCGGTGCGGCGGCGTTCTCGAGACCGAGCGCCTGGTCGGCGATCGCGTTGAGCGGGCTGGAGTTGATGCTCGAAGTCATAACAATCCTTGAAACACAGTGGGTGAAACGTCGGCGCCAATCGCGCATACCCAAGTCGTCGGATTCAGCGAGCAAATCGGGAAACGGGTGCAATCCGCCGAACCGTCGGCGGATGAGGCATTAGAAGCTGTTTTGGGTGCGGCGCGCTTCTGGAGCGGGGGCCGCCAGCCTAGTTGACGACCGCGAGGGTCGAAGCAGGAGGGGACAGGTTCTAAACCGGATTGGAGCTTAACGCTACGAGGCGTCGGGCCGGAACGGCTTGCGAGCCGAGCGCGGGAGGTGACGCAGCCAGCATTATAGAGATATTTGCTGCGCTGCGCCACTGATTTGATTGCCTATTGATTGCCTGTCTCGGCAGGCGGGACAGATCAGGACGCCGTGCCGTTCTTCAGCGATTCGACGAGTTCGATGTATTGCTGCTTCGCCGCATCCTGGGTCGTGCCTTTCAGCGCTTCCCACGCGTCGTACTTGTACTTGCCGACGATGTCGGTGAAGCCCGGCTTGTCGCCGTGCGCGTCGCCGTCGGTCGCCTGCTTGAAGAGCGCATACAGGCGCAGCAGCGTCAGGTTGCCCGGTCGCTCGGTCAGTTGCTTGACGTCGACCTGGGCCTGGTCGAATTGGGCGGTGAGTTCGCTCATCGTGTGTCTCCGTAAGGGTTTCAGGTCGGGCGATCTTAACAAGCGCCGCGCCGCGCGGGGTCGAGCGATCCTTCCAAACCGCCGGCCACGCGGCGCGCGCATCGCGATCGGGTCCGATCGCCCGTGGGAGCGGGGCGCCGCATTACAATGTCGGCCATGACGCAAACAGTGCTCCTCGCCATCGATACGTCGACCGAATACTGCTCGGTCGCGCTGCTGCGCTCGGCTTTCGCCGATGACGCCGTTTCCACCCCGCAAACCTGGGTCCGCCACGAGCTGACGGGCGCCGTGTCGAGCACGCGCGTGCTGCCGGCCATCCAGGAGCTCTTCGCCGAATCGGGCCTCACGTTCGCCGATTGCGACGCGATCGCGTTCGGCGCGGGCCCCGGCTCGTTCACCGGGCTGCGCACCGCGACCGGCATTACGCAGGGGCTCGCGTTCGGGCGCGGGCTGCCGGTCGTGCCGGTCAGCACGCTGCTCGCGTGCGCCGAGCACGCGCGGCTGCGCGCACCCGGCACGACGCGCGTGCTGGCCGCGCTCGACGCGCGGATGGACGAAGCGTACTGGGCCGACTTCGCATGGGACGAGCAGGCGGGCGACTGGCGCACGCTGCATCCGGCGTCGCTCGATGCACCGGGCGCCGTCGGCGTGCCCGACGCGCCGTTTACGCTCGCGGGCAACGCAGCCGCCGCGTTCGGCGCGCAACTGCCGGCGGCGGCGGCCGCGGCAGTGATCGACGGCGATGCGCTGCCGCATGCGCTGGCGGTCGCGCATGCCGGGCTGCGGGCGTTCCGCGCCGGCCGGACGGTGCCGGCCGACCAGGCCGCACCCGAATACGTGCGCGACAAGGTCGCGCAGACCACCGCCGAACGCATGGCCGCGCGTGCCGCGCAGACGGACGGAGCAAAAGGATGACGGGCGTCCTGTTGAGCGACCGCTATTTGTCGCCGATGACCGACACCGATCTCGACGAGGTCGTCGCGATCGAGCAGGTCGCGTACGAATTCCCGTGGAGCCGCGGCAATTTCCAGGATTCGTTGCGCAACGGCTATTTCGGCGTGTGCCTGCGGCACGTGACGGGCGCGCTCGTCGGCTATTGCGTGCTGATGCCGGTGATCGACGAAATGCACCTGCTGAACCTGTGCGTCGCGCCGGCCGCCCAGCAGTCGGGCGCGGGCCTCGCGCTGCTGCGCGAAGCCGTGCGCATCTCGCGCGCGGAGGGGCTCGACGGCGTGCTGCTCGAGGTGCGGCCGTCCAATCCGCGGGCGATCCATCTGTACGAGCGCTTCGGCTTCGTGACGATCGGCCGGCGCAAGAACTACTATCCGGCGCGGCATCGCAGCCGGGAGGACGCGATCGTGATGCGTCTGACGCTGAACAAGGACGAAGGGGACGCGCATGGCGTGGGCTGAAGCAGCGCTTGAGGAAATGGGGCTCGCGCAGATCTGGGTGCGGCGCGGCTCGCGCGCGGAAGGCGCCGAAGCGGGTGGCGCGGGGGCCGGGCCGGTTGGCGTGCCGGGCGCGGCGGACGATGCGTCCGCCGTTGCGGCCGCAACCGTTGCGCCCGCGTCGCGGCCGACGTCGGAGCAGTCGCGTGACACGCAGGCGCCTGCACGCGTGTTCCCGCGCGGCGATAGGCCGCTGGCGGATACGCCGCCCGCTGGCGGCGCCGCGCGCTCCGCGGCACCGGCTGCGGAAACGGGCAGCGGCGCGCGTGCCGCGATCGACGAAACGGGCGGCGGCGCGCGTGCCGCGATCGACGACGATCGCGCGTCCGCCGGGCCGGCGTCGTCCCCGGCCGCCGCCGCCGCGGACGACCTGCCGCCGCTCACCGAAGACGATTTCGCGTGGTTCGACGCGGCGCCGCCCGGCGATCCGCTGCCGCCGGCCGAAGCGCGTCCTGCTGCAACGCCGGTCGCGATGCTCGACTGGGATGCGCTCGCCGCACGCGTCGCCGGCTGCACGAGCTGCCGCCTGTGCGAGAAGCGCACCAATACCGTGTTCGGTGTCGGCGATCGGGAAGCGGACTGGATGCTGATCGGCGAAGCGCCGGGCGAGAACGAGGACAGGCAGGGCGAGCCCTTCGTCGGCCAGGCCGGCAAGCTGCTCGACAACATGCTGCAGTCGCTCGCGCTCAAGCGCGGCGACAACGTCTACATCGCGAACGTGATCAAGTGCCGCCCGCCCGGCAACCGCAATCCGGAACCGGACGAGGTCGCGCGCTGCGAGCCGTACCTGCAGCGCCAGGTCGCGCTCGTGAAGCCGAAGCTGATCGTCGCGCTCGGCCGCTTCGCCGCGCAGACGCTGCTGAAGACGGACGCGAGCATCGCATCGCTGCGCGGCCGCGTGCACACGTACGAAGGCGTGCCGGTGATCGTCACCTACCACCCGGCGTACCTGCTGCGCAGCCTGCAGGACAAGTCGAAGGCGTGGGCCGACCTGTGCCTGGCGCGCGATACGTTCCAGCGGGCGGAGGGCGCCGCCGCGCACGGGCCGGCCGGACAATGACGCGCGGCGCGGCGGTCGCGTTCATCGATACGCTGCACGATGCCGCGGTCCGCGATCTGGGCTGGCTCCTCGCGAGCCCGAGCCTGCTCACTGCCGCGCCCGGCGCGCCGCTCGCGCATCCGTGGTCGGATGCGGTCGAGCGGGTGGCCGTCGAAGCGTGGCTCGTCGCGCTCGATGCCGCGCCCGAGCCGCTGCACCGCGCGCTCGACGGGCTGCGGCCCGTGCGACTCGGCCGCTATGCCGAATGCCTGCTGGAGTATTTCCTCACACACGGGCCGTCGCTGCGGCTCGTCGCCGCCAACCTGCCGCTGCGCAGCAACGGCAAGACGCTCGGCGAGGTCGATTTCATCGTCGATGCGCCGGGCGGGCTGCGCCTGCACTGGGAACTCGCGGTCAAGTGCTATCTATGCGCGCCGGTCGACGGCGACGCGTCGCTCGCGGATTTCGTCGGGCCGAATCTCGTCGACCGCCTCGACCGCAAGCGCAGCCGGCTGCTCGAGCATCAGCTGCGGCTGAGCGATCGCCACGGGTTCGCGCTGCTGGGCTACGGCGCGCCGTCCGATGCGCAGATGTTCATCAAGGGCTGGCTGTTCTATCCGCACGGCGTGCCGCTGCCGCCGGTGGCCGCGGAAATCGCGGCCGATCATCCGCGCGGGTTCTGGCTCACGCACGCGCAGTGGCCGGCCTGGGCCACCGCGCAGCCCGACGGTGCGGCGTGGAACGTGCTGCCGCGGCTCGCATGGCTCGCGCCGCGGCGGGTGGCGGCCGACGCCGCGCCCGAACCGCTGGCGCGTTCGCTCGAGTTGCCGTCCGCCTTGACGGCGCGCCAGGCGCCCGCGCTGATCGGCGTCCATCGACAGGACGGCAACGGCGTATGGCGGGAGACGGCGCGTGGCTTCATCGTGCCGGACGACTGGCCCGCGCGTGCGCAGGCGTTCGCTGCCCAGGACCACTGACGCCGCATCAGCCGGCGCTTACCACCAGCGATGGAAGTGATGGACGGGGCCGACGCCGTGGCCGACGTCGAGCTGGCCGCTCGCGGCGATCGCGCCGGTCAGGTAGGCCTTCGCTTCGCGCACCGCGCTGTCGAGATCGGGCCGCTGCGGCAGCAGCGCGGCGATCGCCGACGACAGCGTGCAGCCCGTGCCGTGCGTGTTGCTGACCGGCACGCGCGTGCCGTCGAACCGCACCGCATGCGCCGCATCGACGAGCCAGTCGGGGCTCGCGGCCGCGTCGGGCAGGTGGCCGCCCTTCATCAGCACGGCGCGCGCGCCGGTCTTCAGCAGCGCCTGGCCTTGCCGGACCATGTCGTCTTCGGTCATCGCGGGCGTGTCGCCGAGCAGGGCGGCCGCTTCGGGCAGGTTCGGCGTGACGACGGTCGCGAGCGGCAGCAGCGCGTCGCGCAACGCGTCGACCGCATCGGGCGCGAGCAGCGCGTGCGAACTCTTCGAAATCATCACCGTATCGAGCACGACGAAGCGCGGCGCATGGCGCCGCAGCGCGTCGGCGACCGCGTGCACGATCGCCGCGTTCGCGAGCATGCCGATCTTGACCGCGTCGATGCGGATGTCGTCGAACACCGCGTCGAGCTGCGCGGTCACGAACGCGGCGTCCGGCGCGTGCACGCCGGTCACGCCGCGCGTGTTCTGCGCGGTCAGCGCGGTGATCACGCTCGCGCCGTACGCGCCGAGCGCGGAGAAGGTCTTGAGATCGGCCTGGATGCCCGCGCCGCCGCCCGAGTCGGAGCCGGCGATCGTCAGGACGTTGGGTATCGGGTGCGTCATGATGGCAAGGCGCCGGTTCGAAGACCGGCGCCAACGGACGGAAACAGGAAGTGTAGCGTCAGTGCCGCGATTCGCCGATCAGCGCGACCGAGTCGAACTGACGCTGGTTCGCCTGGTGGCGGCGCATCACGAGCCACATCGTCAGGCACACGAACGTGCCGAACAGCACGATCACGACGCCGACCGGCACGTCGAGCCAGACCAGCACCGCGTACAGGCACAGCATCACGAGCACCGACAGGTTCTCGTTGAAGTTCTGCACCGCGATCGAATGGCCGGCCGACAGCAGCACGTGGCCGCGATGCTGCAGCAGCGCGTTCATCGGAACCACGAAGTAGCCGGACAGCGCGCCGACGCAGATCAGGAAGATGTACGCGACGATCAGGTACACGGGCAGGCGCAGGTGGCCGAAATGCACGGCCCAGTGCGCCGGGAACAGGTCGCGCGTGTAGAACGCCATCAGCATGACCGCGATGCCCATGATGATGCCGACCGGCAGCACGCTGAGCGACTTCTTCAGCGGGATCCGCGCGGCGGCGGCGATTGCACCGCCCGCGACGCCGACCGCGACCACCGCCTGCAGGATCGCGCCTTCGGACAGCGACATGTTGAGCGACACTTCGGCCCACTTCAGCACGATGAACTGCAGCGTCGCGCCCGCGCCCCAGAACAGCGTCGTGACCGCGAGCGAGATCTGGCCGAGCTTGTCGCGCCAGAGCACCATGAAGCAGTCGGCGAAGTCGGTGAGGAGCTTGACCGGGCCGCGCTCCTGCTTCGGGTAGCGCGCGCCGGTATCGGGGATCCGCAGATTGAAGATGGCGGCGATCACGTAGATCGCCATGATGATCACCATCGCCGCTTCGGCGGGCGTGGCGATCCAGGCTGGCGTGTGCGCGATCACGTGCGACGCGATGTGCGGGCTGATCAGCGCGCCGCCGAGCACGGTGCCGAGGATGATCGAGCTGACGGTCGTGCCTTCGATCCAGCCGTTCGCGGCGACGAGCCGGTCGGCCGGCAGCAGCTCGGTCAGAATGCCGTACTTCGCGGGCGAGTAGGCCGCGGCGCCGAACCCGACGATGCCGTATGCGATCAGCGGATGGGCGCCGAGCAGCATGATCAGGCAGCCGACCACCTTGATCGAATTGGTGATGAACATCACGCGCCCCTTCGGACGCGAATCGGCGAACGCACCGACATAGGCCGCCAGCACCACATACGACAACACGAAGAACAGCTTGAGCAGCGGTGTCATCCAGTTGGGGGCGTGGAGGTCTTTCAGCAGGGCGATGGCGGCGATGAGAAGCGCATTGTCGGCCAGCGACGAGAAAAACTGCGCGGCCATGATGGTGTAAAAACCTTTTTTCATCTGATGCGATGCTTTCGTCGCTGCGGCAGGGCCGCGTAGGCCGCCTGGTATGCGATCGGCTTATTCCGTTCGAAATGGGTTGTGCGCACGGCTTTATAACACGAAAATACGGCAATTCGGACTAGCAAGATTCCCCGATCGTTCCGCAAATTGTCGGCTTCGGTGCTCAAAAGGCGCGGTAAGCTGATGATTCGCAAGCGTCTTTACGTAAATTTCCCATGCCGCGCCCGATCTCCGCCACCATCCACACCGCCGCCCTCGCGAACAATCTCTCCGTCGTCCGCCGCTTTGCCGGCCCGTCCAAGGTCTGGGCGGTCGTCAAGGCCAACGCGTACGGCCACGGTCTCGCGCGCGTGTTTCCCGGCCTGCGCGGCACCGACGGCTTCGGCCTGCTCGACCTCGACGAGGCCGTGAAGCTGCGCGAGCTCGGCTGGGCCGGCCCCATCCTGCTGCTCGAAGGGTTCTTCCGGTCGACCGACATCGACGTGATCGACCGCTACAGCCTCACGACCACCGTCCACAACGACGAGCAGATGCGGATGCTGGAGACGGCGCGGCTGTCGAAGCCCGTCAACGTGCAGCTCAAGATGAACAGCGGGATGAACCGGCTCGGCTACGTGCCGGAGAAGTACCGCGCCGCGTGGGAGCGCGCCCGTGCGTGCCCCGGCATCGGCCAGATCACGTTGATGACCCATTTTTCGGACGCCGACAACGAGCGCGGCGTCGCCGAGCAGCTCGCGACGTTCGAGCGCGGCGCGGCAAGCATCGCGGGCGCGCGCAGCCTCGCGAATTCGGCAGCCGTGCTGTGGCATCCGGATACGCACTTCGACTGGGTGCGGCCGGGGATCGTGCTGTACGGCGCATCGCCGTCGGGGCTGTCGTCCGATATCGCCGACACGGGCCTGAAGCCCGCGATGACGCTCGCCTCCGAGCTGATCGCCGTGCAGACGATCGCGAAGGGGCAGGCGATCGGCTATGGCTCGACGTTCTCCGCGCAAGCGCAGATGCGCATCGGCGTCGTCGCGTGCGGCTATGCGGACGGCTATCCGCGCGTCGCACCCGAAGGCACGCCCGTGATCGTCGACGGCATCCGCACGCGGATCGTCGGCCGCGTGTCGATGGACATGATTACCGTCGACCTGACGCCGTGCCCGCAGGCCGGCGTCGGCGCGCGGGTCGAGCTGTGGGGCAACGCGCTGCCGATCGACGACGTCGCGCGCCATTGCGGGACCATCGGCTATGAACTGATGTGCGCGGTCGCCGCCCGCGTACCGGTGCGCGCGGAATAAGGGCAGCACGCGTGGCCAAACAGAAAACCGTCTACGTCTGCAGCGAGTGCGGCGGACAAACCCCGAAGTGGCAGGGGCAATGCCCGTCGTGCCAGGCCTGGAACACGCTCGTCGAATCGGTCGCCGAGTCGCCGGCCGCCCATCGCTTCCAGTCGCTCGCGAAACGCGCGCCCGTGCAGCGCCTCGTCGACATCGAGGCGGCCGACGTGCCGCGCTTCTCCACCGGCATTGGCGAATTCGATCGCGTGCTGGGCGGCGGGCTGGTCCCGGGCGGCGTCGTGCTGATCGGCGGCGATCCCGGCATCGGCAAGTCGACGCTGTTGCTGCAGTCGCTCGCGGACATCGCGAGCGAGCGGCGCGCACTCTATATCAGCGGCGAGGAATCGGCCGCGCAGATCGCGTTGCGCGCGCAACGGCTCGCGCTGCTCGACGGCGGCGCGCCGGCGGCCGAGCTGAAGCTGCTCGCCGAGATCCAGCTCGAGAAGATCCAGGCCGCGATCGACGCGGAACGGCCGGACGTCGCCGTCATCGACTCGATCCAGACCGTCTATTCCGAAGCGCTGACATCGGCGCCCGGCTCGGTCGCGCAGGTGCGCGAGTGCGCGGCGCAGCTCACGCGCATCGCGAAGCAGTCCGGCACCGCGATCATCATGGTCGGGCACGTGACGAAGGAGGGCAACCTCGCGGGCCCGCGCGTGCTCGAGCACATCGTCGACACGGTGCTGTACTTCGAGGGCGACACCCATTCGTCGTTCCGGCTCGTGCGCGCGTTCAAGAACCGCTTCGGCGCGGTCAACGAGCTCGGCGTGTTCGCGATGACCGAGCGCGGGCTGCGCGGCGTCGCGAACCCGTCCGCGCTGTTCCTGTCGCAGCACGAGCAGGTCGTGCCGGGTTCCTGCGTGCTCGTCACGCAGGAGGGCACGCGCCCGCTGCTCGTGGAGATCCAGGCGCTCGTCGATACGGCCCACGTGCCGAACCCGCGCCGGCTGGCGGTCGGCCTCGAGCAGAACCGGCTCGCGATGCTGCTCGCGGTGCTGCACCGGCACGCGGGCATCGCGTGTTTCGACCAGGACGTGTTCCTGAACGCGGTGGGCGGCGTGAAGATCACCGAGCCGGCCGCCGACCTCGCAGTGCTGCTCGCGATCCATTCGTCGATGCGCAACAAGGCGCTGCCTAAGGGCCTGATCGTGTTCGGCGAAGTGGGGCTGGCGGGCGAGATCCGGCCGTCCCCACGCGGCCAGGAACGGCTGCGCGAGGCGGCGAAGCTCGGTTTTACCGCCGCGCTGATCCCGAAGGCGAATGCACCGAAACAGCCGATCGAAGGACTGAACGTGATGGCCGTCGAGCGGATCGAGCAGGCGATCGACCGTGTGCGCGATCTCGAATAGCCGTGGCTGGCCAGCGCCGCCGTGCGTTGGCCACGGTGATCTGTCGCGTAATTGAATGTAATGAATATGTAGGCTGATGTAACCCGCCGGACATCGCTTTTCCCTATCCTTTGCCGGATCGTCGAACCGCACAATGCGAAGGGAACCTATGTTTAAACAGTATGGGGAAGCGCCGAGCGGACGCAGTTACAACCTGCGCGGCTGCCGTGTGTCGGAGCCGATCGTTCAGCCGTGGGGCGGCGGATGCCGGATCGTCGAATGGATCGACGACGAAGGGCGCCTGGCGCGCCGGGTCGTGTCCGAGGACGTGACGGAAGCGGAGGTCGCCGCGGCGATCCGCCGGCCGACCGAAGGGCGGCGTCACCTGATGGGCGATGACGAGCAGATGCCGCGCGATACGTTGCCGCGGCGTTGAGCGGTTGGCGCGGCCGGCGGCCGGCGGACGGCCGACGCGATCACGTCGAACGCAACAATGACAAAGAGGCCGGGCCCGGGCGCCCGGCCTTGTCGTTTCCGCACCCGGTGCGGCCGGGCGGGTTCGCCGGTCGTGGATCGTGCCTAGGCGTGCGGCCGCCGCTGAAAACGACCGGCTGACGGCGCGCCGGGCGCGTTCAGCCGATCTGCTCGAGTTCTTCCTGCACGGCGAGCCAGTCCGCCTCGACCGTTTCGAGTCGGGCATTGACCTCGCCCAGCTTGCGGATCGCTTCGGTCAGTTCCGTCTTGCGCGCGGCTTCGTAGCTCGCCGGATCGGCGACGAACGCGTCGAGGCGCGCCTTTTCCGCGTGCAGCGTTTCCATTTCCCTTTCGAGCTTCGTGATGCGGTTCTGCAGCGGTTTCTTCAGTTGCGACAACCGCTGGCGCTCCTCGGCCGCCTGACGCTTCTGGTCCTTGCGGTTGACGCCCGGATCCGTGCCCGCTGCCGCCGCGCTGTCGGCCTTCGCGGCCGCGCGTTGCTCGGCCGCATGCTGCAGCAGCCAGTCGCGGTAATCGTCGAGGTCGCCGTCGAACGGCTGCAGCCGGTGCTTCGCGACGAGCATGAACTGGTCGGTGGTCGCGCGCAGCAGGTGGCGGTCGTGCGAGACGAGGATCAGCGTGCCTTCGAACTGCGCGAGCGCCATCGTCAGCGCGTGACGCGTCTCGAGGTCGAGGTGGTTGGTCGGCTCGTCGAGCAGCAGCAGGTTCGGTTTCTGCCAGATGATCAGCGCAAGCGCGAGCCGCGCCTTCTCGCCGCCCGAGAACGGGCCGACCGGGCTCGTCGCCATGTCGCCGGAGAAATTGAAGCCGCCGAGGAAGTCGCGCAGTTCCTGCTCGCGCGTATCGGGGGCGAGCCGTGCGAGATGCGCGAGCGGCGAATCGTCCTCGCGCAGGGTTTCGAGCTGGTGCTGCGCGAAATAGCCGATCGTCAGCCCCTTGCCGTCGCGCACGTGGCCCGACAGCGGCGCGAGCGTGCCGGCCAGCGTCTTGATTAGCGTCGACTTGCCCTGGCCGTTCGCGCCGAGCAGGCCGATGCGCTGGCCGTTCTGGATCGACAGCGCCACGCGTTCGACGATCGGGATGTCCGTGCCGTCCTCCGCGTGGTAGCCGCAGCGGACGTCTTCCATCACCATCATCGGGTTCGGCGCGGCGTCGGGCGTGCGGAACTCGAACGTGAACGGCGACGCGATGTGCGCGGGCGCGATCAGCTCCATCTTCTCGAGCGCCTTCATCCGGCTTTGCGCCTGCTTGGCCTTGGTCGCCTTGGCCTTGAAGCGGTCGACGAAGCTCTGCAGGTGCTCGATCGTCTTCTGCTGCTTTTCGTACGCGCTTTGCTGCAGCGCCAGCTGCTGCGCACGCAGCACTTCGAACTGCGAGTAATTGCCGCCGTAGCGCTTCACCTGGCGATTTTCCAGATGCAGCGTGACGTTGCAGATCGAGTCGAGGAATTCGCGGTCGTGCGAGATCACGACGAGCGTGCCGGCGTAGCGGTGCAGCCAGTCTTCGAGCCAGACGATCGCGTCGAGGTCGAGGTGGTTGGTCGGTTCGTCGAGCAGCAGCAGGTCGGAGCGGCACATCAGCGCCTGCGCGAGGTTCAGGCGCATGCGCCAGCCGCCGGAGAAGCTGGCGACCGATTCGCGCGTCTGCGCGAGCGTGAAGCCGAGGCCGAGCAGCAGCGCTTCGGCGCGCGCGGGGGCCGTATAGCCGTCGGCGTCGGCGAACGCCGCGTGCGCGTCGGCTTCGGCCGTGCCGTCGTGCGCGGCCGAAGCGGCGGCGATACGCGCCTCGATCTCGCGCAGCGCGGTGTCGCCGTCGAGCGTGTAGTCGAGCGCGGAGCGGTCGACGGCGGGCGTTTCCTGCGACACGTGGGCGATCCGCCACGACGGCGGCATCGCGAAATCGCCGCCGTCGGAATGCAGCTCGCCGCGCAGGACCGAGAAGAGCGTCGATTTGCCGGCGCCGTTCGCGCCGATCAGGCCGGCTTTCTCGCCGGGATTGAGCACGAACGAGGCCGACTCGAACAGCGGCTTGGTGCCGCGCGCAAGGCTGAACTGATTGAAACGGATCACGGCGGGAATGACTGACCAAAACCGCTATTCTAGACTGCGCGCGCGTCGCCCCGGATATCGGCCGTTCGGCAGGTGCCGCAACGACGCGATTTCGCCTAGACTCCACGTCGATACGGTTTCGTAAAAGGAGTGCCTGATGTCCACCCTGTATTCGTTCAGCGCAGAGACGCTCGCGGGCGCACCCGCGTCGCTCGACGCGTATCGCGGCAAGGTGCTGCTGATCGTCAATACCGCGAGCGAGTGTGGTTTCACGCCGCAGTATGCGGGCCTGCAGAAGCTGTATGAGCAGTACGCGGCCCGCGGTTTCTTCGTGCTCGGCTTCCCGTGCAACCAGTTCGGCAAGCAGGAGCCGGGCGACGCCACGCAGATCGGCGCGTTCTGCGAGCGCAACTACGGCGTCACGTTCCCGATGTTCGCGAAGATCGACGTGAAGGGCGACCACGCGCATCCGCTGTACCGCTACCTGACCGACGAGGCGCCCGGCATCCTCGGCCTCAAGGCGATCAAGTGGAATTTCACGAAATTCCTGATCGACCGCGACGGGCGGATCGTCAAGCGCTACGCGCCGTCGACGAAGCCCGAGGAAATCGCCGCGGATATCGACAAGCTGCTTTGACCGTTCGATGCGGCGAGCGGGCGGTTCGGATCGAGCCTGCCTGGGTCGCGCCGTGCGAAAGCATGCGCCGCCGGGCGGCGGCGCGGGGCCGGCGCTCGCGCAACCGCTACAGGATCGGCGCGAACAGGCGCGCGACGTGCATGGCGATACGCCGCCACGCGGGCGAGTGCCGATACTCGTTCGCATCGACTTCGTAGGCCAGCGCGAAATCGGCGTCGAGCATCGCTTCGACTTCGGCGGCGAACGCGCGGTCGACGGTCAGCACCATGATTTCGAAGTTCAGCCGGAACGAGCGGTTGTCGAGATTCGCGCTGCCGATGGCGGCCGCGACGCGGTCGATCAGCAGCACTTTCTGATGCAGGAAGCCGGGCCGGTAGCGAAACACCTTGACGCCAGCGTCGACGAGATCGCGCGCATAGAGCTTCGACGCTTCGAACACCACGTAGTGATCGCGCCGGCTCGGAATCAGGATGCGCACGTCGACGCCGCGCATCACCGCGAGCTTCAGCGCGGCGATCACCGCTTCGTCGGGCACGAGATACGGCGTCGTGATCCAGACCCGTTCGCGCGCGGCGTTGATCGCCTCGACGAAGAACAGCGAGCCGGTTTCCTGCTTGTCGGCCGGCCCCATCGGCACGGCGAGGCAATGCATCGCGTCGTCGGGCAGCGCCTCCGGCGGCGCTGCGAGCGGCGGCAGCGTCTGCGTGGCCCAGTGCCAGTCTTCGGCGAACACGTACTGGATGCTGGCCACCACCGGGCCGCGAATCTCGATATGGGTGTCGCGCCACGGCGACAGGCGCCGGTTCGCACCGAGATATTCGACGCCGACGTTGAGACCGCCGACGAACGCGCGATTGCCGTCGACGACGACGATCTTGCGATGGTTGCGGAAGTTGAGCTGGAAGCGGTTGACGAACTTGCGGTGGGTCGCGAACGGATGGACCTCGACGCCGCCGCGGCGCAGCGTGTCGACGTAACCGCGCGGCAGGTCGAAGCTGCCGATGCTGTCGTACAGCAGGTAGCAGCGCACGCCGGCCGCCGTGCGGGCGAGCAGCGCGTCGCGCAGCATCTGGCCGAGCGCGTCGTCGCGCACGATGAAGAACTGGACGATCACGTAGTCGCGCGCGGCGTCGATCGCCGACAGGATCGCCGAGAAGGTTGCGTCGCCGTTCACGAGCGTGCGCACCGCATTGCCGCCGACGAACGGCATTCCACCCAGCCGCGTGAGCGCGAGCACGGCGGCCCGGCCGATCGCGTCGGCGGCCTGCCCGTCGGTTGCGTCCGCAGCGGGCCATGGCGCGCGCGGTGCGTGCGTGCGCAGCGCTTCCATCTCGTGGCGCCGTGCATCGACGTAGCCGGAGAACTTGCTGCGGCCGAGGAACAGGTAGGGGATGAGCGTCAGGTACGGCATCGCGGCGAGCGACACGGCCCATGCGATCGCGCCTTGCGACGTGCGGGTATTCATGAGCGCATGACACGCCGCGATGATCCCGAGCACATGGATGGCCAGGACCAGGGTGCCGAGATGTAGCCAGTCGAGGGTCATGGGCGCGTGACGGACTCCTGAAGTCGTGCGGCGCGACGGCCGCTTACGCGCATCTTACCCAACCGTGCGGGACAGCGGTGTGCCGTACCGCACGGTTCGGTCGCGGCGCGCCGTCAGGCCTTGCGCGGCAGGTCCGACGCCTGGATCAGGAACACGGCGTCGTCGCCCGCGCTGGTGGGCAGCCACGTGAGCTCGAGGCCGCCGAACGCGGCTTCGACGTGCTCGCGCTCGTTGCCGATCTCGACGACGAGCACGCCGTCGTCGTGCAGCCAGTTGTGCGCTTGCCCGATGATGCGCCGCACGATGTCCATCCCGTCGTCGCCGCCCGCGAGCGCCATTTCCGGCTCGTGCCGGTACTCGGGCGGGAGGGCCGCCATCGACGTCGCGTTCACGTACGGCGGGTTCGTCAGGATCACGTCGTAGCGCGTGTCGGGTTCGGCGCGGAACGCGGGCAGCGGCGTGTAGAGGTCGCCGCGATGCAGCGTGATGCGATCGTCGAGGCCGTAGTCGCGCACGTTGATCTCGGCGACTTCGAGTGCCTTCTCGGACAGGTCGACCGCGTCGATTTCGGCATTCGGGAACGCGCTGGCTGCGAGGATCGCGAGGCAGCCGGAGCCGGTGCACAGCTCGAGCACAGCGCCGACCTGCTCGGGATCGGCGACATACGGCTGCAGCCCGTCGTCGAGCAGTTCGCCGATGAACGAGCGCGGCACGATCACGCGCTCGTCGACGTAGAAGCGGTGGCCGTGCATCCACGCTTCATGCGTGAGATACGCGGCCGGCACGCGGTCGGTCGCGCGCCGTTCGATCACCGCGAGCACGGCCGCGATTTCGTCGGGCAGCAGGCGGGCATCGAGGAACGGCTCGAGCGTGTCGAGCGGCAGGTCGAGCGTGTGGAGCACGAGGTAGGCGGCTTCGTCGTACGCGTTGTCCGAGCCGTGGCCGAACGCGAGCTTCGCCTTCGAGAAGCGCGTGACCGCATAGCGCAGCAGGTCGCGAACAGTTGCAAAAGGTGTCGTCATGCGAGGCTCCGTCAGGCGATCAGTTGTTCGAGCACGCGGCGGTACACGTTCTTCAGCGGGTCGACGAAGCGCACGTCGATGTGCTCGTCGATCTTGTGGATGCTGCCGTTCGGCGGACCGAACTCGATCACCTGCGGGCAGATGCGCGCGATGAAGCGCCCGTCGGACGTGCCGCCCGTCGTCGACAGCTCGGTCGTGAGGCCGGTCTCGGCGCGGATCGCGTTCTCCAGCGCGTTCGACAGGTCGCCGCGCGGCGTGAGGAACGGCAGGCCGCTCACCGACCACTTCAGCGAATATTCGAGGCCGTGCTTGTCGAGGATCGCATGCACGCGCGCCTGCAGGCCCTCGACGGTGCTCGCCGTCGAAAAGCGGAAGTTGAACATCAGGTCCGCGTGGCCGGGGATCACGTTGGTCGCACCGGTGCCGGCATGCAGGTTCGACACCTGCCAGGTGGTCGGCGGGAAGTATTCGTTGCCTTCGTCCCACTGTTCGGCGGCGAGCTCGGCGAGCGCCGGCGCGAGCAGGTGGATCGGGTTCTTCGCGAGGTGCGGGTAGGCGATGTGGCCCTGCACGCCCTTGACGATCAGCTCGCCCGACATCGAGCCGCGGCGGCCGTTCTTCACGACGTCGCCGAGTTCGGCGGTCGACGTCGGCTCGCCGACGATGCAGTAGTCGAGACGTTCGCCGCGCGCTTCGAGCAGTTCGACGACTTTCACGGTGCCGTCGGTGGCCGGGCCTTCCTCGTCGCTCGTGATCAGGAACGCGATCGCGCCGCGGTGGCCGGGGTGGGCCGCCACGAATTCCTCGGACGCGACGACGAACGCGGCGAGCGACGTCTTCATGTCGGCTGCGCCGCGGCCGTACAGCTTGCCGTCGCGATGCGCGGGAATGAACGGCGGCGAGGTCCACTGCTCGAGCGGGCCGGTCGGCACGACGTCGGTGTGGCCCGCGAACGCGAGCAGCTTGCCGTCGCGGCCGTCGGCGCCGCGCTTGACGGCCCACAGGTTGGTCACGCCATGCGACGCGATGGTTTCGCATTCGAAGCCGAGCGCGGCGAGGCGCTCGGTCATGATCTGCTGGCAATGCTGGTCGTCGGGCGTGACGGACGCGCGGGCGATCAGCTGTTCGGTAAGGGCTAGGGTGGCGGACATGGTTCGGACCACTTTCGATAAAAAATGCCGGCGCGGTGGCCGGCAGCGATGAGGCGTCGTGTGCAGCGCGGGCGCCGCGCGGGCCGCCTAGGCGGCAAACAGCGCCGCGTACTGATCGGCCACGAAGCCGAGCGATTTCACGCGGCCGTTGACGACGAGCACGGGGCGCTTGATGACCGACGGCTTGTGGATCATCAGCGCAACCGCGCCGGACTTCGTTTCCGCGGCCGCCTTCATGGCGTCGTCCAGGCCGCGCCACGTCGTGCCGCGCTTGTTCACGAGCGCGTCGAGCGATACGTCCTTCAGCCAGTCTTCGACCAGCGGTGCGCTGACGCCGAGCTTCTTGAAGTCGTGGAACTCGAACTCGACGCCGTGATCGTCGAGCCACACGCGGGCCTTCTTCACGGTGTCGCAGTTCGGAATGCCGTAGACGACCACGGTGTGCGGCTTCGCCATCAGTCGCCTCGCAGCAGCTCGTTCAGGCCGACCTTCGCGCGGGTCTTCGCGTCGACCTTCTTCACGATCACCGCGCAGTACAGGCTGTGCGAGCCGTCCTTCGACGGCAGGTTGCCGGCGACGACGACCGAGCCGGCCGGAATGCGGCCGTAGCTGACTTCGCCCGTTTCGCGATCGTAGATCTTGGTGCTCTGGCCGAGGTACACGCCCATCGAGATCACCGAGTTCTCCTCGACGATCACGCCTTCGACGACTTCCGAGCGCGCGCCGATGAAGCAGTTGTCTTCGATGATGACCGGGTTGGCCTGCAGCGGCTCGAGCACGCCGCCGATGCCGACGCCGCCCGACAGGTGCACGTTCTTGCCGATCTGAGCGCACGAGCCGACCGTCGCCCACGTATCGACCATCGTGCCTTCGTCGACGTACGCGCCGATGTTGGTGTACGACGGCATCAGCACGACGTTCTTCGCGATGAACGAGCCGCGGCGCGCGATGGCCGGCGGCACGACGCGGAAGCCGCCCGCGGCGAAGTCTTCGGCCGTGTAGTTCACGAACTTCGACGGCACCTTGTCGTAGAACTGCGAGTAGCCGCCCGCCGGCATCGGTGCGTTGTCCTCCAGGCGGAACGACAGCAGCACGGCCTTCTTCAGCCACTGATGGACGGTCCAGTTGCCGTCGATCTTCTCGGCGACGCGCAGTGCACCCTTGTCGAGCTGCTCGATCGCGTGAGCGACGGCTTCGCGGACGTCGGCGGGCGCGGCCTTCGGCGACAGCTCGGCGCGGTTTTCCCAGGCGGTATCGATGATTTGCTGAAGTTGTTGCGACATGTTCGTTTTCGCAGGAGATGAATGGAATTGATCGGGATGGACGTCTTACCGCGCGAGAGCCCGGCAGAAATCGACGATGCGTTGCGCGCCCTCGACGCATTCGGGGGTGCCCGCGACGAGCGCGATCCGGATGAAATCGCGGCCCGGATTCGCGCCGTGCGCATCGCGCGCGAGGTACGAGCCGGGCAGAACCGTCACATTATAGTCGGCGTACAGGCGGCGGGCGAACTCGGTGTCCGACAGGCCGGTGCGCGCGACGTTGGCCCACAGGTAGAACGCGGCGTCGGGCAGCTTCACGTCGATCACGTCGGCCAGCATCGGCGTGACCGTGCTGAACTTCTGCAGGTACAGCGCGCGGTTCTCGCGCACGTGCGCCTCGTCGTTCCACGCGGCGATGCTCGCGTGCTGCCAGACCGGCGACAGCGCGGCGCCGTGGTACGTGCGGTACAGCAGGAATTTTTTCAGGAGCGCGGCGTCGCCGGCGACGAAGCCCGAGCGCATGCCCGGCACGTTCGAGCGCTTCGACAGGCTCGACAGCATCACGAGCCGCTCGAAGCCGCGGCCGAGGCGGTGCGCGGCCTCGAGGCCGCCGAGCGGCGGCGCCGCTTCGTCGAAATAGATCTCCGAATAGCATTCGTCGGACGCGATCACGAAACCGTGGCGGTCGGACAGCGCGAACAGCTCGCGCCAGTCGTCGAGCGTCAGCACGGCGCCCGTCGGGTTGCCCGGCGAGCACACGTACAGCAGCTGGGTGCGCGCCCACACTTCATCGGGCACGGCCGCGTAGTCGCACGCGAAGTTGCGGACCGGGTCGCTGTTCGCGAAATAGGGTTCGGCACCGGCCAGCAGCGCCGCGCCTTCGTAAATTTGATAGAACGGATTCGGACAGAGTACGATCGCCTTCTTGCCATCCGCGCGCGGGCGCGCGTCGATCACAGTCTGCGCGAGCGAGAACAGCGCCTCGCGGGAGCCCGATACGGGCAGCACCTGCGTCGCCGGGTCGATTGCCGGCAGCCCGTAGCGGCGCTCGAGCCAGTGTGCGATCGACGTGCGCAGCGCGTCCGAGCCGGCCGTGGCCGGGTACGACGCGAGACCGTCGAGCGCGGCCACCACGGCGTCGCGGATCAGCGCCGGCGTCGGGTGCTTGGGCTCGCCGATGCCGAAGCTGATCGGTTTCAGGTCGCCGGAAGGCGTCACGTCCTTGAACAGGGCGCGCAGCTTTTCGAAGGGATAGGGCTGGAGCGAGTCGAGTCGAGGGTTCACGGGCGAAGCGGCCATCGCGGCCGGTTGGAGCGAAAGGGCGAAAGGGGCGGCGCGGGTGCCGCACGGCTGCGGGCGGGCGCCGACGGCGCGCGGCTCGCAGCGGACGATTATAACGTGACGCAATGCGGTCGCGGCCCGCCGGAACGGCGGCCGGGCCGCTCGAATAAAGGGTAGCGAATCAAATGAATAACGCGGTACGCGGCAGCCTGCCGACGCTGGCCATCCTGATCGGCGCGTCGGTATGGGGCCTGATCTGGTATCCGCTGCGGATTCTCGCGTCGCTCGGGCTCACCGGCACGCTGGCGAGCGCGCTGACGAGCGTGGTCGCGTTCCTGTTCGTGGTCGTCGTGCGGCACCGCACGATCGCCACGCTGCGCTGGCACTGGGTGCTGCCGGGCATCGCGATCACGGCGGGCGTGACCAATCTCGGTTTCGTGTGGGGCACGATCCACGGCGAAGTGCTGCGCGTGATGCTGCTGTTCTACCTGACCCCGGCATGGACCGCGATCTACGCGCATTTCCTGCTGCGCGAGCGGCTGACCTGGGCCGGCGCGGCGCTCGCGGCGCTGTCGATCGGCGGCGCGATGCTGATGCTGTGGTCGCCGCAGCTCGGCGTGCCGCTGCCGGCCAACCCGGCCGAATGGGCGGGGCTTGCGGCCGGCCTGAGTTTCGCGATGAGCAACGTGCTCGTGATCAAGGCGAGCCGCGAGCTGCCGGAGATGCGCGCCGAGATGCGCACGGCGACGCTGTTCGGCGGCGCGGCGGTGTTCGGCGCGGTCGCGTCGCTGTTCGAGGGGCTGCCGGCCGCGCCGGCGGGAAGCCAGCTCGGCGTCGCGGCAGCGATCATCGCCGCGATCGGCGTGACGATGGCCGCCAACAACCTGCTCGTGCAATACGGGCTCGCGCGCGTGCCGGCGAACCGCGCGTCGATCATCATGCTGTTCGAGATCGTGATCACCGCGCTGTCGGCGTGGGTGTTCGCGAGCGAGCTGCCGAGCGCGCGAGAGTGGGCGGGCGGCGCGTGCATCGTGCTGGCGACGCTGCTGTCGAGCCGGGTCCATCGTGCCGCGCCGGCATCGGGCAAACCCGGCGACGGGCGGGACGGCGCACGCGCGATGGTATGATGGAAGCCGTTTGCGGGGCCCAACGCTTGAGATGCGCGCGGCCCCGCTTTTGAATTCCGGGGCGCATCGCGCACACGGGCCGTCCGGCCCCGCGCGTCGCGGCCCCGTCCGTTTCACCTCTTCTTCACATCCGATACCGCCGTGCGTCTGAGCTCGATCAAACTCGCTGGCTTCAAATCCTTTGTCGATCCCACGCATTTCCAGGTTCCGGGCCAGCTTGTCGGCGTGGTGGGCCCGAACGGGTGCGGCAAGTCCAACATCATCGATGCCGTGCGCTGGGTGCTCGGCGAGTCGCGCGCGTCCGAGCTGCGCGGCGAGTCGATGCAGGACGTGATCTTCAACGGCTCGACCGCCCGCAAGCCCGGCAGCCGGGCCAGCGTCGAACTGATCTTCGACAACTCCGACGGCCGTGCGGCCGGGCAGTGGGGCCAGTACGGCGAGATCGCCGTGAAGCGCGTGCTGACGCGCGACGGCACGTCGAGCTACTACATCAACAACCTGCCGGCGCGTCGCCGCGACATCCAGGACATCTTCCTCGGCACGGGCCTCGGGCCCCGCGCGTACGCGATCATCGGGCAGGGCATGATCGCGCGGATCATCGAGGCGAAGCCGGAAGAGCTGCGCGTGTTCCTCGAGGAAGCCGCGGGCGTGTCGAAGTACAAGGAGCGCCGCCGCGAGACCGAGAACCGCCTGCACGACACGCGCGAGAACCTGACGCGCGTCGAGGACATCGTCCGCGAGCTCGGCGCGAACCTCGAGAAGCTCGAGGCGCAGGCCGTCGTCGCGACCAAGTACAAGGAACTCGTCACCGACGGCGAGGAGAAGCAGCGCCTGTTGTGGCTGCTGCGCAAGAACGAGGCCGCCGGCGAGCAGCAGAAGCAGCAGCGCGCGATCGAACAGGCGCAGATCGACCTCGAGGCGCAGACGGCGAAACTGCGCGAGGTCGAATCGCAGCTCGAGACGCTGCGGGTCGCGCATTACTCGGCGAGCGACGCGATGCAGGGCGCGCAGGGCGCGCTCTACGAGGCCAACGCCGAAGTGAGCCGCCTCGAGGCCGAGATCAAGTTCATCGTCGAATCGCGCAACCGCGTGCAGGCGCAGATCGCCGCGCTGAACGCGCAGCGCGAGCAATGGCGCGCGCAGGCCGAGAAGGCGCAGGACGAGCTCGAGGAAGCCGAGGAAGCGCGCGCGATGGCCGACGAGAAGGCCGCACTCGCCGAGGACAACGCAGCCGCGAAGCATGACGCGCTGCCGGCGCTCGAAGCGAAGTGGCGCGATGCGCAGGCACAGCTCAACGACGAGCGCGCGCGGATCGCGCAGACCGAACAGTCGCTGAAGCTCGAAGCTGCGCACCAGCGCAATGCCGACCAGCAGCTCCAGCAGCTTCAGCAGCGCCATGAGCGGCTGAAGTCGGAGGCGGGCGGGCTCGACGCGCCGGACGAAGCGCAGCTCGAAGAGTTGCGCATGCAGCTCGCCGAGCAGGAAGAGATCCTCGCCGAAGCGCAGGCACGCCTCGCCGATGCACAGGAAACGGTGCCGCGCCTCGACGGCGAACGCCGTGCGGCGCAGGAGCGGGTGCAGGCCGAAAGCACGCAGATCCACCAGCTCGAGGCGCGGCTCGCCGCGCTCAAGCAGCTGCAGGAGAACGTACAGACCGAAGGCAAGATCCAGCCGTGGCTCGACAAGCACGAGCTCGGCGCGCTGCCGCGCCTGTGGAAGAAGCTGCACGTCGAAGCGGGCTGGGAAGCGGCGCTCGAAGCGGTGTTGCGCGAGCGACTCGCTGCGCTCGAAGTGTCGAATCTCGACTGGGTGAAGGCGTTCGCGACCGATGCGCCGCCCGCGAAGCTCGCGTTCTACGCGCCGCCCGTGGCCGGCGAGCCGCCGGCCGCCGCGGCCGGGCTGCGCCCGGTGCTGTCGCTCGTGCGCATCGACGATGCGGGCATCCGCGCGGTGCTGAACGACTGGCTCGGCAACGTGTACGTCGCCGACGACGTCGCGCAGGCACTCGCGACGCGCGCGCAACTGCCGGCCGGCGGCGCGTTCGTCGTGAAGGCCGGCCACATCGTCACGCGTGTCGGCGTGCAGTTGTACGCGGCCGATTCGGAGCAGGCCGGGATGCTGGCCCGCCAGCAGGAGATCGAGAACCTGACGCGCCAGGTGCGCGCGCAGGCGCTGCTCGCCGACGAGGCCCGCACGGCGGCGGTGCGCGCGGAAGCCGCACACACGCAGGCCACGCAGGCGCTCGGCGACGTGCGCGCGCAGGCCGAACGCGCGACCCAGCGCGTGCATGCATTGCAGATGGACGTGCTGAAGCTCGCCCAGGCGCATGAACGCTACACGCAGCGCAGCACGCAGATCCGCGAAGAACTCGAGGAGATCGGCGCGCAGATCGACGAGCAGCGCGCATTGCGCGCGGAATCGGAAGCGAACTTCGAGCGCTTCGACGGCGAACTCGCGGAGCTGCAGGCGCGCTTCGAGGACAACCAGCTCGCGTTCGAGGCGCTCGACGAATCGCTGACGCAGGCGCGCCAGGAAGCGCGCGACCTCGAGCGCGGCGCGAACGACGCGCGTTTCGCCGCGCGCAACGCGGTCACGCGCATCGACGAACTGAAGCGCAGCATCCAGGTCGCGCACGAGCAGAGCGAGCGCGTCGCCGCGTCGCTGGAAGACGCGCGCGCCGAACTCGAAACGATCAACGAGCAGACCGCGCACACGGGCCTGCAGGACGCGCTCGAAATTCGCGCGGTGAAGGAAGAGGCGCTGCAGGCCGCGCGGATCGAACTCGACGACCTGACCGCGAAGCTGCGCGCGTCGGACGAGCAGCGTCTCGTCGCCGAGCGTTCGCTGCAGCCGCTGCGCGACCGCATCACCGAGCTGCAGCTGAAGGAGCAGGCCGCGCGCCTGTCCGTCGAGCAGTTTGCCGAGCAGCTCGCGGCGGCCGAGGTCGACGAGGAAGCGCTGCGCGAGAAGCTGACGCCGGACCTGAAACCGTCGTACCTGCAGGGCGAGGTCACGCGCCTGAACAACGCGATCAACGCGCTGGGTCCGGTCAACATGGCCGCGCTCGACGAGCTGAAGGCCGCGAGCGAGCGCAAGGTGTTCCTCGATGCGCAGTCGGCCGACCTGACCGACGCGATCACGACGCTCGAGGATGCGATCCACAAGATCGACCAGGAAACCCGCACGCTGCTGCAGGGTACCTTCGACGAGGTCAACCGTCACTTCAGCGACCTGTTCCCGCGCCTGTTCGGCGGCGGCCAGGCGAAGCTGATCATGACGGGCGACGAAATCCTCGATGCGGGCGTGCAGGTGATGGCGCAGCCGCCGGGCAAGAAGAACGCGACCATCCACCTGCTGTCGGGCGGCGAAAAGGCGCTGACCGCCACCGCACTGGTGTTCGCGATGTTCCAGTTGAACCCGGCGCCGTTCTGTCTGCTCGACGAGGTCGACGCGCCGCTCGACGACGCGAACACCGAGCGTTTCGCGAATCTCGTGCGCGCGATGTCCGACAAGACGCAGTTCCTCTTCATCTCGCACAACAAGATCGCGATGGAGATGGCGCAGCAACTGATCGGCGTGACGATGCAGGAGCAGGGCGTGTCGCGGATCGTCGCGGTGGACATGGAAACCGCCGCGGGTTTTGCCCAGAATTGACGTTTGAAGAAACCGGACCGCGTTCGCGCGGCGCATGGGCGCCCGTTCGCGGTTCCGACGAACAAGAATTGCTGATGGAGCGTGCATGGACGAGTTGACACTCGGTTTGATCGGCGCGGGCGCCGTCGTGGTGGGCGGCGTCGTGGTCTACAACGCGTGGCAGGGTGCGAAGGTGCGGCGCAGGATGCCGCGCCCGATGCCGGAAGAGGCGGTCGAGGCGATGAATCGCCCCGAGCGCGACGAAGAGCTGCCGTTCATCGAGCCGGTGCGCCAGCCCGCACGCCGCGAGCCCGCGGCGCCGGCACCGGCCGCCGCCGCCGCGAGCGCGCCGGTCGAAGCCGCGCGCGTCGAGCCGACCTTCGGCGGCGTGGCGCCTGCCGACACGCCGGCCGACCTGCAGGCCGAAGCCACCGGGGGCGACGCGCCGTCGGGGTCGACCGAGTCGGCCGAGCAGGCCGTCGACGATGCCGCCGCCGCCGCGCAGGAAGCGCCGGCCGCCGCCGCATCGCACGAACCGGCCGAACCCGTGCTGCCGGCCGCCACGACGATTTCGTCGGCGCCGCCCGCGATCGTCGACCGCCGGATCGACTGCATCGTGCCGATTCGCCTCGGCGCGCCGCTGCCGGGCGACAAGATCCTGCCGGCCGCGCAGCGGCTGCGCCGCGCGGGCAGCAAGCCCGTGCATATCGAAGGCAAGCCGGAAGGCGGCCAATGGGAGCTGCTGCAGAACGGCGTGCGCTATGAAGAGCTGCGCGCGGCCGCGCAGCTCGCGAACCGCAGCGGCGCGCTGAACGAGCTCGAATTCTCCGAGTTCGTGACGGGCGTCCAGCAGTTCGCCGACACGATCGACGGCGCACCGGAATTCCCCGACATGATGGAGACGGTCGCGATGGCGCGCGAACTCGACGGCTTTGCCGCGCAGTGCGACGCTCAGTTGTCGATCAACGTGATGTCGGACGGCGCGCCGTGGTCGGCGAACTACGTGCAGGCCGTCGCGTCCCAGGACGGGTTGCTGCTGTCGCGCGACGGCACGCGGTTCGTGAAGCTCGACGCGAAGCAGAACCCCGTGTTCATGCTGCAGTTCGGCGACACGAACTTCCTGCGCGACGACCTGACCTACAAGGGCGGCAACATGATCACGCTGGTGCTCGACGTGCCGGTCGCCGAAGAGGACATCCTGCCGTTCCGGCTGATGTGCGATTACGCGAAGTCGCTGTCCGAGCGGATCGGCGCGCGGGTCGTCGACGATTCGCGCCGGCCGCTGCCGGAATCGACGCTCGTCGCGATCGACCAGCAACTGATGAAGCTGTACGCGAAGCTCGAGGAAGCGGGCATCCCGGCCGGTTCGCCGGTCACGCGCCGTCTCTTCAGCCAGTAACGCGTTGCACGGGCGGCGACCTGACGTGCCGTCGCCCGTCGGTCGCTGCTGCAGTGCACACACCCCGCCTGGGTGTGCTGCAGCGGGCCTGCGCGGCACGCATCGCGCGCCCCCGTCGCGGCGTCAAACTGAGATAATCGGACATCCGATTTTTCAGAACGAATCTGCCGCCAGCATGGCCCGAACCCAAGCCGAACCGCCAGCCAGCCAGCCCGACGCGCGTGCCGCGTGGCTGCGCGACCAACTCGAGCGGGCGAATTACGCCTATTACGTGCTCGACCAGCCGGACCTGCCCGACGCCGAATACGATCGGCTGTTCGGCGAGCTGCAGCAACTCGAAACCGATCATCCCGAACTCGTGACGCCCGATTCGCCGACGCAGCGCGTCGGCGGCGAAGTGGCGGGCGGTTTCACGCCGGTCGTCCACGACGCGCCGATGCTGTCGCTGAACAACGGTTTCGCCGACGAGGACATCGTCGCATTCGACAAGCGCGTCGCCGATGCGCTCGACAAGACGACCGATCTCGCCGGCTCGGTGACGGACCCGGTCGAATACGCGTGCGAGCTGAAGTTCGACGGGCTCGCGATCTCGCTGCGCTACGAGCAGGGCGTGTTCGTGCAGGCGTCGACGCGCGGCGACGGCACGACCGGCGAGGACGTGACCGAGAACGTCCGCACGATCCGCTCGATCCCGCTGAAGCTGAAGGGCAAGCATGTGCCGGCCGTGCTCGACGTGCGCGGCGAGGTGCTGATGTTCAAGCGTGATTTCGCACGCCTGAACGAACGCCAGCGCGCGGCCGAGCAGCGCGAATTCGCGAACCCGCGCAATGCGGCGGCCGGCAGCCTGCGCCAGCTCGACCCGAAGATCACCGCGCAGCGTCCGCTGTCGTTCTTCGCGTACGGGGTCGGCAGGCTCGACGGGATGCCGATGCCGGACACGCACAGCGCGCTGCTCGACTGGTACGAAACGCTCGGCCTGCCGGTGAACCGCGAACGCGCGGTCGTGCAGGGCGCCGATGGCCTGCTCGGCTTCTTCCGCAAGGTCGGCGAGAAGCGCGAGTCGCTGCCGTACGACATCGACGGCGTCGTCTACAAGGTGAACCGGCGCGACGAGCAGGACCGCCTCGGCTTCGTGTCGCGCGCGCCGCGCTTCGCGCTCGCGCACAAGTTTCCGGCGCAGGAAGCGCTGACGAAGCTGGTCGCGATCGACGTGCAGGTCGGCCGCACGGGCGCGATCACGCCGGTTGCGCGGCTCGAACCCGTGTTCGTCGGCGGCGCGACGGTGACCAACGCGACGCTGCACAACGAGGACGAAGTGCGCCGCAAGGACATCCGGATCGGCGATACCGTGATCGTGCGGCGCGCCGGCGACGTGATCCCCGAGGTCGTCGGTGCATTGCTCGAGCGCCGGCCGGATGACGCGGCCGAGTTCGTGATGCCGACCGAGTGCCCGGTGTGCGGCTCGAAGATCGAGCGCCTGCCGGACGAGGCGATCGCACGCTGCACGGGCGGGCTGTTCTGCCCGGCGCAGCGCAAGCAGGCGCTGTGGCACTTCGCGCAGCGCCGCGCGCTCGACATCGACGGGCTCGGCGAGAAGATCATCGATCAGCTCGTCGAACTGAATCTCGTGCGCACGCCGGCCGACCTGTTCAATCTCGGTTTCGCGACGCTCGCTGAACTCGACCGGTTCGCCGAGAAGTCCGCGCAGAATCTGCTCGACTCGCTGGAGAAGGCGAAGCACACGACGCTCGCGCGCTTCATCTACGGGCTCGGGATCCGCCATGTCGGCGAATCGACCGCGAAGGATCTCGCGAAGCATTTCGGGTCGCTGACGCCGATCATGGACGCGTCGATCGAGGAACTGCTCGAAGTGAACGACGTCGGGCCGATCGTGGCCGAGTCGATTCACCAGTTCTTCGCGGAAGAACACAACCGCACGGTGATCGAGCAATTGCGCGCGCCCGGCAAGGTCACGTGGCCCGAAGGCCCGCCCGCGCCGAAGGCGCCGCAGGGCGTGCTCGCCGGCAAGACGGTCGTGCTGACGGGCACGCTGCCGAACCTCACGCGCGACGCGGCGAAGGAGATGCTCGAAGCGGCCGGCGCGAAAGTCGCGGGCTCGGTATCGAAGAAGACGGATTATGTGGTCGCGGGCGCCGACGCCGGCAGCAAGCTCGCGAAGGCCGAGGAACTCGGCATCCCCGTGCTGGACGAAGACGGACTGCACCAACTCCTGGAGGGCAACACGCCATGATTCGCGAGATCCTGAAGATGGGCGATCCGCGCCTGCTCGAAGTCGCCAAGCCGGTCGAGCGGTTCGACACCCCCGAACTGCACGAGATCGTCGCGGACATGTTCGAGACGATGCATCACGCGAACGGCGCGGGGCTCGCCGCGCCGCAGATCGGCGTCGGGCTGCAGATCATCATCTTCGGCTTCGGCAGCAACAACCGTTATCCGGACGCACCGCCGGTGCCCGAGACCGTGCTGATCAACCCGAAGCTCGAGTACATGCCGCCGGACATGGAAGAGGGCTGGGAAGGCTGTCTGTCGGTGCCGGGCATGCGCGGCGTCGTCAGCCGCTACGCGAAGGTGCGTTACAGCGGCTTCGACCAGTTCGGCGCGAAGCTCGACCGTGTCGCGGAAGGCTTCCATGCGCGGGTCGTCCAGCACGAATACGATCACCTGATCGGCAAGCTGTATCCGATGCGGATCACCGACTTCACGCGCTTCGGCTTCACCGAGGTGCTGTTCCCGGGGCTCGATCCGGCCGCCGACGACTGACCTTGATGCGGCTGCGCGCGCCGCGTTGCGTGTGGTTTCGTACCGGATATGAAAAAGCCCGCTTGCGCGGGCTTGTTTCATGGTGCGGCACGCAGCGCGTGCCCGCTGTCAGAACGACTCGTCGGCCGACAGGTAGCGCCATTGCCCCTGCGGCAGCGCGCCGAGCATCACGCGGCCCATCCGCACGCGCTTCAGGCCGATCACTTCGAGACCGACCAGTTCGCACATGCGGCGGATCTGGCGCTTCTTGCCTTCACGCAGCACGAAACGCAGCTGTTCGCCGTTCTGCCAGCTGACCATCGCCGGCTTCAGCGGGACGCCGTCGAGTTCGAGGCCGTGGCGCAGCTTCGCGAGCGATTCCGCGGGGAAGTGCTGGTCGATGTCGATCAGCCGTTCGCCGAAGCGCACGCGCACCAGATACTCCTTGTCGATGTCCGACTGCTCGCCGATCAGCTGCTTGGCGATCACGCCATTCTGCGTCAGTACGAGCAGGCCGGTGGAGTCGATGTCGAGCCGGCCGGCCGGCGCGAGCGCGTGCAGGTGCTGCGGCGAGAAGCGCAGCGGCGAGCGGTCGCCGCTCCACTGGTTGGCGCGCGTGATCAGCACCGATGCCGCCTCATAGCCGTCTTCCGCCTGACCCGACACGTAGCCGACCGGCTTGTGCAGCAGGATCGTCACCTGCGCGGCCTGCGCGGCGCTCGCGCGCTCGTCGATCTCGATCTTCTGGTCCGGGCGGACCTTGGTGCCGAGCGTGTCGATGCGTTCGCCGTCGACGAGCACCCAGCCCTTTTCGATCCATTCGTCGGCTTCGCGGCGCGAGCACAGGCCGAGTTCGGACATGCGCTTCGACAGGCGCATCAGGCCGGTTTCGTCGCCGTGGTCGACTTCGGCCGCCGCGCGCTTGACCGGTTGCGCGGTCTTGACCGCACCGAACGAGCGGCGTTCGCCGTCGCGTGCGGGGCGCGCCGGGCGGTCGCCGAAGCTGCGCTTCGCGCCTTCGCCGGATGCCTTGTCGCGATAGGACGGGCGTTTGCCTTCATCGGCGCCTGCGCGGCGCGGGCGGGCGTCGTCATCACGACGCGGCGGGCGATCGGACGACGTGCGACGGTCGCCGAAGCTGCGTTTTGCGCCTTCGCCGGATGCGTTGTCGCGATAGGGCGCACGTGCGCCGCCTTCGCCACCCGCGCGACGCGGACGTGCATCGTCGTCGCGACGCGGCGGGCGATCCGACGACGTGCGACGGTCGCCGAAACTGCGTTTTGCGCTTTCGCCGGATGCGTTGTCGCGATAGGGCGCACGCGGGCCGCCTTCGCCACCCGCACGACGCGGACGTGCATCGTCGTCACGACGGGGCGGACGATCCGACGACGTGCGGCGGTCGCCGAAGCTGCGTTTTGCGCCTTCGCCGGACGCGTTGTCGCGATACGGCGCACGCGGGCCGCCTTCGCCGCCCGCGCGACGCGGGCGTGCGTCGTCATCGCGACGCGGCGGGCGATCCGACGACGTGCGACGGTCGCCGAAGCTGCGTTTTGCGCCTTCGCCGGATGCGTTCTCGCGATACGGCGCACGTGCGCCACCTTCGCCACCCGCGCGACGCGGACGTGCATCGTCATCACGGCGCGGCGGACGATCCGACGACGTGCGACGGTCGCCGAAGCTGCGCTTCGCCCCTTCGCCGGCTGCGTTGTCGCGATACGGCGCGCGCGTGCCGCGTTCGGCACCGCCCTCACGCGGCGCACGCTTGGCCGGTGCGCGATCCGCGCCCGGGCGCTCGGCGCCTGCCGCGCCGCGCGGCTTGAACGAGCGTTCGCCGGCGGCGGCCGGCGCGGCCTTCTTCGGGCGCGCCGGCTTGTCGCCTGCGGGTAGCGCGGCGGGGCGCACCGCCTTGCGGGCGACGAGGCTGCCGGAGCGGACAGGGGCGCGGGTCGGCGACGCCGGCTTCGGATTCTTGACGGTTAATTTGGTGCGCATAAACGCTGGGATTCATTCAGACTGCGATCGCGCGCAGCAATTCGGTTTCGAGCTGGATCTGCAGGCGGTTGTCGGACAGGCCGGCACCGTCGAGCAGGAAGATGTCCTCGACGCGTTCGCCGAGCGTATTGATCCGCGCCGCGTGGACGCCGACCTGATGCTCGGCCAGGACGCGCGCGATCGAATAGAGAAGGCCCGGCCGGTCGTTGGCGGACACGGACAGGATGTAGTACTGGCCGCGCTCGTCGGCCCGGAGGTCGACGCGCGGCGTGATCGGAAACGTCCGGGACAGCCGCGACAGGCGGCCCTTGGACGGTTCCGGCAGCGACGCGGTTTCGGCAAGGCGCGCCGCGAGTTGCTGTTCGACGAGATTCGCGATGTCGCGGTAGCGCACGTCGCGTTCGGTCTGCGTGACGATGAAGTTGTCGAGCGCATAGCCGTGCCGCGTCGTGCTGACACGCGCATCGAGCACCGACAGCCCGTTGCGGTCGAAGTACGCGCAGATGCCCGCGAACAGGTCGGGGCGGTCCTTCACGTACACGAGCACCTGCAGCGCGTCGCCGATCGGCGACGGCCGCGCGCGCACGATCGCGGTCTCGGCGTTCACGTGCCGGTACAGCACGCGCGTCTGCCATGCGATGTCGGCCGCGTCGTGACGCAGGAAGAAGCCGACGTCGAGCTGGTCCCACAGCGCGCGGTGCGCGTCGTCGGGCACGGTCTCGAGGCGCAGCAGCGCGAGCGCCTGCTCTTGCCGCGACTTCAGTTCCGAATGCGCGTCGGGGTTCGCTCCGCCGAGCACCGCGAGCGTGATGCGGTACAGGTCCTCGAGCAGCTTGCCCTTCCACGTGTTCCACACCTTCGGGCTCGTGCCGCGGATATCGGCGACGGTCAGCAGGTAGAGCGCGGTGAGGTAGCGCTCGTTGCCGACGACTTCGGCGAAGCGCTTGATGACTTCCGGGTCGCTCGTGTCCTGCTTCTGCGCGACCTGGCTCATCGTCAGGTGATGCTGGACGAGCCACACGATCAGCGATGCGTCGTCGCCGGTGATCCCGTGCTCGCGGCAGAAGCGCCGCGCGTCGGCCATCCCGAGCGTCGAGTGGTCGCCGCCGCGGCCTTTCGCGATGTCGTGGAACAGCGCCGCGACGTACAGCACCCACGGGCGCTCGAAGTTGCCGATCAGCTGGCTGCAGAACGGGTACTCGTGCGCATGCTCGGCCACCGCGAAGCGGCGGATGTTGCGCAACACCATCAGGATGTGCTGGTCGACCGTGTACACGTGGTACAGGTCGTGCTGCATCTGGCCGACGATGCGGCGGAAATTCAGCAGGTAGCGGCCGAGCACGCTCGTCTGGTTCATCAGCCGGAACGCATGCGTGATGCCTTCGGGCTGCTGCAGGATCTGCATGAACGTGCGGCGGTTCTGCGGATCGCGCCGCCACGTGTGGTTCATGATCTCGCGCGAGTTGTAGAGCGCGCGCAGCGTGCGGGCGGACAGGCCCTTCACGCCGCGGGTCGCCTCGTACAGCAGGAACGCCTCGAGGATCGCGTCGGGATGGCGTTCGAACACGCCGTCGTCGACGATCTCGAGCATGCCCTGCTTCTCGACGAAGCGATCGGGCGACAGCACACGCGTGATGCCGCTCGTCGCGGGGAACAGCTGCGCCTCGATGTTCTGGATCAGGATCGTCGCCAGCTGCGTGACCGCTTTCGCGGCCCAGTAGTAGCGGCGCATCAGCTGCTCGCTCGCGCGCTTGGCCTGCGTCGGCCGGTAACCGAAGCTCTCGGCGGCCTGCGTCTGCAGGTCGAACACGAGCATGTCCTGGCGGCGCCCGGCGATCACGTGCAGCCGCGCGCGCAGGGTCTTCAGGAATCCTTCGTTGCGGCGCAGCTCACGTGCCTCGCGATCGGTGATGAGGCCGCGCGTGTCGAGCTCGCGCCAGCTGCTGCCGAAGCCGGCCGCGCGCGCGATCCACAGGATCGTCTGCAGGTCGCGCAGCCCGCCGGGGCTCTCCTTCACGTTCGGCTCGAGGCTGTACGGCGTGTCCTGGAACTTCGCGTGGCGCTGGCGCATCTCGAGCACCTTCGCGGTGAAGAAGGCGCGCGCGTCGAGCGCCTCGTGATACCGCACGGTGAAGCGTTCGAACAGCGCGGTGCCGCCGACGATGCGGCGCGCTTCGAGCAGCGAGGTCTGCACGGTGACGTCCTGCGACGCCTCCTCGATGCATTGCTCGACCGTGCGCACGCTGCTGCCGATCTCGAGGCCGAGATCCCACGCCATCCCGATGAAGCGCTCGATCCGCGCGTCGAGCGCCGGGTCGTGCGCATCGGGCAGCAGCACCAGGATGTCGACGTCGGAGTGGGGCGCGAGCTCGCCGCGCCCGTAGCCGCCGACGGCGACGAGCGCGAGCGTCGCGGGCAGCCCGCAGTCGTCCCACACGCGCTTGAGCGCATCGTCGGTGAGTCTCGACAGCGCGTGCATCAGCGACGTGACGTTCGTCGCGCTGCGAAAGCGCTCGAGCAGGTCGGCCTTGGCGGCCTTGAATTCGGCGCGCCGCGACAGCGCTGCGGGCGAGGGGGCGGCGTGAGCGCTCATGGGCGGCCGTTCAGGTCAGCAGGTGAGGGGTGGGCGGGGCGGGCGCGACGGCGCTCAGACCGCGGCGGCCGGTTGCGCGAACACCGGGCGTGCCGGCGTGCCGGCGGACACGGTCAGCACCTCGTAGCCGGTTTCGGTGACGAGCACCGTGTGCTCCCATTGCGCGGACAGGCTGCGATCGCGCGTCTTGACCGTCCACTGGTCGGGCATCGTGCGGATGTCGCGCTTGCCGGCGTTGATCATCGGCTCGATCGTGAAGATCATCCCGGCCTTCAGCTCGATGCCGGTGCCCGGGCGGCCGTAGTGGACGACCTGCGGATCCTCGTGGAACACCGTGCCGATGCCGTGGCCGCAGTATTCGCGCACGACGCTGTAGCCCTGCGCTTCGGCGTGCTTCTGGATCGCGTAGCCGATGTCGCCGAGGTGCGCACCGGGCTTGACCTGGTCGATGCCGAGCCACATGCACTCGTAGGTGGTCTGCACGAGGCGCTTCGCGAGGATCGAGCCTTCGCCGACGATGAACATCCGGCTGGTGTCGCCGAAGTAGCCGTTCTTGATCACGGTGATGTCGATGTTCAGCGCGTCGCCGTTCTTGATCACCTTCTCGCCGGGAATGCCGTGGCAGATCACGTCGTTGACCGAGATGCAGGTGGCCTTCGGGTACGGCGGATAGCCGGGCGGCTGGTAGTTCAGCGGCGCGGGGATCGTGCCCTGCTCGTTGAGCATGAATTCGTGACAGAGCCGGTCGAGTTCGGCGGTCGTGATGCCCGCGACGACGTGCGGCGTGATGAAGTCGAGCACTTCGCTCGCGAGACGGCAGGCGACGCGCATCTCGGCGATGTCGTGTTCGTTTTTGAGCGTAATAGCCATCGAGGTATGCCTGGAATGCGGTGAATTGACGGATTATCGCACCTTATGGCGGGCCTCGCAGCCCCTGCCGGCGGTGCCGGTGCGGGTTTTCGCGGATTGTCCGGCCGGCTGCCGCGCGGCAAGCGAAAGTGGCGGGCGACTTGAGAGCCGACAAATCGGCGTGCTATACTCTTTGGCTAAGTCGACATCCAAATGCCGAACATGCCCCGATGTGGGGCGGTATCGCGACGGCATCAGGATGAAAGGCTTGCGGCACGGGCAGTTTCGCACGTGCCGAATCGCAAGCCGGCGCAACCAGGGTGCCGGCCGCGCGGAACGCGCGGCGGTACGGCAGCCGGCTTAAGACCCAACCCTCGTGGAGAATTTACATGGCAGTCACGATGCGCCAAATGCTGGAAGCGGGTGTCCACTTCGGTCACCAGACGCGCTTCTGGAACCCGAAGATGGCTCCGTTCATTTTCGGTCACCGCAACAAGATTCACATCATCAACCTCGAAAAGACGCTGCCGATGTTCACGGACGCACAGAAGTACGTGCGCCAGCTGGCAGCGAACCGCGGCACGATCCTGTTCGTCGGCACGAAGCGCCAGTCGCGTGACACGATCGCCCAGGAAGCGCAACGTGCGGGCATGCCGTACGTCAACGCACGCTGGCTCGGCGGCATGATGACCAACTTCAAGACGCTGAAGGTATCGATCAAGCGCCTGAAGGACATGGAAGCGGCAGTCGAGGCGGGCGAGCTCGAAAAGATGAGCAAGAAGGAAGCGCTGCTGTTCGAACGCGAAATCGCCAAGCTGCAGAAGTCGATCGGCGGCGTGAAGGACATGGGCGGCATTCCGGACGCAATCTTCGTCGTCGACGTCGGCTACCACAAGATCGCCGTCACGGAAGCGAACAAGCTGGGCGTGCCGGTCATCGCCGTGGTCGACACGAACCACTCGCCGGAAGGTGTGGACTACGTGATCCCGGGCAACGACGACTCGAGCAAGGCAGTCGCGCTGTACGCTGAAGGCGTGGCCGACGCGATCCTGGAAGGCCGTGCGAACGCGGTCAACGAAGTGGTCCAGGCAGCGCGTGGCGACGACGAGTACGTCGAGGAAAACGCGTAACTGGCCCCGAGCCGGCGCAAAAAGGGGGCTCTCAACAGGCCCCCTTTTTTTAAGCTTGTGCGCCGGACCTGATCGCGCCGAATCGGCGCGGGTCCGGAAACGATTTTCGGCCGTTCGCGTCCAAGCGGGCGGCGTTGTGAATACAGACTCAAGGAGCGAATGATGGCGGCAATTACCGCAAGCATGGTGGCAGAACTGCGCGCAAAGACCGACGCACCGATGATGGAGTGCAAGAAGGCGCTGACGGAAGCCGACGGCGACCTGGCCAAGGCTGAAGAGCTGCTGCGCGTCAAGCTCGGCAACAAGGCGAGCAAGGCGGCATCGCGCGTGACGGCAGAAGGCGTCGTCGCATCGTTCGTCGGCGGCAACGCAGGTGCGCTGGTCGAGCTGAACTGCGAAACCGACTTCGTCGCGAAGAACGACGACTTCCTCGCATTCTCGAAGACCGTCGCAGAACTCGTCGCGACGCAAAACCCGGCCGACGTGGCAGCGCTGTCGGCACTGCCGCTCGACGGTTCGACGGTCGACGCAGTCCGCCTGGCCCTGATCGGCAAGATCGGCGAGAACGTCTCGATCCGCCGTTTCGTCCGTTTCGAAACCGCGAACAAGATCGCAACGTACCTGCACGGCGCGCGTATCGGCGTGATCGTCGAGTACACGGGTGCGGAAGAGCAGGTCGGCAAGGACGTCGCGATGCACATCGCCGCGATGAAGCCGGTCGCCCTGTCGTCGGCCGACGTGCCGGCGGAACTGATCGAGACGGAACGCCGCGTCGCCGAGCAGAAGGCTGCCGAATCGGGCAAGCCGGCTGAAATCGTCGCGAAGATGGTCGACGGCAGCGTCCAGAAGTACCTGAAGGAAGTGTCGCTGCTGAACCAGACGTTCGTGAAGAACGACAAGCAGACGATCGAGCAGATGCTGAAGGCAGCGAACGCGACCGTGCAGAAGTTCGCGCTGTTCGTCGTCGGCGAAGGCATCGAGAAGCGCCAGGACGACTTCGCCGCCGAAGTGGCCGCGCAAGTCGCAGCAGCAAAGCAGCAGTAAGCAGTCAGGCAGTATCCGCGGCGGGCGTCCGCTCCGCCGCGGCCGGCGGCGCCGCCGGCCGGCCGGGAAACCCGGTCCGGTCGCCGGCGCTTGCCCGAATCAGTATTTCGCCCCTACAGTTCGTGGTTGTCATCCTCTCGTCGCTCGGAAGCCCCTATGTCCAATGCCTATAAACGCGTCCTCCTCAAACTCTCCGGCGAAGCGCTGATGGGCGACGATGCCTTCGGCATCAATCGCGCGACGATCGAACGGATGGTGGCGGATATCGCCGAAGTCGTGGGTCTCGGTACGCAACTCGCGGTCGTGATCGGCGGCGGTAACATTTTCCGCGGTGTCGCGGGCGGTGCGGCCGGCATGGACCGCGCGACGGCCGACTACATGGGGATGCTGGCGACGATGATGAACGCGCTGGCGCTGCAGGACGCGATGCGCCACGCCGGCATCGTCGCGCGCGTGCAGTCCGCGCTGCGCATGGATCAGGTCGTCGAGCCGTACATCCGGCCGCGCGCGATCCGCCAGCTCGAGGAAGGCAAGGTCGTGATCTTCGCGGCCGGCACGGGCAACCCGTTCTTCACGACGGACACGGCCGCCGCGCTGCGCGGTTCGGAAGTGGGCGCCGAGGTCGTTTTGAAGGCGACCAAGGTCGATGGCGTATATTCTGCCGATCCGAAGAAGGATCCGTCGGCCACGCGCTACACGACGATCAGCTTCGACGAGGCGATCAGCCGCAATCTGCAGGTGATGGACGCGACGGCCTTCGCGCTGTGCCGCGACCAGAAGCTGCCGATCCGCGTGTTTTCGATCAACAAGCCGGGCGCGCTCAAGCGCATCGTGCTGGGCGAGGACGAAGGTACGCTCGTCCACGTGTAAACTCCCGCGGATGCGGGCAAGCGGCGCGGGTCGCCGGCCGTGGTGCGTGGCGCACCGGGCGCGGCCCGCGTTCATTGAAGGTTGGAAGGTTCGGAGGTTGAAATGAGTGTCGCTGATGTCAAGAAGGGCGTAGAGCAGAAGATGCAGCGCTCGATCGAAGCGTTCAAGAACGATCTGGCGAAGATCCGTACGGGCCGTGCGCATACCGGTCTGCTCGATCACGTGCAGGTCGACTACTACGGTTCGATGGTGCCGATCTCGCAGGTTGCGAACCTGACGCTCGTCGACGCACGCACGATCGGCGTGCAGCCGTGGGAAAAGAACATGGTCGCGAAGGTCGAGAAGGCCATCCGCGAAGCCGATCTGGGCCTGAACCCGGCCACGGCCGGCGACCTGATCCGCGTGCCGATGCCCGCGCTGACGGAAGAGCGCCGCCGCGAGCTCACCAAGGTGGTCAAGAGCGAAGGCGAAACGGCCAAGGTCGCGATCCGCAACCTGCGCCGCGACGCGAACGAAGCGCTCAAGAAGCTCGTGAAGGACAAGGAAATCTCGGAAGACGACGAGCGCCGTGCGAGCGACGACGTGCAGAAGCTGACCGACAAGCACGTCGCCGAAGTCGACAAGCTCGTGCAGAGCAAGGAAGCCGAGATCATGACGGTCTGACGACCGTCCTCGCGCGCCGCCTTCTTCCCGCAACTGTCTCAACGGCCATGACCTATACCAGCTCTACCGTTCGCGTGCCTGACGTCGGCGCCGTGCCGCGTCATATCGCGATCATCATGGACGGCAACGGCCGTTGGGCGACCGAACGCCGCTTGCCGCGCGTCGCGGGGCACACCCGCGGCGTCGACGCCGTGCGGTCGGTGGTCGAAGGCTGCGCGCGCGCCGGCGTCGAATACCTGACGCTGTTCGCGTTCAGTTCGGAGAACTGGCGCCGGCCGAACGACGAAGTGTCGTTCCTGATGCGGCTGTTCATCACCGCGCTCGAGCGCGAGATCGGCAAGCTGCATGCGAACGGGATCCGCCTGCGCGTCGTGGGCGATCTCGAGCGTTTCGAGCCGCGCATCCGCGAACTGATCCGCCGCGCCGAAACCAAGACGGCGCGCAACACCCGCCTGACCCTGACGATCGCCGCGAACTACGGCGGCCGCTGGGACATCCTGCAGGCGACGAAGAAACTCGTCGAGCAGGCCGTGCGCGAGGGCCGCGAGGTCGAGGTGACTGAAGACGCGTTCGCGCCGCACCTGGCGATGGCCTATGCGCCGGAGCCCGATCTCTTCATCCGCACCGGTGGCGAGCAGCGCGTCAGCAATTTCCTGCTGTGGCAGCTCGCGTACGCCGAATTCTATTTCACCGACAAATACTGGCCGGATTTCGACGGCGCGGCGCTGGCCGACGCGATCGCGTCGTATACCGAGCGCGAGCGCCGTTTCGGGCGCACCAGCGCGCAGCTCGAACCGCAATCGCAGAACGCCGATTCCCTTTCATGCTGAAGACCCGTGTGATCACGGCGGTCGTGATGCTGGCCGTGTTGCTGCCGGTGACGCTGTTCGCGCCGCTCGCGGCCTTCGGCGCGCTGATCGGCGTCGTGCTCGTGTTCGCCGCATGGGAATGGGCGCGCCTGCTGAAGCTCGGCGCGGCCGGTTCGGTCGTCTATGCGATCGTCGCGGCGCTGGCGCTCGCGGCGACCGCGCCGCTCGGCGTCGAGGCCGCTTCGTCCCGTCCCCTTTTCATGGCGGCCGGCGTGTTCTGGCTGCTGGTCGGCCCGTTCTCGCTGCGGCGCAAGCCGGAGCTCGCGGGCGGCGTGTGGCGGCCGTTCCTGCTCGCGGCCGGGCTCGTGGTGTTCGCGGCCTGCTGGCACGCGGTCGTCGCGGCGCGTGCGCAGGGCGTTCCGTTCGTGCTCTCGCTGCTGCTGGTCGTGTGGCTGGCCGATATTGGTGCATATTTCGCGGGCAAGGCCTTCGGAAAGCGTAAACTGGCCGTTACGATCAGTCCCGGGAAGAGCTGGGAAGGCGCGATCGGCGGCTGGCTCGCCGTGATGGTCGTCGCGGGAGCCGCGATGGCCGCGCACTGGTTCGAGCCGACCCTGTTTTCCGCATTCGCGACGCGCTACGGGATGCCCGGCGCGTGGGCCGCGCTGACGCTGCTGGTTGCGTACAGCGTGATCGGCGACCTGTTCGAGTCGCTGCTCAAGCGTCAGGCGGGCGTGAAGGATTCGAGCGGCCTGCTGCCCGGTCACGGCGGCGTGCTCGACCGCGTCGACGCGCTGCTGCCGGTGCTGCCGCTCGCAATGCTGCTGCTTGGTTAAACCACTATTTCTGTTATGCAAAAACGTCTGACACTGCTCGGTTCCACGGGCTCGATCGGAGACAGCACGCTCGACGTGGTCGCCCGCCATCCCGAGCGTTTCTCGGTCTATGCGTTGACCGCGCACCGCAATGGCGACAAGCTCGTCGAGCAGTGCCTGCGCTTCGCACCCGAAGTCGCGGTGGTCGGCGATGCGAACACGGCAGCGCACGTCGAGGCGAAGCTGCGTGCGGCGGGCAACAAGACCACGGTGCTGTACGGGCCGCAGGCGCTCGTCGACGTGTCGAACAGCGACGGCTGCGACACGGTCGTCGCGGCGATCGTCGGCGCGGCCGGCCTCGCGCCGAGTCTGGCGGCCGCGCGCGCCGGCAAGCGCATCCTGCTCGCGAACAAGGAATCGCTCGTGATGTCGGGCGCGATCTTCATGGACGCCGTGCGCGACCATGGCGCGATCCTGCTGCCGGTCGACAGCGAACACAACGCGATCTTCCAGTGCATGCCGCGCGACGCGAACGAGCACGGCGGGATCTCGAAGATCATCCTGACCGCGTCGGGCGGCCCGTTCCGCACGCGCGAGCCGGCCACGCTCATCGACGTGACGCCGGACGAGGCCTGCAAGCATCCGAACTGGGTGATGGGCCGCAAGATTTCCGTCGATTCCGCGACGATGATGAACAAGGGCCTCGAAGTGATCGAGGCGCACTGGATCTTCGGCCTGCCGGGCGACCGGATCGACGTGCTGATCCACCCGCAGAGCGTGATCCATTCGCTCGTGTCGTACCGCGACGGCTCGGTGCTCGCGCAGCTCGGCAACCCCGACATGCGTACGCCGATCGCGCACGCGCTGGCGTTCCCGGAGCGCGTCGACGCCGGTGTCGAGCAGCTCGACCTCGCGCAGATCGCCCAGCTGTCGTTCGAGAAGCCCGACTACACGCGCTTCCCGTGCCTCGCGCTCGCGCTGAAGGCGCTCGAGGAGGGCGGCATCGCGAGCGCCGCGTTGAACGCGGCGAACGAAATCGCGGTCGAAGCGTTTCTCGAGCGCCGGATCGGCTTCATGGCGATCGCGGCGACGGTCGACGCGGTGCTCAACGCACTGCCGAACCGCAACCCGAACGGGCTCGACGACGTCCTGGCGGCGGATGCCGAGGCACGCCGCCTCGCCGCCGAGATCATTGCGAAAGCGCCTGCGCCACGCGTGGAGCGCACTGTCTGAATGAGGTGCTCATGAACGTGCTGGTCGAACTGATCGCGTTTGCGGTGGCGATCGGGGTGCTGGTCGTCGTGCATGAGTACGGACATTATCGCGTCGCGCGCTGGTGCGGCGTGAAGGTGCTGCGTTTCTCGATCGGCTTCGGCCAGCCCGTCGCGCGCTGGGTCAGCCGCAAGACGGGCACCGAATGGACGCTCTCCGCGCTGCCGCTCGGCGGCTACGTGAAGATGCTCGACGAGCGCGAGCCGGGGGCGGGCGTCAAACCCGAGGAGCTCGGCCAGGCGTTCAACCGGCAATCGGTGTTCAAGCGCATCGCGATCGTCGCCGCCGGCCCGATCGCGAACTTCCTGTTGGCAATCGTCCTGTTTTCCGCCGTATTCGCAACCGGCGTGACCGAGCCGGCCGCGGTGCTCGCGCCGCCGGCCGCCGGCACGGCGGCGGCCCGCGCGGGCTTCGACGGCAGCGAGACGATCGTGTCCATTCGCGACGCACAGGGCGGCGACGCCGTGCCGGTGCGCTCGTGGTCGGACCTGCGCTGGAAGCTGCTGGCCGCCGCGTTCGATCATCGCGAGGTCGTGCTCGGCGCGCGCGACGGCGGCGCGGCGACGTTCGACTTCCGCGTCGACCTGCGCAATGTTCCCGAAAGCGCGCTCGACGACGATTTCATGCTGCACCTGGGCTTCGAGACCGGCGGCGGCGCGCTGTCGGTGGCGTCGGTGCAGCCCGGCAGCGCGGCCGAGCAGGCAGGCCTGAAGGCCGGCGACAAGCTGCTCGCGCTCGACGGCAAGCCCATCGGCGGCGCCACGCGCTTCATCGACGCGGTGAAGCACCATGCAGGCCAGGCGGTCGAACTGCAGATCGAGCGCGGCGGTGCGTCCCGGACGGTGTCGATCGTGCCGCAGGCGCAGCGCGACGACGAAACGGGGCAGCAGGTCGGCCGCATCGGCGCGGCGCTGTCGATGCACACGCCGTCGGTCGACGTGCGCTACGGGCCGATCGAGAGTCTGCGGCTCGGCGCGCACCGCACGTGGGACATCGCCGTTTACTCGCTGAGGATGTTCGGGCGGATGATCACGGGCGATGCGTCGCTGAAGAACCTGTCCGGCCCGGTGACGATTGCGGACTACGCGGGCAAGAGCGCGCGGCTCGGTCCGTCGGCCTTCCTGTCGTTCCTCGCCCTTGTCAGCATTAGCCTCGGGGTGCTGAACTTGCTGCCGATTCCCGTTTTGGACGGGGGGCATCTGTTATATTATCTGGTTGAAGCCGCGACCGGGAAAGCCGTATCGGAGCGCTGGCAGCTGATTCTGCAAAGAGCCGGGTTGATCTGCATCGTCGCGTTGTCGGCGATCGCGCTGTTCAACGACCTGGCTCGGTTAATCCATTTCTGAAGCGTCAGGCGGCGGCCAGTCGGCCGCCGCCTGATTTGATGCAGCTAAATATTGGGGATGCACGTTGTTCAAACCTCATCGCTTTGTACCTAAGACAGTTGCAGCGGCCGCGCTCGCCGCGCACGGCCTCGCGGCGCATGCAGCGGCACCGTTCGTGGTGCAAGACATCAAGATCGAGGGGTTGCAGCGCGTCGAAGCCGGTTCGGTGTTCGCCTACCTGCCGATCAAGCAGGGCGATACCTTCACCGACGACAAGGCATCCGAAGCAATCCGCGCGCTGTACGCGACGGGCTTCTTCAACGACGTGCGCATCGCCACCCAGGGCAACGTCGTGATCGTGCAGGTGCAGGAGCGTCCGGCCATTGCGTCGATCGACTTCACCGGCACGAAGGAATTCGACAAGGACAACCTGACGAAGGCGCTGCGCGCGGTGGGTCTGGCCGATGGCCGCTACTACGACAAGGCGCTCGTCGACAAGGCGGAGCAGGAGCTCAAGCGTCAGTACCTGACGCGCGGCTTCTATGCGGCCGAGGTCAAGACGACGATCACGCCGGTCGACGCGAACCGCGTGTCGATCCTGTTCGCGGTCGCCGAAGGCCCGAGCGCGAAGATCCGCCAGATCAACTTCATCGGCAACAAGGCGTTCAGCACCAGCACGCTGCGCGACGAAATGCAGCTGTCGACGCCGAACTGGTTCTCCTGGTACACGAAGAACGACCTGTACTCGAAGGAAAAGCTCACGGGCGACCTCGAGGCCGTGCGCTCGTACTACCTGAACCGCGGCTACCTCGAGTTCAACATCGAATCGACCCAGGTGTCGATCTCGCCCGACAAGAAGGACATGTACCTGACGGTCACGCTGCACGAAGGCGAGCCGTACACGGTGTCGGGCATCAAGCTGTCGGGCAACCTGCTCGATCGCGAAGCCGAACTGAACAAGCTGATCAAGATCAAGCCGGGCGATCGCTTCTCGGCCGAAAAGCTGCAGCAAACGACGAAGTCGATCGTCGACAAGCTCGGTGAATACGGCTACGCATTCGCGACCGTCAACGCGCAGCCGGACATCGACCAGGCGAACCACAAGGTGAACCTGAACCTCGTCGTCGATCCGAGCCGCCGCGTGTACGTGCGCCGCATCAACGTGGTCGGCAACACGCGCACGCGCGACGAAGTCGTGCGCCGCGAAATGCGCCAGCTCGAAAGCTCGTGGTTCGATTCGAACCGCCTCGCGCTGTCGAAGGACCGCGTGAACCGTCTCGGCTACTTCACCAACGTCGACGTGACGACGGTGCCGGTCGAAGGCACGAACGACCAGGTCGACGTGAACGTGAAGGTCGACGAAAAGCCGACCGGCGCGATCACGCTGGGCGCGGGCTTCTCGTCGACGGACAAGGTGGTGCTGTCGGCCGGCGTGTCGCAGGACAACGTGTTCGGCTCGGGCACGAGCCTGTCGGTGAACGTCAACACCGCGAAGAGCTACCGCACGCTGACCGTCACGCAGGTCGACCCGTACTTCACGGTCGACGGCATCAAGCGGATCACCGACGTCTACTACCGCACGTACCAGCCGCTTTACTACTCGACGAGTTCGAGCTTCCGGATCATCAGCGCGGGTGGCAACCTGAAGTTCGGTATCCCGTTCTCGGAAGTCGACACCGTCTACTTCGGCGCGGGCTTCGAGCAGAACCGTCTCGACGTCGACTCGAACACGCCGCAGAGCTACCAGGATTACGTGAACGAGTTCGGCCGCGTGTCGAACACGGTGCCGCTGACGGTGGCATGGTCGCGCGACGCGCGTGACAGCGCGCTGATCCCGAGCCGCGGCTACTTCACGCAGGCGAACGTCGAGTACGGCGTGCCGGTCGGCAAGATCCAGTACTACAAGGCCGACCTGCAGGCGCAGTACTACTATTCGTTCTCGCGCGGCTTCATCCTGGGCCTGAACCTGCAAGGCGGCTACGGTAACGGCATCGGCAACCCGTACCCGATCTTCAAGAACTACTACGCGGGCGGTATCGGCTCCGTGCGTGGCTACGAGCCGAGCTCGCTGGGCCCGCGCGACACGAAGACGAACGACCCGATCGGCGGTTCGAAGATGGTGGTCGGCAACATCGAGCTGACGTTCCCGCTGCCGGGCACCGGCTACGACCGCACGCTGCGCGTGTTCACGTTCCTCGACGGCGGTAACGTGTGGGGCAACGCGCCGGGCGGCACGAGTACCGGCGCGAACGGCCTGCGTTACGGCTACGGTGTGGGTCTCGCGTGGATCTCGCCGATCGGCCCGCTGAAGCTGAGCCTCGGCTTCCCGCTGCAGAAGCACGAAGGCGACCAGTACCAGAAATTCCAGTTCCAGATCGGGACGGCGTTCTGATCGAACGCATGACAACAGTAACGAGAGGGTAATTTTGCTAACCGGTAAGTTTTCGAAACGAGTGATGTGTGCGCTGACCGTTGCGCTGGCCTTGGGCGCGGCGACGGCGCATGCTCAGGACGTCGCCCGCATCGCGGCGGTCAATTCGGATCGGATCCTGCGCGAGTCGGCGCCCGCCAAGGCGGCGCAGACGAAGCTCGAAGCCGAGTTCGCGAAGCGCGACAAGGATCTGCAGGACCTCGCGGCGCGCCTGAAGTCGATGTCCGATTCGCTGGACAAGAACGGTGCGTCGCTGTCGGCGGCCGATCGCGCGCAGAAGCAGCGCGATCTCGCGCAGCTCGACACCGACTTCCAGCGCAAGCAGCGCGAGTTTCGCGAAGACCTGAACCAGCGCCGCAACGAGGAGCTCGCGGCCGTGCTGGAGCGTGCGAACAAGGTCATCAAGCAGATCGCCGAGCAGCAGAATTACGACCTGATCGTGCAGGAAGCCGTGTACGTCAGCCCGCGCATCGACATCACCGACAAGGTGCTCAAGGCGCTCGCGTCCGGCTCGACGAACTGAACGGAGCAGACGACGAATGGCATTGACGCTTGAGGCACTCGTAACGCGGTTCGGCGGCGAGATCGCCGGCGACGCCCAGTGCAAGGTGGGCGGCCTCGCGCCGCTCGACCAGGCAGGCCCTCAGCAACTCGCGTTTCTCGCGAACCCGAAGTACCTGTCGCAGGTCGAGACGACCCGCGCCGGCGCGGTGCTGATCGCGCCGAAGGATCTCGAAAAGCTGGGCGCGGCCGCTGACGGCCGCAATTTCATCGTGACGCCGAATCCGTACGCGTACTTCGCGCGCGTCGCGCAGATGTTCATCGATCTCGCCACGCCGCCGCGCGCGGCCGGCGTGCATCCGAGCGCGACGATCGATCCGGCCGCGCAGGTCGCCGCGAGCGCGGTGATCGGCCCGCACGTGACGGTCGAGGCCGGTGCGGTGATCGAAGACGACGTGCAGCTCGACGCGAACGTGTTCGTCGGCCGCGGCACGACGATCGGCGCCGGCTCGCACCTGTATCCGAACGCGTCGGTGTACCACGGCTGCAAGATCGGCCCGCGCGCGATCATCCACGCGGGTGCCGTGATCGGCTCCGACGGCTTCGGCTTCGCGCCGGATTTCGTCGGCGACGGCGACGCGCGCACCGGCAGCTGGGTCAAGATTCCGCAGGTCGGCGGCGTGTCGATCGGCCCGGACGTCGAGATCGGCGCGAACACGACGATCGACCGCGGCGCGATGGCGGACACCGTCATCGAAGAATGCGTGAAGATCGACAACCAGGTCCAGATCGCGCACAACTGCCGGATCGGCGCCTACACGGTGATCGCCGGCAAGGCGGGCATCGCGGGCAGCACGACGATCGGTCGCCACTGCATGATCGGCGGCGCGGCGGGGATCGCCGGCCACGTGACGCTCGGCGACTATGTCATCATCACGGCGAATTCGGGCGTGTCGAAGTCGCTGCCGAAGGCCGGCATCTATACGAGCGCGTTCCCGGCCGTCGACCACGGCGAATGGAACCGGAGCGCCGCGCTCGTGCGCAACCTCGACAAGCTGCGCGACCGCATCAAGGCGCTCGAAACCGCGCTGGCCGCCCAGGGCGGCACGCACGCCTGACCGACACCATGCGAGACCACGAACCGGGCACGGCCAGCGCATCCGGCCCGGTTTGCCAGACTGGGCCGCACGGCGGCCCGCTTCAGCCTTTGCATCACCACCGCGCAGCCTCTGCGTGAGACGAACCATCATGAGCACTGAAAAAATCAATCTCGACATCCACAAGATCCTCACGCTGCTGCCGCATCGCTATCCGATTCTGCTCGTCGATCGCGTGCTCGAACTCGAGCCGCACAAGGGGATCAAAGCGCTGAAGAACGTGTCGATCAACGAGCCGTTCTTCCAGGGGCACTTCCCGAAGCGGCCGGTGATGCCGGGTGTGCTGATCCTCGAGGCGCTCGCTCAGGCGGCCGCGCTGCTGACGTTCTCGGAAGAGCAGCCGAAGGATCCGGAAAACACGCTGTACTACTTCGTCGGGATCGACGGCGCGCGCTTCAAGCGCGTGGTCGAACCGGGCGACCAGCTGATTCTGAACGTGACGTTCGAACGTTACATCCGCGGCATCTGGAAGTTCAAGGCAGTGGCGGAAGTGGACGGCAAGGTGGCGGCGGAAGCCGAACTGATGTGCACGGTCAAGACGGCCGACGCGGCGCCCTGAGCGACGCGGCACGCATGGGTAACGTAACGCGGGCAACGCGACACATCACATCGAGAGGCAACGGCGCATGACCAGGATTCATCCTACCGCGATCGTCGAACCGGGCGCACAGATCGACGAGTCCGTCGAGATCGGGCCGTACGCGATCGTCGGGCCGCACGTCACGATCGGCGCGCGCACGACGATCGGCTCGCACAGCGTGATCGAAGGTCACACGACGCTCGGCGAGGACAACCGCATCGGCCATTACGCGTCGGTGGGCGGCCGTCCGCAGGACATGAAGTACAAGGACGAGCCGACGAAGCTCGTGATCGGCAACCGCAACACGATCCGCGAATTCACGACGATCCACACCGGCACCGTGCAGGACGTCGGCGTGACGACGCTCGGCGACGACAACTGGATCATGGCCTATGTGCACATCGGCCATGACTGCCGCGTCGGCAACAACGTGATCCTGTCGAGCAACGCGCAGATGGCCGGTCACGTCGAGATCGGCGACTTCGCGATCGTCGGCGGGATGTCGGGCGTGCACCAGTTCGTGCGCATCGGCGCGCACTCGATGCTGGGCGGCGCCTCGGCGCTCGTGCAGGACGTGCCGCCGTTCGTGATCGCGGCCGGCAACAAGGCCGAGCCGCACGGCATCAACGTCGAAGGCCTGCGCCGGCGCGGTTTCTCGCCCGACGCGATCTCGGCGCTGCGCAGCGCGTACCGCCTGCTGTACAAGAACGGCCTGTCGCTCGAGGAAGCGAAGGTGCAGTTGCGCGAGCTGGCGGCCGCGGGCGGCGAAGGCGACGCAGCGGTCACCGCGCTCGTCGAGTTCATCGACGCGTCCCAACGCGGCATCATCCGCTAAGCGATGTCGCTCCCGACCAATCAGCTCCGGCTCGCGATGGTGGCCGGCGAGCCGTCGGGCGACCTGCTCGCGGCGTCGCTGCTCGGCGGGCTTCAGGCGCGGCTGCCCGCATCGACCCGCTACTACGGGATCGGCGGGCAGCGGATGCTCGCGCACGGCTTCGACTCGCACTGGCAGATGGACAAGCTGACGGTGCGCGGCTACGTCGAGGCGCTGGGCCAGATTCCCGAGATCCTGCGGATTCGCGGCGAGCTGAAGCGCCAGCTGCTCGCGGAGCGGCCCGACGCCTTCATCGGCGTCGACGCGCCCGATTTCAACTTCAGCGTGGAGCAGGCCGCGCGCGACGCGGGCATCCCGTCGATCCACTTCGTGTGCCCGTCGATCTGGGCGTGGCGCGGCGGCCGGATCAAGAAGATCGCGAAGTCCGTCGACCACATGCTGTGCCTGTTCCCGTTCGAACCGGCGATCCTCGACAAGGCGGGCGTCGCGTCGACGTATGTCGGCCACCCGCTGGCCGACGAGATTCCGCTCGAGCCCGACACGCACGGCGCGCGCATCGCGCTCGGCCTGCCGGCCGAGGGCCCTGTGATCGCGGTGCTGCCGGGCAGCCGGCGCTCGGAGATCGGGCTGATCGGCCCGACGTTCTTCGCCGCGATGGCGCTGATGCAGCAGCGCGAGCCCGGCGTGCGGTTCGTGATGCCGGCGGCGACGCCCGCGCTGCGCGAACTGCTGCAGCCGCTCGTCGACGCCCATCCGCAACTCGCGCTGACAATCACCGACGGCCGCTCGCAGGTCGCGATGACGGCCGCCGACGCGATCCTCGTGAAGAGCGGCACCGTCACGCTGGAAGCCGCGCTGCTGAAGAAGCCGATGGTGATCTCGTACAAGGTGCCCTGGCTGACCGGACAGATCATGCGCCGGCAGGGCTATCTGCCGTACGTCGGCTTGCCGAACATCCTGGCGGGGCGCTTCGTCGTGCCCGAGCTGCTGCAGCATTTCGCGACGCCCGAGGCGCTCGCCGATGCGACGCTCACGCAGCTGCGCGACGACGCGAACCGCCGCACGCTGACCGAAGTGTTTACCGAAATGCATCTCTCGCTGCGGCAGAACACGGCCGCGAAGGCGGCCGAAGCGGTCGTGCGCGTACTCGAGCAACGCAAGGGGCGCGTATGACGGCAGCCCGTGCACCACGCCGCCGCGCGTCGACCGACGTGCAGGGCGGCTTCGACTTCAGCCGGCCCGACGAGATCGTCTGCGGCGTCGACGAAGCGGGCCGCGGCCCGCTCGCGGGGCCGGTGGTCGCCGCCGCGGTGATCCTCGATCCCGCGCAGCCGATCGACGGGCTCGACGATTCGAAGGCGCTGTCCGCGAAAAAGCGCGACGCGCTGTACGACCTGATCGTCGCGCGCTCGCGCGCGTATTGCGTCGCGTCGGCCAGCGTCGACGAGATCGACACGCTCAACATCCTGCACGCGACGATGCTCGCGATGAAGCGGGCCGTCGAAGGCCTGTCGGTGCTGCCGACGCTCGCGCAGATCGACGGCAACCGCTGCCCGACGCTGATGGTGCGTGCCGAGGCGATCGTCAGTGGCGACGCGCTCGTGCCGAGCATCTCGGCCGCTTCGATCCTCGCGAAGGTCGCGCGTGACCGCATGCTCGTCGAGCTGCACGAACGCTTCCCGGTGTACGGGTTCAACGTGCATGCGGGCTACGGCACCGAGAAACATCTCGCCGCGCTGCGCGAGCACGGCCCGTGCGAAGCGCATCGGCGCTCGTTCGCACCCGTGCGCGCGGCACTCGACCTGATTCGATGAAAAGCATTACTTCCCGCGACAACCCGCTGTACAAGCGCCTGAAGGCGCTTGCGGGTTCGACGTCCCAGCAGCGCCGCGGCGGCCAGGCGCTGCTCGAAGGTTTTCACCTCGCCAGCGCGTATCTCGATACGGGCGCGATACCCGAGCTGTGCGTCGCCACCGAAGGCGCGCTCGCGCACGACGAAGCGCAGGCAATCATCGCGCGCGTCGACGCGCAGCGGGTCGTCACGCTGCCCGATGCGCTGTTCGGACAACTGTCGAACGTGGTGAGCGGCGTCGGTTTCCTGCTGCTCGTCGAGCGTCCCGCGCAGCCGCTGCCGGAGCGTGTCACGCACACGTCGGTCGTGCTCGACGGCGTGCAGGACGCCGGCAACGTCGGCTCGATCCTGCGCAGCGCGGCCGCGGCCGGTGTGCGGCACGTGTTCTGCGCGCCGGGCACCGCCTATGCGTGGTCGTCGAAGGTGCTGCGCTCGGGAATGGGCGCGCACTTCCTGCTGTCGATCCACGAGGATGTCGAGGCCGGCGCGCTCGCCGAACGCCTCGACGTGCCGGTCGCGCTGACCGATTCGCACGGCGCGCAGGCGATCTACGACTGCGACCTGGCCGGCCCCGTCGCATGGGTGTTCGGCAACGAGGGCGCCGGCGTGTCGGCGTTCTGGCGCGACGTGGCCACGCATCGCGTGACGATCCCGCAGCCGGGCGGCATGGAGTCGCTGAATGTGGCGGCAGCGGCGGCGGTGTGCCTGTTCGAGCAGGTGCGGCAGCAGCGGCTCGCATGACATGATGACGTGACGCGCGGCGTTGCCCGCGCGGTATCCCGCACCACGAAAAAAGGCCGCGTTCCACGCGGCCTTGTTGCTTCTGGCGACGGCGGCCCGGCGGCCGCCCGTGCGCCGGTCGTCAGTACGACTGCCGGTCGAGGCGGATTTCCTGCAGGATCGTCGTCGCGATCTCCTCGATCGACTTGTGCGTCGACGACAGCCACTTGATCCCTTCGCGGCGCATCATCGCCTCGGCCTCGTTGATCTCGTAGCGGCAATTCTCGGGCGCCGCGTACTTGCTGCCGGGGCGGCGCTCGTTGCGGATCTCCGACAGGCGCTGCGGATCGATCGACAGCCCGAACAGCTTGTCGCGATGCGGCGACAGCGCCGACGGCAGCTTGCCGCGCTCGAAGTCTTCCGGAATCAGCGGATAGTTGGCGGCCTTTACGCCGTACTGCATCGCGAGATACAGGCTCGTCGGCGTCTTGCCGCTGCGCGACACGCCAACCAGGATCACGTCGGCTTCCGACAGGTTGCGGTTCGACTGGCCGTCGTCGTGCGCGAGCGAGAAGTTGATCGCCTCGATCCGCGTCTTGTATTCCTCGGTGTCGGCGTTCTGGTGGCCGCGGCCCATCGCGTGGCTCGACTTCAGCTCCAGTTCCTGCTCGAGCGGCTCGACGAAGCGCTGGAACATGTCCAGCACGAGCGCGTTCGAGCGCTTGACGATGTCGTTCGACTCGCTGTCGACGAGCGTCGTGAACACGATCGCGCGTCGGCCGTCGTGCACCGCGGCTTCGTTGATCTTCTCGACGGTCGAAAAGGCCTTGTCGAGCGAGTCGACGAACGGCACGCGCACGAGGCGGAATTTCTGGTCGAACTGGGAGAGGATCGAGTGCGCGAAGGTTTCGGCAGTGATCCCGGTGCCGTCGGAGACGATGAAAACGGTAGGCAGCATGAATCTGGGCGTCGAGCGTGAAGGGCGGTTGCGCGGGCGGCTGGAGGTCCGCCTCCAGGCACAGTGACAAGGTCGCGCCACATCCGGCAGCCGGCACGGTAGAATAGCGGCAACCTGTTGGATAAGCAATTGCGGGGCGGGGTGCGAACGGCACGCCAGGCTTGCCGCGAGCGTTCCAGAACTCCCGGCAAGTTCGGCGATTCGTCTGAATATATCGCCCTTCTGCCGGGATTTTTGCAAATCGGGTCGGAAGATTTCCCGCTGCGATTGTTTCTCCAACAGGTTGCGCAAGACGCGCCGCGCCTTTTTGCAAGCGCCCGCGTCCGAGCCCACTTGCGCAATCGAGCATTTTTTTCACACTTAGGGGCTTGTATGACTAACGCAGCAAACGTCGCAAAGGACCAGGCGTATGTAATCCCGTTCGAGCAGTTGCGGATGACCGATGTGGAGATCGTGGGCGGCAAGAATGCGTCGCTCGGCGAGATGATCAGCCAGCTTTCCGAAGCAGGCGTTCGCGTACCCACCGGTTTCGCCACGACCGCGCTCGCATTCCGCGATTTCCTCAAGCACAACGATCTGACCGATCGCATCGCCAAGCGTCTCGAGTCGCTCGACATCGACGACGTGAAGGCGCTCGCCGAAGCCGGTGCCGAAATCCGCAAGTGGATCGTCGACGCGCCGCTGCAGGCACGTCTCGAGGAGGAAATCCGCGCACAGTTCGAAATCCTGAAGAACGGCTCGCCGGGCGAGCTGTCGTTCGCCGTGCGTTCGTCCGCGACCGCGGAAGACCTGCCCGACGCGTCGTTCGCCGGCCAGCAGGAGTCGTACCTGAACGTCGTCGGCATCGACGACGTGCTCGACCGCATGAAGCACGTGTTCGCGTCGCTGTACAACGACCGCGCGATCTCGTACCGCGTCCACAAGGGCTTCACGCACGCTGAAGTCGCGCTGTCGGCCGGTGTGCAGCGCATGGTCCGCTCGGACGTCGGCGCGGCCGGCGTGATGTTCACGATCGACACCGAATCGGGCTTCAAGGACGCCGTGTTCATCACGTCGAGCTACGGCCTGGGCGAAACCGTCGTGCAGGGCGCCGTGAACCCGGACGAGTTCTACGTGTTCAAGACGACGCTCGCACAGGACAAGTACCCGATCATCCGCCGCTCGATCGGCTCGAAGCTGATCAAGATGGAATTCACGCAGCCGGGCGAGCCGGGCCGCGTGAAGACGGTCGACGTGCCGCACGAGCAGCGCAACCGCTACTCGATCACCGACGAAGACGTGATCGAGCTCGCGAAGTACGCGGTCATCATCGAGAAGCACTACCAGCGTCCGATGGACATCGAGTGGGGCAAGGACGGCCGCGACGGCAAGATCTTCATCCTGCAGGCGCGTCCGGAAACGGTGAAGAGCCAGGCGAGCGGCAAGGCCGAGCAGCGCTTCAAGCTGAAGGGCCAGTCGCAGGTGCTGGCAACGGGCCGCGCGATCGGCCAGAAGATCGGCGCGGGCCCCGTGCGCGTGATCCAGGACCCGTCGGAAATGGAACGCGTGCAGCCGGGCGACGTGCTGGTGGCGGACATGACCGACCCGAACTGGGAGCCGGTGATGAAGCGTGCGGCGGCGATCGTCACGAACCGTGGCGGCCGCACCTGCCACGCGGCGATCATCGCGCGTGAGCTCGGCGTGCCGGCAGTCGTCGGCTGCGGCGACGCGACCGACATCCTGAAGGACGGCGCGCTCGTCACGGTGTCGTGCGCGGAAGGCGACGAAGGCAAGATCTACGACGGGCTGCTCGAGACGGAAGTCACGGAAGTGCAGCGCGGCGAACTGCCGGAAATCCCGGTCAAGATCATGATGAACGTCGGCAACCCGCAGCTCGCGTTCGACTTCTCGCAACTGCCGAACGGTGGTGTTGGCCTCGCGCGTCTCGAGTTCATCATCAACAACAACATCGGCGTGCACCCGAAGGCGATCCTCGAGTACCCGAACATCGACCAGGACCTGAAGAAGGCGGTCGAGAGCGTCGCGCGCGGTCACGCGTCGCCGCGCCAGTTCTACGTCGACAAGCTGACGGAAGGCGTCGCGACGATCGCCGCGGCGTTCTATCCGAAGCCCGTGATCGTGCGTCTGTCCGACTTCAAGTCGAACGAGTACAAGAAGCTGATCGGCGGTTCGCGCTACGAGCCGGACGAGGAAAACCCGATGCTGGGCTTCCGCGGCGCGTCGCGCTACATCGCCGAAGACTTCGCGCAGGCGTTCGAGATGGAATGCCGTGCACTGAAGCGCGTGCGCGACGAGATGGGCCTGACCAACGTCGAGATCATGGTGCCGTTCGTGCGTACCGTGAAGCAGGCGGAGCGTGTCGTCGGCCTGCTCGAGAAGTTCGGCCTGAAGCGCGGCGAGAACGGCCTGCGCCTCGTGATGATGTGCGAAGTCCCGACCAACGCGATCCTCGCCGAAGAGTTCCTCGAGCACTTCGACGGTTTCTCGATCGGTTCGAACGACCTCACGCAGCTCACGCTCGGCCTCGACCGTGACTCGGGCATGGAACTGCTGGCTGTCGACTTCGACGAACGCGACCCGGCCGTCAAGTTCCTGCTCAAGCGCGCGATCGATACCTGCCGCAAGATGGGCAAGTACGTCGGTATCTGCGGCCAGGGCCCGTCCGATCACCCGGACTTCGCGCAATGGCTGACCGACGAAGGCATCGTGTCGATCTCGCTGAACCCGGACACGATCATCGATACGTGGCAGGCGCTCGCCAACCGGAAGTAACGGTCGGTAACGCTTATTCGGCGCAAGCGCGGTACGCCGCGCTTGTGTTGAAGGCAAAATGCAAGGTTCGTGTTATAAACACCCCGGTAAGCGCCGGGGTGTTTTTTTTCGTCGGTACGCGCCGCGTTGCGTCATGCGTGTCGACCGCGACCCACGGGGGGCGCGCAGCGAATATAGTGAGCAGCGGGGACGTTTTTCGGGAGACCACAATGATGTCGGGGCATCTGTTCTGGTGGGTCGGAGTCGGCGTGCTGGTCGTCGCCGAATTGCTGACCGGCACGTTCTATCTGCTGATGATCGCGCTCGGCTTTCTCGCGGGCGCGCTGCTGCAGCTCGCCGGTTTCGCGCCGCACGTGCAGTTCGGTGCGGCCGCCGTGGTCGCGATCGTCGCGATGATCGTGCTGCGCCGCTCGGGGCTCGGGCGCAAGCAGAAGCGCGACACGTCGACGAATCCGGACGTCAATCTCGATATCGGCGCGACCGTCACGGTCGATGCGTGGCACGACCGCCGCGCGCGCGTGCAGTATCGCGGCGCCGACTGGGACGTCGAACTCGCGGCCGGCGAGCGCGACGATGCACGCGTGTATCAGGTGCGTGCCGTGCGCGGCAACAGTCTCGTCGTCGTCGCGAAACCCGCGGGCTGATCGTCCACTGATACAACAAGGAGGGAATATTTCATGGATTCGCTGATCATCTGGGTCGTCCTGCTCGTCATCGCCATCGTGATCGTGTCGAAGACGGTGAAGATCGTGCCGCAGCAGCATGCGTGGGTGCTCGAACGCTTCGGGCGCTATCACGCGACGCTGTCGCCCGGTCTCAATATCGTGCTGCCGTTCGTCGACCGGATCGCCTACCGGCACGTGCTGAAGGAAATTCCGCTCGACGTGCCGAGCCAGGTCTGCATCACGCGCGACAACACGCAGCTGCAGGTCGACGGCGTGCTGTACTTCCAGGTGACCGATCCGATGAAGGCGTCGTACGGGTCGAGCAACTTCGTGCTCGCGATCACGCAGCTTGCGCAGACGACGCTGCGCTCGGTGGTCGGCAAGCTCGAACTCGACAAGACCTTCGAGGAACGCGACTTCATCAACCACAACATCGTGTCGGCGCTCGACCAGGCGGCCGCGAACTGGGGCGTGAAAGTGCTGCGCTACGAGATCAAGGACCTGACGCCGCCGAAGGAGATCCTCCATGCGATGCAGGCGCAGATCACCGCCGAGCGGGAAAAGCGCGCGCTGATCGCTGCGTCCGAAGGCCGCAAGCAGGAGCAGATCAACCTCGCGTCGGGCGCGCGCGAAGCGGCGATCCAGAAGTCGGAAGGCGAGCGGCAGGCCGCGATCAACCAGGCGCAGGGCGAGGCGGCCGCGATTCTCGCGGTGGCCGAGGCGAACGCGCAGGCGATCCAGAAGATCGCGAACGCGATCCAGTCGCAGGGCGGGATGGATGCGGTGAACCTGAAGGTCGCCGAGCAGTACGTCGGCGCGTTCTCGAACCTCGCGAAACAGGGCAATACGCTGATCGTGCCGGCGAACCTGTCGGATCTCGGCACCGCGATCGCGTCGGCGCTGACGATCGTCAAGAACGCGGCACCGGCGGCGAGCGGGCGGGGCTGAGCGGCAAGCGCGGGTTACGCGTGCCGGCGATCGCCGCGAGCGTCGCCGGGTGCGCGCCGCTCGTGCGCCCGGCATGCGCCCGGTATGTGCCGGTCATGTGCTCGTTATTTGCTCGTTATGCGGCCGGCATGCGTCGAATCGTCGCGTGACCTCGGGCGCGATCGCGCCCGCATGTCAGTAGCGCAGGCTGCGCGGCGGTTCGTCCCGGAACGCGAGCGGCGGTCCGGCCGGCGCTCATGCGCTTCGCATCGCACACAGCAACACGGCCCGCTTCGAGCGGGCCGTGTCGTTTGCGAGGCTGGCTTTCCCGAGCGTCAGGTGCCGGCGCGCATGATGCGCGCCTTTTCGCGTTCCCAGTCGCGCTTCTTCTCGGTTTCGCGCTTGTCGTGCAGCTTCTTGCCCTTCGCGAGCGCGATGTCGCATTTCACGCGACCGCCCTTGTAGTGGAAGTTCAGCGGCACGAGCGTGTAGCCACGCTGCTCGACCTTGCCGATCAGTTTCTTGATTTCGTCACGGTGCAGCAGCAGCTTGCGCGTGCGGACCGGATCGGGCTTGATGTGCGTCGAGGCTTCGGGCAGCGGGCTGATGTGGGTACCGATCAGGAAGATCTCGGCGTTCTTCACCACGACGTAGCCTTCCTTGATCTGGCCGCGCCCGGCGCGCAGCGCCTTGACTTCCCAGCCCTCGAGCACGAGCCCCGCCTCGTAGCGTTCCTCGATGTGATAATCGAAGTGCGCTTTCCTGTTGTCGATGATGCTCATGAAAGGATCGGGCCAACTCGTTTAAAATCACGATTTTAGCAAAGCAGGGCGGGAATCGCCCGGCTTGCGTTCTCACCTCGAGCGATGCCGCGCGATTTATGGCAGATGTCCAGAAAACCGTATTGATCCGTCATTCGGCGGAACAGATGTTCGACCTCGTCACCGACGTGGCCGATTACCCCAATTTCCTGCCCTGGTGCGGCGGCGTCGAGATCCGCCGTCAGGACGACAGCGGGATGGAAGCGCGCATCGACATCAACTTCAAGGGCATCAAGCAGCATTTCGCGACGCGCAACACGCAGCAGCGCCCGACGCGGATCGACATGGAGTTCGCGGACGGCCCGTTCCGGAAGTTCACGGGCTCGTGGCGCTTCATCCCGCTGCGCGCCGATGCATGCAAGATCGAATTCGCGCTGCACTACGAGTTCTCGAGCATCCTGCTCGAGAAGATCATCGGGCCGGTGTTCAGCCATATCGCGAACACGTTCGTCGATTCGTTCGTCAAGCGCGCCGACCAGCGCTACGGGAAGGGGTGACGCGATGCTGTCGATCGAAGTCTGCTACGCGCTGCCGGATCGCCAGACGCTGATTCCGGTGTCGCTGCCCGAAGGCGCGACCGTGCGCGCGGCGATCGACGCGAGCGGCGTGCTCGCGCTGCACCCGGAAATCGACCTCGCGCACGCGAAAACCGGCATATTCGGCAAGCTCGCGCCGCTCGACGCACCGCTCGCCGACCACGACCGCGTCGAGATCTACCGCCCGTTGATCGTCGATCCGAAGCTCGCGCGTCAGCGGCGCGTCGACAAGACCCGCCGCGAGGGCTCCGTCGAGGGCCGCAAGTGGATGCACAAGGACGCGCGCTGACGCGTCGCGTCGGCGTCGCTGCATCTTCTCCGTTCCGATTCGTCAGACCAGGCGCGGCGGCGCTCAGTGCGCCGTGACGTTCGCGTTCACGGCCGCGTTGCCGGGCGTGTTACCGCCCGCATGCGTGTCGTTGTGCCGGCGCACCGACCCGTAGACGCCCGCCAGCAGCAGGGCGAGCGCCACGATCTCGAGTACGCGCGGCATCCGCTGATCGTAGACGAACGCATAGAGCATCGCGAACACGGTTTCGAAGACGATCAGCTGGCCGGACAGCGTGAGCGGCAGCCGCTTCGACGCCGCGTTCCACAGTCCGTTGCCGAGCCACGACGCGCCGATCGCAAGCACGAGGTTCAGCAGCCAGAACAGGTGCCAGCGCGATGCCGGAACGGCGGCCTGCACCGTGCCGGCCGGCAGCGCGAGGATCGCGAGCCAGCAGAGGCCGCCGATCAGCCCCGTCACGACACCCCACAGCACCGACCACTCGTTGCCGCCGAAATGAGGGTGGCGCTGCAGGTAGCGCGTGTTCGCGACCGCGTACCAGGTCCAGCTCGCGAGCGCGCCGCTTGCGCACGCGATGCCCGCGAGCTTCTGGCCGAGCGTCGTCGCCTGCGCAGCTTCCGACGTGAAGAGGTCGACGTTGATGCAGACGATGCCGGCGATCACCAGCGCGAGCGGGGCGGCGAGGCGCCGCAGCGGCATCGCGCCGTGGTCGCCGAGGCCCGCGAGCGTGACGGTCACGGGCAGCACGCCGACGATCAGCGAGCTGGGTGCGATGCCGATCAGGTGCACGGCACCGGACAGCAGCATGTAGTACGCAACGTTGCCGATCAGCGCGAGCTTCGCGAGCGCGACGAGATCCTCGCGGGTCAGCCGGGCGAGCAGCGAGCGGGCGGCCGGCAGGGCCGCCGCCAGCGACACGAGGCCGTACATCGCATAGCGGCCCGCGCTCAGCAGCAGCGGAGAGAAGTCGGTCATCAGCCGCGGCACGAGAAAGACCATGCCCCACAACGCGCCCGCGAGGACGCCATACACCACACCGCGCTGCATCGACTGCTCCGAACGAAAGACTGACGAGCGCGCATGTTAACGACGGGGGCGCGACCGCGTCTTGTTCATTCCTGCACTGCACTCGGGAGCGGGGTGAGGCAGGGCTCGGCTGTAGGCGCCGCCGCGCCCCGGTCCTGTTTACCTACCGGGGGGTGCGGCAGGTCGGGTTGTCCTTCTACGATCAACTGATCAGCGCTCGACCGGCTCGGCCGCCGCCGCACCGTCGCCCGCCGCGCGTGCCCGCGCGGGGCGGCGCACGGCGCGCAGCTTGCCGCTGTTGCCGCCGCCGCAGTAGAAGAGGTCGCGGCCGTCGGACTCCAGCCCCGACACGCCGACGCCGGGCGGCATGTCGACCTGTTCGAGCACTTGCCCGTTGCGCGGGTCGATCCGCCGCAACGCGCTCTCGTCCGCTTCCCAAGTGCCGTGCCACAGCTCGCCGTCGACCCACGTCACGCCGGTGACGAAGCGGTTCGATTCGATCGTGCGCAGCACGGCGCCCGATTGCGGATCCACCTGGTGAATCTTGCGTTCGCGGTACTGGCCGACCCACAGCGTGCCTTCCGCCCAGGCCAGCCCCGAATCGGCGCCGCCGCCGGGCGCGGGGATCGTCGCGAGCACGCGGCCGGAGTCGGGATCGATCTTCTCGATACGGTCCTCGACGATCTGGAACAGGTGGCGCCCGTCGAACGCGGTGCCTGCGTGCGCGGCGACGTCGAGTGCGCGCACGGTCGTGCCGCGTTCCGGGTCGAGCGCGTTCAGCTTGTCGCCGGACGCGAACCACACGTGCCGCCCGTCGAACGTGACGCCGTGTACGCCGTCGACGCCCGGAAACGGGCCGTATTCGCGGAGGATGTCTGCGGTGGAGCGTTTCATGTTTGTCACCTCGTCGTTGGTATCCCCATCCTAGTCGCCCGGCAGCGGCGCGGGGAGTAACAAGGTCGTCGCGAATCCGGGCAGCGGCGGCGTCATCCAGCGGCGCGCGCGACCGCGGCCGACCGCCTGCACCTTGTCCGCTTCGGCGAGCGCATCGAGCGCGCGCTGCACGGTGCGCTGGTTCACGCCGAGTGCGAGCGCCAGCGCGGAGCTCGACCACGCCTCGCCGTCCGCGAGCAGCGCGAGCACGGCCGCGTGGCGGTCGTCGACCGGACGTGCGAGCACGACGGCCTCGTGCGGGCCGAGTGGTTCGAGCGCGAAGCCGCTCGGCGTCGCAGTGATGTTCGCGAGCGGCCGCAGCACCACGCGCAAGCGGCCGATCTCGACGCGCAGGCGGGCGCGATGCGATTCGTCCGCGTGTCTCGCGCGAAACGCCGCGGCGACGAGCGTGTTTCTCGACACGTCGCCGGGCCACGCCTCGCCCAGTGCGCGGGCGAGCACGAACAGCACCGGGCGGCGTGCGAGCGACACGGTCGTGCGCGCGTCGCGCACCGCGTGGCGGCATGCATCGACGACGAGCGCGTTCGATGCCAGCAGCGCCTCGACCTCGTCGAGCAGCACGAGCCGCGACGTACCGCGCGCGATGAGTCGCGCGGCCGGCGTATCGAGCATGCGGGCGGCCGTGTCGACTTCGGCCGTCAGCGCGGCGATGCCGGCGTCCCGTGCGGCCGCGCGCGCACGGGCGAGCGCCAGGCGCGCCGCGTGCGGGCGGATGCGGCGCATCGCGATGCCGGCCGCGATCAGTTCGTGAGCCGCGCGCGATGCGGCGGGCAGCGGTGCGGGATCGAGGCTCGCGAGCCGCTGTTCGGCATCCCCGACGTGCCCGATCAGCAGCAGCCGGCGCACGCCGAGATAGCGCGCATGCGCGGCGTTCGTGCGGTCGCCGTGTGCGTCGAGCGTCGCGCAGGCGGCGTCGAGGGCGCGCGACGGCCAGCCGAGGTCGCGTGACGCCAGCGCGATCTCGGCCTCCGCGACGACACAGCGCGCCCGCGCGACGGCTTCCTTCGCGCCGAACGCGCGAGCCGCGCTGCGCACGAGCGCGCGTGCGCGCTCGAAATCGCCGAGCTGGGCCATCGCGATGCCGCGCAACGCGAGCGCCGGCGCGTCGTCGCGCAACGCGACGCGGTTCAGCGCGCCGAGCGGGTCGCCCGCCGCGAGCGCCCGCGCGGCGGCCGTGATCAGCGAATCCATCCGAATCCCGACACAGTTGTCACTCCCTCCGGTCCGACGCCCGGTCCTAATCTAGCACCACGCACACGGCAGATGCGCCGTGCCCGGATATCCATCGAAAGGAGGAACCCGCAATGACGAACCATCTCACCGGAACGCGCAACGAATGGCTGGCTGCGCGCCGCGCGCTGCTCGATGCGGAAAAGGCGCTGACCCGGCAGGGCGACGAACTCGCGCGGCGGCGCCAGGCGCTGCCGTGGGTGCGCGTCGACAAGGCCTACCGGTTCGACACCGAAGACGGCCCGGCGACGCTCGACGATCTGTTCGGCGGCCGTTCGCAACTGCTCGTCTATCACTTCATGTTCGGCCCCGACTACAAGGCCGGCTGCCCGTCGTGCTCGGCGCTCGCCGACGGCTTCGACGGTTTCGCGGTCCACCTCGCGAACCACGACGTGACGCTCGCGGCGGTGTCGCGCGCGCCGCTTGCGAAGCTGCTGGCATACCGGCAGCGGATGGGCTGGCACTTTCCGTGGGCGTCGTCGGACGGCGGCGAGTTCAACTTCGACTTCAACGTGTCGTTCACCGAAGCGCAGCAGCGCGCCGGCGACGTCGAATACAACTATGCGCGGGCCGGCCACGCGATGGACATGGACCCGCCGCCCGCCGCGCTCGCCCAGTTCGCGGCGACCTGCGGCACCGACGCCGCCACGTACGCGCGCGACCGGCCGGGGATGAGCGCGTTCGTGCGCGAGGACGGCATCGTCTATCACACGTATTCGACGTACGCACGCGGGCTCGACGGGCTGTGGGGGATGTACCAGTGGCTCGATCGCGCGCCGCTCGGGCGCAACGAGACGGGCGTGTGGTGGCGCCGTCATGACGAGTACGCACGCGGTTGAGCGCGGCCCGGCGAGCCGCGGGAGCGGGCGATGAGCACGGCGACGAAACGGGCTGCGGCCGCTGCCGCGGGCGGCGGCCGGCGGGTGTTCGGCGCCGCGCTCGTCGCGGTATGGGCCGCCGCGACCTGGGCGATGCTCGCGCAGCACGCATCGATGGACGCGATTGGCGGCATGCCGATGGCCGGCGGCTGGACGCTGTCGGCCGGGTGGCTCAGGCCGTGCGGATGGCAGGCAGGGCGCGCGTTCGCCGCATTCGCCGGGATGTGGGGCGCGATGACGGTGACGATGATGCTGCCGGTGCTGGCGCCGGTGCTCTGGCGATATCGGCAACGTCTCGGCGCGGTGGGCGACGCGCGTGCGGCATGGTTCGTCGCGGTCGCGGGCACCGCGTATTTCTCCGTGTGGATGGCGCTCGGCGCGCTGGTGTTTCCGGTCGGCACTACCTGGGCGGCGGCCGCCGCGCGGCTGCCCACGCTCGCCGCCACGGTGCCGTTCGCGGCTGGCGCGATCGTGCTCGGCGCGGGCGTGCTGCAGTTTTCCGGCTGGAAGGCGCGCCGGCTCGGTTGCTGCCGATATACACCGGACGACGCATGCGCGCCGCGGGCGGCAGCCCGGGCCGCGGTCGCGTGGCGGTACGGTGTGCGTACCGCGCTACGGTGCGGCGCCTGCTGCGGGAACCTGATGGCCGTCGCACTGGCGGCCGGCATGATGGACCTGCGCGTGATGGCCGTCGTGACCGTGGCGGTCGCCGCCGAGCGGCTGGCGCCGGCTGGCGTTCGCGTCGCGCGGATCGTCGGCGGTGTCGCGATCGGCGCCGGCGCGGCGATGATCGCGTGGGCCGCGGCCGGGCTGGCCTAGCGGCGCCCGGGGCTGCCGGCGCGCGTCGAACGGGGCCGGCGCAGGCACCGTCGGCAGGTCCGGCGTCGTGCGGCAACGGCGGGCGATCGGCCCGATTCAGGCCGGCTGCGCGAATGGGCCGATGCGGGGGTGAAACGAAAGGCGATCGAAAACGAACCGAACGGCGATCCGAACGATTCGGCCCCCGACTGCCGGGACACGGCTAACCCGTTGTTCGTGTTGTGAAAATTCGCAGCGCTTCGCGTATAATTCGCTTTTGCGCCCATAGGATTTGCCATGCGTCTGATCCAAAAAGCACTCACTTTCGATGATGTGCTCCTCGTTCCCGCCTTTTCCGACGTTCTCCCGCGCGACACCAGCCTGAAGACCAAGCTGACCCGCAACATCTCCCTGAACATGCCGCTCGTGTCCGCCGCGATGGACACGGTCACCGAAGGTCGCCTCGCGATCGCGATGGCGCAGCAGGGTGGTGTGGGCATCGTCCACAAGAACCTCACGCCGGCCGAGCAGGCTCGCGAAGTCGCGAAGGTCAAGCGTTTCGAATCGGGCGTCGTGCGCGACCCGATCACGGTTCCGCCGCAGATGAAGGTGCGCGACGTGATCGCGCTGTCGCGTCAGCATGGCATCTCGGGCTTCCCGGTCGTCGAAGGCCCGCAGCTCGTCGGCATCGTCACGAACCGCGACCTGCGTTTCGAATCGCGCCTCGACGAACCGGTCAAGTCGATCATGACGCCGCGCGAGCGTCTCGTCACTGTCAAGGAAGGCACGCCGCTCGCCGAAGCGAAGGCGCTGATGCACAGCCACCGCCTCGAGCGCGTGCTGGTCGTCAACGACGCGTTCGAACTGCGCGGCCTGATGACCGTGAAGGACATCACGAAGCAGACCGAACACCCGGATGCGTGCAAGGACGAACACGGCAAGCTGCGCGCAGGCGCGGCGGTCGGCGTCGGCCCGGACAACGAAGAGCGCGTCGAGCTGCTGGTGCAGGCCGGCGTCGACGTGATCGTCGTCGATACCGCGCACGGCCACAGCAAGGGCGTGCTCGAGCGCGTGCGCTGGGTCAAGCAGAACTTCCCGCACGTCGAGGTGATCGGCGGCAACATCGCGACGGCCGCCGCCGCGAAGGCGCTCGTCGAATACGGCGCGGACGCGGTCAAGGTCGGTATCGGCCCGGGCTCGATCTGCACGACGCGGATCGTCGCGGGCGTCGGCGTGCCGCAGATCAGCGCGATCGCGAACGTCGCGGAAGCGCTGAAGGGCACCGGCGTGCCGTGCATCGCCGACGGCGGCGTGCGCTTCTCGGGCGACGTGTCGAAGGCCCTCGCGGCCGGCGCGAACGCGGTGATGATGGGCAGCATGTTCGCGGGCACCGAAGAGGCGCCGGGCGACGTGTTCCTGTACCAGGGCCGCCAGTACAAGTCGTATCGCGGCATGGGTTCGGTCGGCGCGATGAAGGACGGCGCGGCGGACCGCTACTTCCAGGACAACTCGGCGAACATCGACAAGCTCGTGCCGGAAGGCATCGAGGGCCGCGTCGCGTACAAGGGTTCGGTCAACGCGATCCTGTTCCAGCTGGTCGGCGGCGTGCGCGCGAGCATGGGCTACTGCGGTTGCCGCACGATCGACGAACTGCACGACAAGGCCGAATTCGTCCAGATCACCGCGGCGGGCATGCGCGAGTCGCACGTGCACGACGTGCAGATCACGAAGGAAGCACCGAACTACCACGTGGACTGATCGCCGATGAAACCGCTGCTGCGAGCCGTGCTGATCGTCGATGCCGTGCTGCTGCTGGCGTTCGGCGTGCTGTTCGTGCTGACGCCCTGGCAGGCGCTGTTCAACGCGCTGCAGCTGGCGAACATCCAGCCGGCGATGCTCGGCCAGGCATTCGGCATCGCGCTGCTCGGCCTCGCGTGGCTCGCGTTTCATGCGGCGCTCAATGGTGATCTCACGGCGCCCGTCGCACGTGCGGTCGGCCATGTGAACTGGCTGATCGGCGTGCTGGCGGTCGTGTGGTCGTTCGGCACCGGCAACGGTCCCGCGCTCGCGGCCGCCGGCCGCGTGCTGTCGGCGATGGCCGGGGTCGCGCTGATCTTGCTGGGCCTCGGCGGCGTGCGGCTGGCATCGACCGTGCGGCGGCGCGAGAAGGCGGAAAGGGTGGAACGGGCGCAGGCGCCCGACGCCCGGGACGCGAAGCGCCCGGCCGAACCGGCGGTGGCCTCTGCGCCGCGGCAGCGGGTCGAACCGGTCGTCAGCCGTCCGGCGGCGCCCTCGGCGCCGGCCGCGGCCACCACGTCGGCCGCATCCGACCGCGCGTCAGGCAGCGTCGCATTCGACGCCCGCCCGCCGTTGCAGGATTGACCGGCGATGCGTCGCGCGAGCCGCCTGCCGCCCGACGCCGCTGTCCATGCTTTTGACGCAGCGCTTCGTGCGCTGCTTTTCTTATTCTCTTCATCCCGTCCGCAGCCATGCACGACAAAATCCTGATTCTCGACTTCGGTTCGCAAGTCACCCAACTGATCGCGCGCCGCGTGCGCGAAGCGCACGTCTACTGCGAAATCCACCCGAACGACGTGTCCGACGACTTCGTCCGCGAGTTCGCGCCGAAGGCGGTGATCCTGTCGGGCAGCCACGCGAGCACGTACGAAGACCACCAGCTGCGCGCGCCGCAGGCCGTGTGGGATCTCGGCGTGCCGGTGCTCGGCATTTGCTACGGCATGCAGACGATGGCCGTGCAGCTCGGCGGCAAGGTCGAGTGGAGCGACCATCGCGAATTCGGCTATGCGGAAATGCGCGCGCACGGCCATACGCGCCTGCTCGACGGCATCGAGGATTTCAAGACGGACGAAGGCCACGGGATGCTGAAGGTCTGGATGAGCCACGGCGACAAGGTTGCCGAGCTGCCGCCGGGCTTCGCGCTGATGGCGTCGACGCCGAGCTGCCCGATCGCCGGCATGGCCGACGAGGCGCGCGGCTACTACGCGGTGCAGTTCCACCCGGAAGTCACGCACACGGTGAAGGGCCGCCAGATCATCGAACGCTTCGTGCTGCAGATCGCCGGCGCGAAGCCCGACTGGATCATGAAGAACCACATCGAGGAAGCCGTCGCGAAGATTCGCGAGCAGGTCGGTGACGAGGAAGTGATTCTCGGCCTGTCCGGTGGCGTCGATTCGAGCGTCGCGGCCGCGCTGATCCACCGCGCGATCGGCGACCAGCTGACCTGCGTGTTCGTCGACCACGGTCTGCTGCGCCTGAACGAAGGCCAGATGGTGCTCGACATGTTCGAGGGCCGCCTGCATGCGAAGGTCGTGCACGTCGACGCATCCGAGCAGTTCCTCGGCCACCTGGCCGGCGTGACCGATCCGGAAGCGAAGCGCAAGATCATCGGCCGCGAGTTCGTCGAGGTGTTCCAGGCCGAGGCGAAGAAGCTGTCGAAGGCGAAGTGGCTCGCGCAGGGCACGATCTACCCGGACGTGGTCGAGTCGGGCGGCACGAAGACGAAGAAGGCGACGACGATCAAGAGCCACCACAACGTCGGCGGCCTGCCGGAAACGCTCGGCCTGAAGCTGCTCGAGCCGCTGCGCGACCTGTTCAAGGACGAAGTGCGCGAACTCGGCGTCGCGCTCGGCCTGCCGCCGGAGATGGTGTACCGCCATCCGTTCCCGGGCCCGGGCCTCGGCGTGCGGATTCTCGGCGAAGTGAAGCGCGAATACGCGGACCTGCTGCGTCGCGCGGATGCGATCTTCATCGAGGAGTTGCGCGGCACGACCGCCACCGCGCAGGACGCGGCAGCGGGCCTGTGCGGCGAGGCCGACGTCGGCAAGACCTGGTACGACCTGACGAGCCAGGCGTTCGCGGTGTTCCTGCCGGTGAAGTCGGTCGGCGTGATGGGCGATGGCCGCACGTACGACTACGTGACGTCGCTGCGCGCGGTGCAGACCACCGACTTCATGACCGCGCACTGGGCGCACCTGCCGTACGCGCTGCTCGGCCGTGCGTCGAACCGGATCATCAACGAGGTGCGCGGGATCAACCGCGTGGTGTACGACATCTCGGGCAAGCCGCCGGCGACAATCGAGTGGGAGTGAAATCAGGTCCTTCGGGGACTATCGTCAGCTATCGAGAAGCTGTCATAACGTATTGATTTTAAAGAAAATACGTCGCAACGACTATCGATGGCTATCGCCGGCCAGCAAAACAGGTTGGCGGTAGAAGCGGCGGTAAGAACCGAAGGCCGGATTAAGACCCTCCCGTTCACTATCCAGACCAAAGCCGTCTTTGACGGTAAAAGTCTTCTCAGGAAAGCTTGTTTTACGCGGCTTTCCGGGCATCAGCAGGTCTCCTGATCCCTGACGGTAAAAGCCGTCACGAACAGGAGGAAAAACCTCGATGCTTACCGACACCGCACTGCGCAACCTCAAGCCTAAGTCCAAGATTTATAAGGCTTCTGACCGCGATGGGATGTACGTGACGGTATCGCCTACCGGTACCGTCACCTTCCGCTACGATTACCGTCTCAACGGCCGCCGCGAGACGCTGACCATTGGCCGCTACGGGCCGGCTGGCATCTCACTGGCCTTGGCCCGCGAAAAGCTGATCGACGCGAAGAAGGCCGTCGCCCAAGGCAAATCCCCGGCACTGGAGAAGCAGCGCGACAAGCGCCGGCTGACCGCGGCCAAGACCTTTGGCGACGTGGCCGATAAGTGGATGACGGACGCCCGGATGGCCGACAGCACGAAGGCGATGCGCAAGCACATCGTCGATCGAGACATCCTGCCGGTCTTCCAGAACCGCCAACTCAACGAAATCACCGCCGATGACCTGCGAGCCCTCTGCAACAAGGTGAAGGCACGGGGGGCACCCGCCACCGCGGTCCACGTCCGCGACATCGTGAAGCAGGTCTATGTCTTCGCCATCCTGCATGGCGAGAAGGTGGACAACCCGGCCGATGACGTAGGCGCGGCGTCGATCGCGACTTTCGTGCCGAAGGATCGCGCGTTGTCGCCCTTGGAAATCCGGTTGATGGCGCGGCAGATGGACTCGGTAGCGACCTATCCGACCATCCGGCTGGCACTGCGCATGATCCTGCTGACGCTGGTGCGCAAGAGCGAACTGATTCGCGCCACGTGGGATGAGGTGGATTTCGAAAACGCGACCTGGACGATTCCGAAGCAGAGGATGAAGGGGCGCAATCCGCACGTGGTTTATCTGTCGAGCCAGGCGCTCGACATCTTCGTGGCGCTGCACACTTGCGCGGCCGGCTCCAGGTTCGTGTTGCCGTCGCGCTATGACGCCGACCGCTGCATGTCGAACGCGACCTTGAATCGGGTCACGCAGATCGTGGCGGAACGGGCGAAGGCCGCTGGCCTCCCACTGGAGCCATTCACTGTGCACGACCTGCGCCGTACCGGATCGACGCTGCTGAACGAAATCGGATTCAATCGCGACTGGATCGAGAAATGCTTGGCGCACGAGGATGGCCGCTCCTCGCGCTCGATCTATAACAAGGCCGAATATACGGAGCAGCGGCGCCACATGTTGCAAGAGTGGGCGAACATGGTCGACGCCTGGGTGGAGGGCGGCAGCTACACGCCAACGCTGTTCCCGACCAGTATGGCGCTTCCGGTCGTGAGCGCGCAGGTTTGAGCTACCCCGGTTGATTTTGCCCCGATGGGGGAAGTTGACAAAAAGTCAACTTCTTCCTATCCTGTTTCTGTGAGCATGAAACGAGATGCACGTCATATCCAGAAAGCCGTTCAGTGATGCGGCAAAGGCTTATCCAAACGACGCCGACGCGATCGACCGCACCTACCGGGTGCTGCGATCCGGCGATTTCGATACGCCGCAGGCGCTTCGGCAGGTTTTTCCATCGCTGGACAACTTCAAGTACAAGGACAAGTGGTGGGTCCTCGACATTGGTGGAAACAATCTTCGCCTGATTGCCTTCATCGAATTCCGTGATAACCGCATGTACGTCAAACATATCGCGACCCATGCCGAGTACGACAAGCTTTGCAAACGCTATCGAAAGGAGGCTGATTGACATGGGATTTGCCGCCATCAAGGAAAAAGCCCATGCCTTGTTCGACGAGGCGGGATTCATCAGCCACGTCGCTAATGAAGACGACTATGCCCAGGCGCTGGCGTTGATGGATGACCTGGTCGAGGACTATGAGGCCAACCGTCCGCTGATCGAGATTCTGGCCCGTTCCATTGAGCGTTGGGAAAACGAATCTGACGAGTTCGCGGCATTCAACGCGCGTGTGGAGAAGCTGGGCGGTGTCGACGTGCTCCGGTTGCTGATGGAACAGCATGGGCTGGGTGTGGCCGACCTTCCGGAGATCGGCAGCAAGTCGCTGGTGTCCAAGATTCTCAATGGCCGTGGCCGCAACCTGACCCGCGACCACATCGCGGCGCTGAGCAAGCGGTTCTCGGTTAGCCCTGCGCTTTTCTTTTGAGATTGCAGGTTGGTCGAGGTAGTGCCCGGTATGGCCTGCATCCGGTCCAGACATACGCAGACGGGGGTTGGCACGCGAAGCCTGCTGGCGACTGTCGAGCCAGTTTTCAAGTTCATCCAGATCCCACACGACGTAGCGCGGTGTCAGATTTAAACGGCTTGGAAACTCCCCACGGCGCTCCATCTCATAGATCGGCTTGGACGGAGCTCCGCTAACGCTTAAGGCACCGGAAGCGGCGCCAGCCCTCGCTCGTTACGAACGTTACGCCAGTAAAGCCAGACGCTAATGGCCAACGTCACCATCTCGGTGATCAGCAGCGTGTACCAGATGGCTGCGCCACCGAGCCACGCATTGAGCAACCACAGCGTGCCGAGCAGCAGCACCCAGCTACGCAGCATCGCGATGGCGGCGGACGGGCCCGGGGCCTCTACGGCCGTCAGAAAGCCCGCCACGATCAAATTGCCGGCTGCAGGCAGGAATGCGAGTGCGCACCAGAGCACCGCATGCTCGAGAATCGACCATGCTTCACCGCCCGTCGGTAGAAACGCGAACGTCAGCGGCCGCGCCAACGTCGCCATCGCAACGGCCACCAGCATCGAGAACCCCATCACGGCTATCACGCCAAGCCGGAAAGACTCGCGCAGCGCACGCATATCGCTGGCGCCACGATAGAAACTGATCATCGGTTGCATGCTTTGCACGAGCGCGACGATCGTGACCGTCGCGCCGAGCGTCATGTACTCCAGAATCGCGTACGCCGCGAGGCCCGGTTCACCGAAATTTGCCAGAATCACGCGGTTAAAGGCGAGCACCGTGACCGCGGGCGCAATGGCGCCGAGGAATTCCGACGCACCGTTGTACATCGCGCGCCAGACATGCAACGCGCCGCCACCGAACGCACGGGCCGCAGGCACGACCTTGTGCGCGAGCCAGACGTGATAGGCCAGCATGGCGCTGCTCGAGACCATCATCGAGATACCGGTGGCGAGTGAGGCCCCGTACATCCCCATGCCGCGCACGACGATCAGCCAGTAGTCCAGTGCCACGTTGGCAAGCGCGCCGAGAAACATCGCATACAACCCAAAGCGCGCGGCGTGCGCCCCTTCCACGCGCAGAAACAACTCCATCGCGTAGAGACCGTTGGCGAACACGATGAACCAGGCCCAGCCCGACAGATAGGCCACGACATCGTTAGTGATGGCCCCTTGCGCGCCCAGCGCGGCCGCGATCTCGTGCTTGAACACCAGCACGCCGGCGCTCATCGCGATACCGGAAGCGAGCATCACCCACAGCACCTGAGAGAAGGCGCGACGCGCCTCTGCATCGCGCTGCTCGCCTAGCAGACGGGCGATCAACGTGGCACCGCCCACGCCCACCGTCACACTGACCGCATAAGGGATGTAGAGCAGCGGCACGACCAGATTCAGTGCGGCCAACGCTTGCTGGCCGACGTAACGGCCGATGAAAATTCCGTCGATCAATGTGTAGATCGTGTAGACCCAGCCCGACAGGATCGTCGGGATCGCGAGCGACGTGAATTGCTTGAGCAGGGACGTCCTCGCGCCCTGCGGAGTATTGCAGTGATTGGATAGAGACATGGTCCCCTCGATGACTAATTGCCGCGTCGTGTCGGGACGCAGCTCACCGTGGCTTGCATATCGAAATTCTGTGAAAACTTCGAAGGAAAAAAGAGGTCGCCGCCCACGCGCAAGCGATGGCGTGAGCGCTCCGCCCGAGACGACCGCGCGGATAGACAGGCGTGCGTTAGCGGGCCAGTGAGACTGACCGCGACGTGGACGGCGGAAACATCGCCTGGTGCAGATGCAGCCAGACAACGCCTTGCCGGGAAGCGGAGAAAAGGAGGAAGTTCATGGTGTCTCGTGCATGACGCGCTTGCCAGGGGCATCGCGCCAGTCGTTTGACGTCATGGGAGGGTTGGGCGGGATGCCGCCGCTGCGCCAAAACATCACGCCCGGATTGCCAGGCGCGTAATACAGACCTGCGAACTTGGTGAGAAGTTCCCAAGTGCTTGTTTTCCATGGGATCGTCACACCAGCCGACGATTGATGGGCAGCGCATGGTTTATTCTTGTCGAAAAAAGATCACTGTGAGTGATCATTTTTGCCAAAAGATAAACCTTCAGATCCTGGCGGGAGTTTATAAAAGATGCATCAAGGCCAGGCGTGTGTTCCTCGCGCTGGCCGAGCGTCATCGGCATGCCTGAGTGCCGCACGTGCCACTGGATGGTGTCGATCTGGGCCGGGGAAAGCGGGCGCTGGCTGGCTATGGCGAGGCAGCACAGGCACAGTTGACGTACCGTGCCTTTGCATCCCCGCTTGGCAACGGCGCCCAGTCCGTTGAGTTGAGATCAAAACGAGACGATCACATAGACCAGATGAATCAAGCCGATCATGAGTGACGACGATACTGGCGCCGCGCCTATAGAAATCGATAAAGTTCGTGCGTCAAAGGCTGGCCACGCGTTTCATGAAGCTTGGGCCGCGCGCACCGCCCTTGAATTGCTGCCACCATCAACCGACCTCACCGCCATCACGCTCGAGGGCTTCGATGAGCAAGACGAGCAGAGCTTGGGAACCGGTGCGGTCGAGATTGCCGATCTTGTCCGATACCACGGCGCCACCGATGTTGCCGGCGCGCATCGAGTCGCAGTCGTCCAGTTCAAGTACTCGATCGCAAGCGCACAAACAGCTGTTCGGGCTGCTGATCTGGCATCAACTCTCACCAAGTTCGCCGCGACCGATACCGAGCTAAGGGCGAAGCATGGCGATGAACATATTGTCGCCGTTGTACGGTATGAGTTCGCCACGAACAGGCCTATCCACGAAAACTTGGGAAAGGCGATCTCGGCGGTCGTCGCGGGCACCCAGGAAACCGGCGATACAGGGCGCCAGGCAGGCCAGATCGTGGAAGCCCTGAAAGCGTATCCTCATCCCTTTGCTGACCTGCTGCGGCGCCTGGACCTGGTCGGCAGCAAGGGAAGCTTGATCGAGGCGGAGCGTGCGATTTCAACGACGCTCGCCGCGTGGAGCGAACCCGGCGACCCGGATGCGGAGAAACGCCTGCTCAAGTTGCGCAATCTCATCAGGATCAAGGCCGGTCCTGGCAGTGAGACAGACAAACGGGTTGATCGGGTGGCGGTCCTGGCTGAGCTGGAGGTGGAGCACGAGGATCGACTGTATCCCACGCCCGACGCGTTCCCCGAGGTTGAGGTGGTCATTCAGCGCGATGCTCTTGATGACATTGCAATCCTCGCCCGCGAAACCGGTTTTCCTCTCGTCGTCCACGCTGCAGGCGGGATGGGGAAGACCGTCTTGATGCAAGGTCTCGCCGATCGATTGCGAACTGATGGCCCCGTCGTACTTTTCGATGGCTTCGGCGCCGGTCGCTGGCGAGATCCAGCTGACGGTCGGCACCTTCCGGAAAGGACACTGGTCCACCTTGCCAACCTCATGGCCGGGCAAGGTCTGTGCGACATTTTGTTGCCAGTGGCGGACGTTACGGGCTTGCTGAGGGCGTTCCGCCGACGCCTCGCCCAATCGGTGGAGACTGCGCGGCGAACGCGCAGCGACGCATGCGTTTCACTGGTGCTCGATGCAATCGACCATGCCGGGCTCGCCGCACAGGAAACCGCGACGTCGTCATTCGCACACCTTCTCATACGCAGCATCAGCGTCGATCCGATCGATGGTGTTCGCATCATCGCATCGTGCCGGACTGAACGGCTCCCTGTGGCAACAGGCGACACTTCGCATCGTCTATTCGCAGTTCCATTGTTCACTGATGCGGAAGTACGTGCCCTAGTCGGGCGGCGCATGCCGGATGCCTCGGCCGACGAGATCGCCGCTCTGCTGACTCGATCGGGGCGCAACCCACGCTGCCTCGACAATCTGATCACGGCCGGGCGACCATTTGATCCCGTGGCCTTTCCCGACGCGCAGGAAGAGCCGCAAGATCTGCTCGATGTTCTGCTTCGCAAGCGTCTCGACGAAGCGCGCGAAACTGCACGTGCTCGCGGTGCAAGCGATTCAGACATTGATCTCCTGCTCACAGGCATCGCCTTGCTGGTGCCCCCGGTGCCCATTGAAGAGCTTGCGGCAGCACACGGCCTGATCGCGGCGCAGGTTGAAAGCTTTGCGGCCGACCTTGCTCCCTTGCTTGAACGAACGCCACACGGCCTGATGTTCCGCGATGAACCGACCGAGACCTTGATCCGATCGAACTATGGCGCGAGCCCGGCGGGTCGAGATCGCGTTATCGCCGCTCTCCAGGATCGCCAGCTCACTTCAAGTTATGCGGCCCGGGCCTTGCCAGCGTTACTCACCTCGCTACGCGATGCCGACCAACTCATCCAACTAGCCTACGATCTGCGTGTTCCAAGGGGTGCCTCACAAGTAAGCGCGCGCGACATCCGCTTATCGCGGATTACTGCCGCGATAGCGCTGGCAGGAGAGCGGAACCGGCGCGACGATCTTTTGCGCCTGTTGCTGGAAGCGTCGCTCGTTGCAGCAGGACATGAGCGATCCGACCGATTCCTATACGAGCATCCCGATCTTGTTGCTGTGGCGCGTGACCCGGAAGCCCTGCGACGGCTTTCCGCGACCCATGTCGGCTGGCCTGGGGGGAAACACGCGGCTCTTGCCCTTGCGAACGCCTTCGCAGGTGACCGGGACGAGGCCCGTCGGCACGCCCGGCGATCAATCGACTGGCACAACTGGGCAGCGCAGACCAAACACAGCTCACGTTTTAACGATTCGACTACCTCAAAGCAATGGGACGATATTGGCTTTGCCTATGTCGAGATGCTGGCGGGCAATGACGTGCGTGTTGCGGAGTTTTTCGCCCGTCGAACCGAGAGTGTGGCATTCGCCAAGTTTCAGGACTTGTTCGATCTTCTGGATCGACACCAGCACTCGCCGAATCCGCCCAAAACGCGCGTCCCAACACGGTTGTTGCGTTGCCGACTGCAATCTCGGGCACTCTACGCCGCTGGCCTTTCGTTCGTCGGTCGCGACCCCTCCCATGCCAGGAGGCTTGTCCAGGCGCTTGCGGCAGTACCTTCCGATAATGGCAAAAACGAAGGCTTGGCGATGGCCAGCGTGCTTGCGTCGGCGCTGGCGATTGAGCGTGGCCTTGAGAGAGAAGCTGCAACCATCCTCGCTGGAGCTGCACTTAAGTCGCCGAGCATCTATGACTATTCAGGTCACTATCCGATCGACCCCTCGATCCATGTGACCGTGCTGGCCGCCGGTGTTCGTGCCGCCTTGCGTCGGAAGCGCGCCAGCTTGATCGACATATCGCCATCCGAATTTATCGGGTTGGTGCCTGCGGGCGCACGGTCGAGGGGGGGTGCGAGCTTCCTCCGGACACTTAACCAGAAGCTGGCGGAACAAAAGTTCGATGGAACTCGACACCGTCGAACGCGGCGCAATGGCCTCAATGAGGAAAGGCGGTCGGACTACTCACGCACGCTCATCAACCGGATCCTGCCACTGCTGAACTACGCGCAGGATGTTGCCGACATCATTCGCCCGCCGCGTGGAAAAGTGCGAAGCGAGATGCTGACCGCGGCCTTTGACAGACTTGTTCGCGATGTCGAGCAGTCATCCAACTACCCGTATCGCGATGGGAAAGCGTATTTCGCACGTACCGGATTCCGGGTGATTTTCGATCTCGCCGACGCGTTAGGTATACTCAATGCTGCGCTTGCGAAGCGGATGGTCGAGTGGGCGGCGAGCGCTCCGGGCCTGTTCGCGCCGGAACTTACCAATTCGGTCGCGCGACTGTCGCGCATCCCCGAGTGTCACGATGCTGCGCTCCTCCTCGCCGGCCATATCGAGCGCAAGATCCAGTTCGATACCGACGTCGGAACCAGGGTCTCGTCCTACGGCGCACTTGCCCGCGCAGTCTGGCGAGTCAGCGCTGAAGAGGCGGCCGCCTATTTCCGTCGTGCGCTCGACCTTACGGAGGCAATTGGGTCAGATGATTTCGATCGTACCAACCACCTGCTTGAGCTGACGGGGCATTACTCCGGCCCCGAACTCTCGCCGGCGGCGGCGCACACCCTGGCGCGCATCCTCGAATTGAATCAGAACGAAGACGGCAAATTTCCCTGGACTGAATATGCCCAAGCCATGGTGCCTGCCGCTGGTCGGGCGACGTTGGCAATACTGGCACGACTAGACGATCGTGGCGCATCCCGGCTCGGACTGTCGCTCGGTCCCGCGTTGACTGTCCTCGTACGTCACTCGAAGCTCTCAGTTGAAGCCGCTGCCGCTCTGTTTGGCCTTGCTGCTCCCATCGAAACCTGGACGTGGCACATCTCGGGCTTCGCGTCCGAGATCATTGGCCACCTGCCTCAAGAGCAACGGGAATGGTTCTTCGATCTGCTCCTGGTCGAGATTGATCGAGAGGATCAATTGTCTCCCGTGAGGGAGACGATCGAAGGGCTACATGACCTCGCTGAGCGCAGTCTTCCTGCCACGTCCACAGCCCGAGCCCGAATCGCGGGCCTGCGCGCTCGACTTGGATCTCAATCCGGTTCGCAAACGGTCATTTCCTCGTCGACCGAGACGGAACCACTGATCACCTTCCCGGTGGACCTCACGGATCCAGACGTCATCGACCGTCAGATACTCGACGAGGAGATTGAACAGTCGGGACGGCGCTGGCCCGTTCGAACGCTGATCGAATTGGCCGGGCAAGCAAACACTCCCGCCGTGCGCCTGGGGTTCGTCCGCGCCGTCGTCGAAGCAACGGCTGCCACACTCGCTGACAAAATCCGCGCGCTGGACGATTACCTGGAGGCGTGGGGTAAGTCGTCAGCGGCGATGCGCGACGCTCTGCCTGGCCTGGGGCTACGCCTGGCGACCAAGCACGCTGCTGAGCTCGCCAGGTCAAGCACCGACGCATGGGGCGGCTGGCGCGGTCTGGAGCAATATTTTCATGCCGACCGCGCAACCCTTGTCGAGCACGTAGTTGCGGCGCTCCGGAGCACTGCGGATAGCCTTGGCGGGAATGCGTGGCTCGCGCTTGCCGCGAGACTGGCGCCTGATGTCAATGCCAGCGCAATTGCGGAGGGTCTCGAACGGTTTCTGGCGAATACCGGCGAAAAGCTCCCATCTGAAGTTGGAGACGGGCCATGGGACGCTCGCTTTGCGATTCCGGCCGACGAGGCGACATTCGTGGCCGGGCTCGTGTGGGCGAGGCTTGGTCATCCTGTTGCAGCGATGCGCTGGCGCGCTGCCCATGCGGTAAGGCGCTTCGCGGCGGTCGGACGCTTCGATGTGGTTGAAAGACTGATTGAGCGCTTCCAGTCTGCCCTGAGCTTGCCCTTCGGCGATGCAAAATTGCCTTTCTACGTCATGCATGCGCAGCTCTGGCTGTTGATAGCCCTTGCTCGCGTAGCGAAGGACGGCGCTCCCGTATTAGCTCACCATCGCGCATTCTTCGAGCGAATCGCTTTTTCCGCTGAGTTTCCGCACGTCGTCATGCGTGCGTTCGCGATAGACATACTCCGCGAGCTTGCGCGGTCGCTGGTATCCGAGGAGTGCGAGGCTCTCATCGCCAAGCTTGCCTCGGCAAACCGGTCACCTTATCCATATGCTTCCCGAAGCGACTATCGCGAACTCTGCTACGCCCCCAGGCCCAACGCCTCGCCACGACCAGAGGATGGCTTTCACCTCGACTATGACTTCAACAGAAATCAGGTCGAGCGCTTGTGCCGTGTCTTCGGTTGTCCAGGCTGGGAGGTGGACGACAGCATAGGCGCATGGGTGCGGCGGTGGGACGCAAAGGTCCGATCGATGCATGATTGTCCACGCAGAGGGAGCTATGACGAATCCTGGTCGTCGGGATACGTTCCTGACCGAGATCCGTATGGGGGATATCTCGGCTGGCATGCGCTCATGCTTGTTGCCGGTGAACTGCTGGCCACACGGGCGGTTGTTGGTGAGGACTGGGGCGGCGACGCTTGGGTCGCGTTCCTCAGGGAATACACGCTCTCACGAGACGACGGTCTCTGGCTTGCCGATCTTACCGATCCGTTTCCGCTCGACCTTACCAAGGAAGCGGACATGCCCATGCCGGAGAGCGGTGAGAGCGGGACCGTGCGCGAAGACAGTAATCTGGTGGCACCTTTACTGGGCCTGGTGGACGGCAAGATAGTGAGGGATTGGCTTCCCGTTACGGGACATTGGTCGATCGGGCGAGACACAGGCGTCACGCTTCAAAGCGTTCTTGCGAATGCCATCGATGCGCGAGCTGTTGTCATGACGTTGCTCTCAGAGAAGGCATTTTTTAGATGGTTGCCTGACGATGAAGATGAAATTGCCCGGAATTTCGGCAGCGACGGTCATACGGTTCAGCCATGGGTCGCAACGACACCGAACACAGAGCGCCAGCTCGATCGGCACGATCCCTATGGCACGGCCACCGCACTCGACAGGCCTTTCCCATCGGCTTGGACACGAGAGCTGTTGGGGACAGTCGCAGGTGATGATGTGGTACGCCACTGGTCTGTGGACGGGGCACAAGCATATCGCGCCGAAGCCTGGGGAGCTGAGGGCGGACGGGGTGAGTACGCGTGGAGTGAAACCGGCTACCGGTTACTCGTCACGCGCAGCGCATTGTTTTCGCTGCTGAAGCTGTCTGGGCGAAGTCTTGTCGTCGCGCTCAAGCTACGGAAATATCACAGGGGGAAGTCGAGCGGACGCAGTGGGGACACCAGCGCCTTTACGCATCGATCGCTGGTGGTCGTCATAAACGAACGCGGCGAGGTTTGGTCACCGCGACACCTCTCTCGACAGGCCAAGGATGCGGTCGCGACGCTCGATCCCGATCGACGGCGAGATATCTATCCGAGGTTCCGTGCGATCGCTGGTCTGCCTGATGAATGGCTAGCTCGACGAAACGAGTCGTCTGATCTCGAGGCGCTGTACCGAATATTCGTCGAGCGCCAAACACCTGACTAGGACAATGGCCTGCCTCCTCACTCCGTACTCGATCCCGTCCGAACAGGGCGGGATCTTCGTAGGTGAACATCTGGCTTTGAGACGCCGCTGCGAGGGGCCTGTTTGCGCTGCTCGATCCACGCTTCCACTTCGACCAGGTCCCATACGACGCAGCGCGCCGTCAGGTTGAAGCGACGCGGGAATTCGCCGCGTCGTTCCATTTCATAGATCGTTGTTTCGGCCAAGGGCACAATTTGGCGCAGTTCCTGCCGGCGAATGGTGCGGCGAAAGGGAAGAACGCTGCGCTTTGGAAATTGCGGGAGTTCGTCGTAGGCGTTTGATCCGGGCAGGGGAGTAGATATGGGCCGTGGGGATTCCTGGGCTCCACTGTCTTCGCTGATTTTATGTAACGGGTTATTCTCCATGTTGCACTCCATGAGTTTCTGCTGTCGGGCTTACTGTTACCCGAAGTAATGATGGCTTTCATTGGCTATCGGGGAAACTCACTGGGGCGTAGAGCAGCGTATTGAAGAAATGGTAGTCACGAAAAAGGGAAGGGGCATGGCGACGGTAATGGTTTCTCCGATTCATTTCGAGGATTACAGTGGCACCCAGTTCGAGCGACTTGTTTTCGCGTACCACGTGCGCGCGGGGTGGCGTGACCTGATCTGGCGTGGCCAATCGGGAGGCGACCAAGGGCGGGACATCTCGGGGATCGAGCCATTCGATGACCAGCCGGCGCGCAAGACCATCATCCAATGCGCGAACCGGGACACGCTGACACTGGCGAAAGCTAAAAGCGACATGGACAAAGCCGTCAATGCCATAGGCGGAAAGCCAGGTGCCTTCAAGTTCGTTTCTCGCGGCGCTGTTTCGGACACCAACCGAATCCGGATCGAGCAAGCCGCAGCTTCACTGGGAATTGCTCATGTGACGATATGGTCGGGTGCGGAGTTCGAGGAAAACCTGCGGCTTCGCGCCGAGTACCTGCTGCACCGCTTCGTCCAAGGTATAGAGTTTCCCGAGGCCGAAGCACAGATCAGCAAGTTCGTGGACGACTTCCCTGACCTCTCGGATGCCGACGCGCTGCAATTGATGGCGTCCGTGTTCGATCGACCGGCATTTCGCACGCCGTTTCAGCAGGAATGTTCCCTGCCTGCTTTTCAGCAGGCGATCGAGGACACCATCAGCGCACTGAACACCGGTGTGTGGCGAACACGCCAGGGTGACGAGATCAGACGTATTCCGTCGATTCATCATCTTCGAGATCAACGCATCAGGGCAGTGCTGAAAAAGATCGGTCGTCAGGTCGACGAGCTGCGCCGCGTCTTCGTGACTCGCCTCAGGGAGGGGGAGATCAAACACTGCGGATGTGGTCAGCCGGACTGTCCCACGTACATGCTCTCGCATCGCGTTGCCGACGAACTGGACGGAGCCCGGCGGAAAATCCTGACGACCTTTCGATCAGTGTATACGTCCTTTGACGTGAGTCTTCGGTAGGCGAGCCTGGCAATGGCACTGTCCAGCGATCAAATCGAGTATCTCCACCTTCATTCTCCAGGCGCGGCTGTGGCATACGCGCTGTCTGAGCTACTGGTCAATGACCATGACCTGCTCAGTATCGACGCCAACGAACGTTCCATTACCTTTCGCTTCGCGATGTATCTCCAGCGATGTTTGCCTGATTGGACTGTGGATTGCGAATACAACCGGGATGGCGTAGATCCCAAGAAACTCGCTTATTTGGGGCTAGACCCAGATAGCGAAGATGATGAGGCGAAGACCGTGTTTCCCGATGTGATCGTACATCGACGAGGTAGGAGAGAGAATTTTCTGGTCTTGGAGTTCAAGAAGTCAACGAGCCACGTCGACAGAAATATCGACCTTCAGAAACTTCAGGGTTACAAGCGCCAGCTTGGCTACGAACATGCTCTGTATGTGGAGGTTGGCACCGCCGGGCAAGCGATGATTACCATGCTTAGGTGGGTCTGAGGCGCAATAGGGAGAACTCATGGCACGCATTCCACCGTTCAGCTCGCAGCACCTTGAAGCTGCCTGCCGTGTCCTCGCCGATACCGAGCGTGGTTTGAGCGGCACGCAGATCGAGCGGTTACTGCAGGAAATCGAGGTCGCCGACACGTCGCCTGGCATGACAAAGTGGAAGCGGCTGTTCAATGCGCTAGCTGTTGCGCAGGACCAGCATCAGCTCGGCAACCATCTCATCATGTTCATCAACCGCGCGATGAACCCCGTGAACTATGCGCGGGACACTGCGACATTCGCCTGGCGGCGCGACGAACTCAACGTCGTCCTCGCTTTTTCCGGTTTCTACGTTCGCGACGATGGCAAGGTGGGATACGCCGACAAGGCCACGACGCTCGACGCGGCGCGTGCCCGTGCAGGACGGCTCAAAGCGGCGCTTGAAAGTCGCGTTGTGCATGCCGAGGTGCTGAACTACTGCCGCGCTGAACTGGTGGACGAAAACTACTTCCATGCTGTCTTCGAGGCGACGAAGGGCGTCGCCGAGCGGATCCGCGAACTGTCGGGCCTGACCTGCGATGGTGCTGACTTGGTGAACAGGGCATTCACCGGCCAGCAGCCTATTCTGGAACTGGGGCCGCTCACTACTGATTCCGAGAAAAGCGAACAGAAAGGCTTTGCGAACCTGCTGATTGGCCTGTTCGGTGCTGTGCGCAACCCGCTTGCCCACGCGCCCAAGACGAATTGGCCCATGTCTGAGCAAGACGCGCTGGACATCCTCACGCTAGTTTCCTTGATCCATCGCAAGTTGGACCGTACACAGAAAGCACCGACTGTATCGGCGTAAGCAT
>NZ_CAJPHA010000015.1:0-221171 GCF_905339895.1 Burkholderia sp. BCC1988
GCAACTCTGAAGCATGCTGGGCGTTTCCTACCGTGTTCTACCCATGCACTTCGGCGAGCATTACCCCTACCCGCCGCCGGCGTGCCGGACCAGAATGTCCGAACGAGCATCGCCGCATTCCGGATGCGACGCAGGAGGAGCTGCCATGAGACGCGTCTATTTTCTGTTGCCGACGGCGCAATGCGCGCGGTCGATCGTCGGCGAGCTGCTGTCGCTGCGAATCGAGTGGCGACATATCCATTGCCTCGCGAATCACGATGTCTGGCGCGACGACTTGCCGGAAGCCACGCTGGTGCAACGCAGCGACCTGCTGCCGTCGCTCGCGCGCGGCACCGCGGTCGGCTCCGCGACCGGCATGCTGATTGGGCTGATCCTGCTGCTGGTCCAGCCCGCGGGTTTGCCGATCGGCGGCGGCATCGTCGTGGCGATCACGCTGTTCGGCGCGGCCTTCGGCGCATGGGTGGCGACGATGATCGGCATCGACATGCCGAGCACGCGCCTGAAGCGTTTCGAGGAGGGCATCGAGCATGGCGAGCTGCTGATGATGATCGACGTGCCGACCGACCGCGTTCGCGAGATCGAAGACGCGATCAGGCTTCACCATAGGGATGCGCATCTGCAGGGAGAGGATCCGACTGTCCCGGCATTTCCATGAGTGGCGGGGCGGGCCGAATGCCGGCCGCTACGGCGCTACACGTTGCCGGACGCCATCGCTTCATGGCGCCCGGCAACGCGCCGTGCGCGCGATGCCGGCAGCATTGCCGCGCGCAGGCTGCCGCGGGTCGCGCGTGTTTCGCGTTTTTCCGCGTTTTTCAATTCGCGGCGAGCAGCCGCTTGTAGCGCGCGAGCACGCGCGGCACGTACTCGCGCGTCTGCGGCATCGACGGGATGCGATACCCGGCCCGAATCACGGCATTCTCTCCGGCGTTGTACGCAGCGAGCGTGAGCTCGACGTTTTCCTTGAACATGTTGAGCAGGAAGCGCAGATACCGTGCGCCGGTCAGCACGTTGGCGCGCGGATCGAACATGTCGCCGCCCGAGAAGCGCCGGGCCGTTTCCGGCATCAGTTGCATGAGCCCGAGCGCGCCTTTGTCCGATACCGCCTTCGGGTTGTATCCCGATTCGACGTCGATCACGGCGCGAAGGAGTTCGGGCGGAACGTTGAACGACCGGCTCGCTTCGGCGATCACGTCCTCGAACGACGACGCGACGACGTGTTTCGGCGCGACACGCTTCGTCGTGGATGCGGCCGGCCTGGCGGCTGGCCTCGCGGCCGCGACGATCACTTTCAGATTGACCGTGGTGGGCACGTTGGTCAGGACGATGACCCCGTTCTTCGCCACCATGCCGAATATCTGCGCGTGAGCGGCGCACGACCATGCCGAGCCGATTCCCGCGCATGCGGCGACGACGATGGTCTTTCGTAATCCGGACGAAGGTTGGCAGTGCATCTTTCAGGCCTCCTGCATCTGCATTTTCGTGGCCGGGTGTTCGCATCGACAATGGGGCATCCTCCTACAATTCGAGGCCGGCGGAGACGCTGCCGCGGTGGCGGTGCAAAACTGTTACACAAGGAATCGCCGGCAGGATCCGGTAATCCGGCGAAGTTGACGATCCTTACGCGGAACAGTTGTTTTCTGCTCGATGCAACCGCGGTTGCAGAAGAAATCATTGCTCGCGCGGCGAAAGCGATCGGATAGTCCCGCCATCCGTAGTCTTACTGATGCGACGCACCACCCCGAAACGATTCACGCCTGAAACATTCCCGTCGTCGCACGACGTTTCCGCAGATGCATGCCCGGCGCGGGCGCTCGCGCGCGGCGCGGTGGCGCGATCCTTGCTCGGACGAGGAGCGTGGCCAATCGCTCGCGAGGCGGACCACCAGACCGGACCGAGGAAATCATCAGAAAGGGCGTCCGGCACCGTGCAACCGAGGCATCGATGTCCAACGGGGGTGCAAGCGCGGGAACACTTGGGGGAAGTCGTGAATACTAAATATCGCGTGATAATTGCAGAAGATCACGATCTGCTGAGAAACGGGCTCCGGTCGATGCTTTGCGCACAAGGCGATTACGAAGTCGTCGGCGAAGCGCGGGACGGCAAGGAGGCATGCCATCAGGCAATGACGCTCGCGCCGGACCTGATCCTGATGGATCTGTCGATGCGCGGGATGAACGGCATCGATGCGAGCGCGACGATCAAGCGTCGAACGCCGTCCGTCCGGATCGTCGCGCTCACGGTGCACCAGAGCGAAGAGTATGTGCGCGAGGCGCTGCGCGCGGGTGTCGACGGCTACGTGCTCAAGGACGTTTCGTTCGACGAATTGCTGCTCGCGATGCGCATGGTCATGCAGGGGAAGAAGCATCTGAGTGCCGACGTGTACGGCTACATGGTCGACTCGTTCGTCAGCGGTCGCGAAATGCCCGCGCCGAAAAAGGCGTGGGACATCCTGACCGCACGCGAACGCAGCGTGCTGAAACTGATCGCGGAAGGACGCACCAACCGGCAGGTCGGTCAGTACCTGAACCTGAGCCCGAAGACGATCGAGAAGTACCGGGCGAGCATGATGCACAAGCTCCATCTCGCGAATCTGACGGAGCTGGTGCTCGTCGCGATGAACATGGGTCTGTTGACGACACTCGCGGCGAAATGCGCGGAGCCAAACGTGGACGAGGTGTCGACGCACGCAGTCGCCGACGGCGTGCAGGCGGCAGGCGCCGTCGCGCGGCTGGACGACTATCCGGCGGGCGGCGTGAAGGGCTGAGCGCGGCTGCGCGTCAGAGCGGCCAGGTTGCCGAGACGCGCGTACCCGTCGCGGCGGACGACTGGATCGCAAACGTGCCGCCGTGCGCCTCGATGCGGTGCTGCATGCCGATCAGGCCGAGCCCGGCCGTGCGCGCGTCGTCCGTCGAAAGCGGGCGACGTTCGTAGCCGACGCCGTCGTCGTCGATCGTCAGCATCAGGCTGCCGGCATCGTGTTGCAGGCTGAGCACGATCTCGGTGGCCTGTGCATGCTTGACGATGTTGTGGAGTGCCTCCTGCGCGACTCTGAACGCGTCGGCCTTCAGATGATCCGGTATGTCGTCGTCGTCGACGTCGCAATTGAACTCCACCGACAGCGGGTCCGCGTCGCGCTCGATGCGCCGGCACAGCGAAGCGAGCGCGGCCGGCAGTCCGAGCTTGTCGAGTATCGGCGGCCTCAATTCGCCGCAGATCTGGCGGACTTCGCCGATCGTCTCGCGAATGCGCAGCACGGCGTCGTCGAGCAGCGTCGTCGCGTCGGCGATCTCGCCGCGGCGAATGCGCATGAGCGCGTCCTCGTTCATCAGCTTGATGAGCGTCAGCGCCTGGCCGAGCCCGTCGTGCAATTCCGCGGCAAGCCGATGCCGTTCCTTCTGCTGGCCCATCAGGAGATAGGTGTTGCAGGCATGCACGCCCGCATCGTTCGCCGCGGCGCCGCGCCGTTCGGGCTCGGGCGTCGACGGTTCCTCGAACAGCGTCAGCGACAGGTGCGCGTCGGGAAGGGCCTGCTGATGTACGACGAATCGCGCGGGATGGCCGCTTCGCCCGCTGAGCATCGCAGTGAACGAATGATGCTGAAGGGCGACGCTCGTGGACAGCTCTCTCGCCAGCTCGGCGTGGGCGTCGTCGGGCGCCAGGTCGGACAGATGCCGGCCGACGAGTTCAGCGGCCGTGTAGCCGAACAGCGCCGCGGCACTGCGATTGACCGATACGAAGGTGCCGTCGTCGGCGAGAATGGCGAGCGCCGCTCCACGCGCATCGGTGACGACAGCACTGCGGCGATCATCGGGACGCACCGCGCTGCGCAGCTTGCGCATCGCATCGATCAGATCGAGCAGCCTGATCCGTGGTCCTTCCGGCTGGCGTTCAGTCATGGTAGCTCCCGAAGCGCAGTTTTCAGGAAACCGTAAGGTTTCGATCATTCTAGGACGTGACCGACTCGGCCCGCAACATGGGGATTTCGCGCGTACGTCTTGGGGAAATACCTTCCGTATGCAACGGGAAATCCCGCCAAGCGGGCATGTCCTACCGGCCTTTGGGGGGCGTCATCCCATGACGCTCGCGACCGGATTCATGACACTTCAGTGGCGGGGCACGGAATTGTCCGCTGCCTGGGCGCGTCTCAGGGAGGCTGGTATGAACAGGATCGGAAGATCGACGATGGGCGCACTCGTGGTCGCGGGCGTTGCGCTTGCCGCGACGCCCGCGTGGTGTGCGCCCGATGGCAGCGCGATCGAGAACGCCGGCGGGGCGGCCGCGGAAAACGCCGCCGCGAGCACGAGCGTCACGGAGAATGGTGCGCCGGATGCCGTCGAGAGCATGACGGGAATGACCATGCAGAACGGTGGCGAAGATTCCGTCGGAAACACCGCCGACAGCGCGGCGACGCACGCCGCGGAGCACGCGACGGAGCCCGCTGCGGAACACGCGATGGAACCCGCCACCGAGCCCGCAATGCAGCCCGCCGCAGGGCACGCGATGGAGCCCGCAACCGAGCCCGCGATGCAGCCCGCCGCGGAGCAGGCGACGGAGCCCGCTACCGAGCCCATGACGCAGCCCGCCGCGGCGCCCGCCAACGATAGCCCCGCCGCGCCCGCACCGGCCGCACCCGCCGCAAAACCGGCGGACAAGGCCGCCTCGCAGATGACCGACGGCGCGACCGGAGCCGCCGGCATGCACATGCATCATCACGCCGTGATGCCGGGCACCGTGCACACGATGGTCCAGTATGCCGAGCCGTCGGTCCAGCTCGTGCGCGACGACGGCCGGACCGTCTCGCTGGTCAAGGAACTGGACGACGGCCGGCCGGTGATCCTGACATTCATCTACACCAGTTGCACGACCATCTGCCCGATGATCAGCCAGACGCTCGAGCAACTGCAGGGCGAACTTGGCGCCGACCGCGACAAGGTGCACATCATGTCGATCTCGATCGATCCGGAGGCGGACACGCCCGAGCGGCTCAGGACCTACGCGGCACGCTTCGAAGCCGGCCCCGAATGGCAGCACTACACCGGTACCGTCGATGCGAGCGTCGCCGCGCAACGCGCGTTCAACGTGTATCGCGGCGACAAGATGAACCACACGCCGGTGACGTTCGTGCGGGCCGCGCCGGGCCAGCCGTGGCTGCGTATCGACGGCTTCGCGACGCCGACCGAGCTGCTCGCGGCCTATCGCGATGTCGTTGCGTCCAACTAGGTATCGCGTCTCTGAAAGGAGCGTCGAAATTGGACAACAAGCACCGTGTGCTGATCGTCGAGGATCAGCATCTGTTGCGGGTCGGCCTGAGTCACCTGGTTTCCGAGCTGGCCGACTACTGCATCGTCGGCGCGGCGAGCGGCGGGGTCGAGGCCTGCCGTCTCGCCGAGAAGACGCGGCCCGACCTGATCCTGATGGATCTGTCCATGCCGGGCGGCAGCGGCTTCGAAGCGATCGCGACGATCAAGCGCGACGTGCCGCATGCGCGGATCATCGTCCTCACGGTTCATCGCAGCGAAGACAACGTCAGGGAAGCGTTTGCCGCCGGCGCGGACGGCTACGTGGTCAAGGATTCGCCGTTCGCCGACCTGGTGCGCGAGATGCGCTTCGTGATGCAGGGCAAGTGCGTGGTCAGCCTCGACGCCTATCGCGCCCGCGCCGGCCTGCACGGGCTGCACGACGCGAACGCGCACCGGGCGCGATTGTGGAATGCGCTGACGAATCGCGAGCGCACGGTGTTGCGCCTCGTCGTCGAAGGGCACACGAGCCGGCAGGTCGGCGAGTGCCTGAAGGTCAGCCCGAAAACGGTGGACAAGCACCGCGCCAATCTCATGCGCAAGCTCGGCGTCGTGAACCTGACCGGCCTCGTTCACTTCGCGATCGACGTCGGCGTGCTCGCGCTGAACGACGACGACCGTGTGTAAATCCCCTCCATTCGGGCAGGGCCCAACAGGGGGGGATTTACCCATGGGGATGGACGGCACTCCCTACTTCTGACCCGTACCGGCGTGAACAAGAATGCAATCAACGGCATCGGCGGCGCCGGTGCCGCGGGTCGATACAGGGAGGCAGCCGTGAGCCACGAATCGTTCTCGATCCCGGCCGGCGGGCCGGGCCGGCGGCAGCGTGACGAACGACGCGTGTGCCCCGCGTGTGCGAGTCGCGGCTTCACGCTGCTCGAGCTGCTCGTCGTGATGGTCATCATCGGGTTGCTGGCAGGGCTCGTGGCGCCACGGTATTTCGAACAGGTCGGCAAGTCCAACGTCAAGATCGCGCGTGCGCAGATCGTGTCGCTCGGCCAGGCGCTGGATCAATACCGGCTCGACGTCGGTACCTATCCGACGACCGAGGAGGGGCTGGATGCACTCGTGAACAAGCCGCAAAGCGCATCGCGGTGGAGCGGTCCCTATCTGCAGAAGGCCGTCCCGGTGGATCCGTGGGACCGGCCCTATCAGTATCGTTCACCGGGCGAGCACGGCGACTACGACCTGTTCTCGCTCGGCAAGGACGGGCGCGGCGGCGGTACCGGCGAGAACGTGACGATCTCGTCGTGGTAGGGGCGCGTGGCCGCGGTCGCGGCGCGCGTCGTGAGCAGCTCGCAAGGAGGCTCGACGTGAAATTCGTGCTGCATGTATTCGATACGAGCGGCTCGGTGCAGACGCTTCGCATCGACAGCGATTCGCCGGCGAACGCGGCCTCGCTCGCGCGTGCGCGCGGCCTTCGCGTCGTATCGGTCAGCACGGACGCCGGGCGGCAGCGGCGCGGCGCGAACCGGCTCGGCATGCCGCGTGCGCGGTTCGACGTCGACATGTTCGCGCGCGAGCTGGCGGCGCTGCTCGATGCGGGTGTCGGCCTCGTCGACGCGCTGCGCACGCTCGGCGGCAACGCGCGGCGCGAAGCGTCCGCACAGGTGTGCCGCGACCTGCTGCGGCAGCTCGAGGAAGGGCAGTCGCTGTCGGCGGCGCTCGAGCATGCGAGCCCGATCTTTCCGCCGGTGCTGGTGGCGTGCGTGAAGGCGAGCGAGCAGACCGGCGGCCTGGCCGACAGCCTGACGCGCTATTCGCACAACAGCGCGACGCTGCGCGAGTTGCGCGCGCGGGTCGTGTCGGCGGCGATCTACCCGACGGTGCTGCTGTTCGTCGGTGCGGCCGTCGTGCTGTTCCTGCTCGGCTTCGTGGTGCCGCGCTTCGCGACGCTGCTCGAACACAGCGGCCGCGAGCTGCCGCTGATGTCGCGGCTGCTGATGGCGTGGGGCGGCATGGTGCACGCGCACGGCACCGAGCTGGCCGGCGGCCTCGCGGTGCTGGCGGTGGCCGCCGGTGTCGCGCTGCGGCGGCCGGCACTGCGCATCTGGCTCGCGGATCGGCTGCTGGCGCTGCCCGGCATCGGGCAACACTTCCGTGTGTTTCGCCAGTCGCAGTTCTATCGCACGACGGCGATGCTGGTCGACGGCGGCATTCCCGCCATTCGCGCGTTCGATCTCGCACGCGGCCTCGTCGGCCGCGCGGACCAGGCCGCGCTGGCGCGCGCGCTGCAGCAGGTCCGCAACGGCGCGAAGATGTCCGACGCGTTCCAGCAGGCCGGTCTCGCGAATGCGATCGGCTACCGCCTGCTGACGGTGGCCGAGAAGACCGGCGGGCTCGGGCCCGTCCTCGACCGGATCGCCGCGTTTCAGGAAGCGCAGGTGTCGCGCACGATCGACCTGATTTCGCGGCTGATCGAACCCATGATGATGATCGTGATCGGCGTGGTGATCGGCGGCATCGTCGTGTTGATGTACATGCCGATCTTCGAGATCGCGTCGAGCATTCAGTAGCCACCCCGGAGACGCGCGTGGACACCCTCACATCCTCCCCCGACAACCCGCCCGACGCGGACGCCGAACTGCGCGACCTGCTGCGCACGCTCGGCGAACGGCACGGTTCGGGCCTGCGCGCGCTCGAGGCATTGACGGCGCAGACGGCGCTGGGTGCGGACGAGATGCGCGAGCGGCTCGCGTCGCAATTCCGGATGAAGCCGATCGGCATGCGCGAACTGAATCGCCTGGAGCCGGATTTCGAGCTGGTGCCGTTCGTCGAGGCAACGGCGCGCCTTTGCGTGTGCCTGCGCGATCCCGACTGCGGCGCGCTGCTGTTCGCGATCGCCGATCCGCTCGATGCCCGCACGCGCGGCTGGATCGAGCACCGGATGCGTGCGCACCCGGCGCTGCCGTACGGATGGGCGCTCGCGAGCGCGGGCGACCTGGGCGCCTATCTCGCCGTGCGGGAGAAGGACATCCGCGCGATGGATTCGCTCGCGTTCGACGATCCGATCCTGAGTGCGCCCGATCCGGCGTCGCTCGCGTTGACGCTGCAGGGCATCAGCAGCGACGACAGCCCGGTGGTGCGTCTGCTCAACTCGACGATCTACGACGCGCTCAAGATGCTGGCGAGCGACATCCACCTCGAATGCCGGGCGAACGGCTTGATGATCAAGTGCCGGGTCGATGGCGTGCTGACGGTGGTGGGGCGCGTCGAGGGCCGCGACGTCGCGGACCAGGTGCTGTCGCGCGTGAAGGTGATCTCCGAGCTCGATATCGCGGAGCGCCGCATTCCGCAGGACGGGCGCTTCAAGGCGATGTACGCCGGACGCGAGATCGATTTTCGCGTATCGATCATGCCGAACCAGTTCGGCGAGGACGCGGTGTTGCGGATTCTCGACCGCTACCAGCTGTCCCAGGCGTCGGGCGGCCTGACGCTCGAGGCGCTGGGGTTCCAGCCCGCCGACACGCGCTTCATGCGGTCGGTCGCGTCGATGCCGTACGGGATGCTGCTCGTCACGGGCCCCACCGGCAGCGGCAAGACCACGACGCTTTATGCAATCCTCACCGAAATCAACAACGGGCTCGAGAAGATCGTGACGATCGAGGATCCGGTCGAATACCAGCTCGGCGAGATCCTGCAGATACCGGTCAACGAGGCGAAGGGCCTGACGTTCGCGCGCGGCTTGCGGTCGATCCTGCGGCACGATCCGGACAAGATCATGGTCGGCGAAATCCGCGATCCCGAAACCGCGCAGATCGCCGTGCAGGCCGCGCTGACCGGTCACCAGGTGTTCACCACCGTGCATGCGAACAACGTGTTCGACGTGATTGGCCGTTTCACGAACATGGAGGTCGATCCGTACAGCTTCGTATCGGCGCTGAACGGCGTGATCGCGCAGCGGCTGCTGCGCCAGTGCTGTCCGGACTGCCTGGACGAGGACACGGTCGACGCGGATGCGCTCGCCCGCTCGGGCATCGACCCGGACACGGCCGGCAGCTACCTGTTTCGCCGCGGTACCGGGTGCGCGATGTGCCGCGGCAGCGGCTATCGCGGCCGGCGCGCGATCGCGGAAGCGCTGCGCATGAACGACGAACTGCGGCAACTGCTGTCGGAGCGCGCGCCGCTCGGGCACATCAAGGCGGCGGCGCTGCGCTACGGCATGACGACGTTGCGCGCATCGGCGATCGACCTGGTGAGGCGCGGCGAAACGACGCTCGAGGAGATCAATCGTGTCACCATGGTCGAATGATCGGCTCGCGATCGGCGTCGGCACGCGCGAGATCGTCGTCGGCATCCGCCCGCGCGCACTGTGGCGGCCGGGCCGGCGCGGGTTCGCCGCCGATCCGCTCAGCGTCGTCATCCCCGACGAACGGTTCGGGAGCGAGACGGGGGTGCTCGACGCGCTGGCTGCCGCGCTGGCCGCGACGGCCACGACAGCCGGCAGCGACGGCAATGCGAAGCGGCCGCCCGTGCGCGGCGCGCACATCGTGCTCGACGATTTCTGGTGTTGCCATGCGATCCTGCGCGGCGACTTCCGCGCGCTGCACGCGCGCGAGCTCGAGGACATCGCGCTTGCGCATTTCTCCGACACCTACGGGGTCGCCGCCGAGTCGCTGGTCACGCGCTTCGACGTGCGGCGCGGCGGCCGTGTGCTCTTTGCCAGCGCGCTGCCGCGCACGCTGTACGACGGCATTCTCGGGACGGGCGCCGCCGGTGATGTCCGCATCCGCTGCCTGCGCGCGGGGCTTCCGGAGACGCTCGATCGGGTCGCGGTGAAGCCGGACGGCGACGCGATGCTGCTCGTCGTCGGCGAGGCGTTGCTGCAGGCGGTCATGATCGAGCGCGGCGAGTGGACCGCGTACGACGCGCAGCGCCTCTTTCCGGGCGAGTCCGGCGATGCGTCGAGGCTTGCCGAACTCGCCGAGCAGCTGTTCGAGCGCTCGGCGACGCGCACGGGCCTGACGCGCGACGACTGCAAGGTCTATCTGTGCGGCGTCGACACGGATGCCGCGCCGTTCGAGGCGCGTTTTGCCGCGGTCGTGCTGCCGGGCCGCGCGGCGCTCGACGGTTCGCCTGCGCGCCGGTTGCTGGAGTACGCATCATGAGCCGCACGCTCGACATCGATTTTTGCCGGCGCCGCGCCCGTATCGGCGTGAGCGGCGCGATCCTGCTCGGCGTCGCCGCGCTGCTGTGGGGCGCGTGCGCCGTCCGGCTCTGGCACGCGTATGCGGAGAACGATCGCATCCGGGACGCGCTGGCGCTCGTTCAGCATCGCACGTTCGCGCAACAACACGTCGTGAAGCCGCCGCCGACCGCGGCCGCCCGGCTCGCGGAAAAGCAGAGCCAGGCCGTGCTGCGCGAACTGACCGTGCCGTGGCAGACGCTCTTCTCGATCGTCGAAGACTATCCGGGCCATGACGTCGCACTGATCGGCATCGACCAGAACCCGGCACAGGGCCAGATTCGCATCACGGCCGAAGCGAAGGACCCGGACGCGATGATCGCGTACCTGAAGTACTTGCAGACGAGCGACGTGCTGCGCGAGGCGACGCTCAACGGCCACCTCGTCGAGGAGAACGTGGCGGGAAAGCCGGTGCGTTTCCAGATCACGGCCGTCTGGAGGAAATCATGAAAGCCGATCGTTTCGCGGACCGTCTGCTCACGCTTCGGTTCGCGTGGCGGCGTGCATTCGGCCTGCCGGGGCTCGCCGGGATCCTGATGCTCGGTGCCGCGGGCATCACGTATGCGGCGCTCGCCGGCGTGGAGGCCGACACGCGCGCGATGCAGGCGCCGGCGGGCGTCGTGCGCGCCGCACGCGGCCATCGTCCGGCCGACGTGCGCGGCACGGCGGCGGACGCGACGACGCTCGACACGTTGCCGGCGCTCTTTCCGCGCTTTTCGCAAAGCGCGGACGACATCGCGTCGATCTTCGAGCAGGCGCGCGACAGCCATCTGGCGCTCGGCTCCGCCGAGTACCAGATGACGACCGAGTCGGGGGCGCGCTTTACGCGCTACCAGGTGCTGCTGCCCGTGAAGGATCAGTACGGCGCGATCCGGCATTTTCTCGCGTCGGTGCTGAACCACGTGCCGAACGCGGCGCTGCAGGAAATCCACGTCGAGCGTCCGGCGGTGGGCAGCAGCATTCTCGACGCGCGGGTTCGTTTCGAACTCGTCTATCGGAGCGCCCAGCCATGATCTCCGCCGTCATGAAACCCGCGTCGCGCAATCGGCTCGTGCTCGTGCTGGGCTGCCTCGTCGTCGCCGGTACCGGATATCGCGTGCTGGTGGCGGCGATGCAGCAGCCGGCTCCGGCCGCTGCAAGCGGCATCGTCCATCGCGACGGTGCGCGCGTGGCGCCCGCGCCGGCACGCGCACGCGCAGGCCTTGCGGCGGCCTCGCATGCCGCGGCGCCTGCGCCCGCGTCGTTGCCCGCGGCGCATGACGTACCCGCGCCGCATGACGCGGCGGCGACCGCGCGGGAACAGCTCGCCGCATTGCGTGCGCCCGTGTCCGTCGAAGCTGCGCACGATCCCTTCACGGCGTCGTCATGGCTGCCGCCGCCGCCCGTCGAGCCGCCGCCGCCCGAAACGCGTCCGGCGCCGCCGACCGCGCCGCCGGTGCCGTTCATCTATCTCGGCCAGCAGGATGCCAAGTCGGCGAAGCCGCAAGTGTTTCTCGGCAACGGAGACCAGTTGCTGATCGTTTCGCCGGGCGATGTGATCGACAGCCAGTATCGCGTCGAGTCGGTGTCCGAGTCGAACGTGGTGCTCACCTATCTGCCGCTGAACCAGATCCAGATGGTGCCCATTTCAGTGGAAGGAAAGTAAATGGAAACCGTACTGACACGGGATGTGCGCCGCAACGGGGACGGCGGCCCGTCGACACGCCTTTGCTCCGTCACCCCGGCGGGTGCGCGACCCGCACCGGCGCCCCGCTGCGCGACGCAACGCGCGCTGGCGATCGCCGTGGCGCTGCTCGCATGCGGTGGCTGCGCGCATGTGCCGAACCTCCAGGACGATCCGACCAACGCGCAGGTGAAGATCGACGCCTTGCACGAGCGCAACGACGCGGTCGGCCAGCTGCTCGACAACGCGGACGCGTTTCGTCAGCAGAACGAATTCGACGACGCGGCGCGCTCCGTCTACATGGCGAAGCAGCTCGATCCGACCAGCGAGCGCGCGCGCCGGATCGGCGCGATGATCGACCAGGACCGCAAGCATCTCGCGATCCTGCAGGAAGCGGACCGCATGATGAAGCGCGGTTCGTACACGCAGGCCGCCGAACGCGTGCATCGTGTGCTGGTCGAGGATCCGGCCAACGCGATGGCGATGCGGATGCAGGCGGAACTCGACGAAAAGCGCCGCCAGCAACACGCGGACCGCGACGACAAGCTCGCGGCGTCGTCGATCATGCGCACGCCGGTGTCGCTGCAGTTCCGCGACGCGAACGTGCGGATGGTGTTCGAGGCCTTGTCGCGGACGTCCGGGCTGAACGTCATTTTCGATCGCGACGTGCGCGCCGACCTGAAGACGACGATCTTCGTGCAGAACGCGTCGCTGCAGGACACGGTCGACATGATCCTGTTGCAGAACCAGCTCGACAAGAAGCAGATGAATGCGAACACGCTGTTCATCTACCCGGCGACGCCGGCCAAGGAGCTCGAATACCAGGAGCTCAAGGTGCGCACGTTCCAGCTGTCGAACGTCGATGCGAAGCAGATCCAGTCGCTGCTGAAGAGCCTGCTGAAGGTGAAGGAGGCCGTGATCGACGAGCGCGCGAACTCGGTGACGATCCGCGGCACGCCGGACACGATCAAGGTCGCCGAGGAAATGATCACCGCCCAGGACTTGCCGGAGCCGGAGGTGATGCTCGAGGTCGAGGTGCTGGAGGTATCGCACGACCGGATATCGCAACTCGGCATCAACTGGCCGAACTCGTTTACGGTGTCGACGCCGAGCTCGGCCGATACCTGGGGCGTGCTGCATCATCTGCCGATCAATGCGCTGAACGTGAGCGGCCTGTCGGCCACCGCGGACTTCAAGCTGACCGACACCGACGCGAACCTGCTCGCGAGCCCGCGCATCCGCGCGCGCAACAAGGAGAAGGCGCGCATCATGATCGGCGACAAGGTGCCGGTGATTTCGAGCTCGAGCACGCCGAGCACCAGCGGCCCGTCATTTACGCAGATGATCCAGTACCTCGACGTGGGCATCAAGCTCGAGGTCGAGCCGCAGGTTTATCGCGACGGCGACGTCGGCATCAAGCTGAATCTCGAAGTCAGCAACATCACCAACACGATCTCGAGCGGCAACTCGCAGGGGCTGAGCTCGCTCGCGTATCAGATCGGCACGCGCAGCGCGTCGACCAGCCTGCGGCTTCGGGACGGCGAAACGCAGATCATGGGCGGCCTGATCTCGGACGAGGACCGCCGCAACGCGAACAAGGTGCCGGGCCTTGGCCAGTTGCCGGTGCTCGGCCGCCTGTTCTCGGATCACGGCGGCGATCACAAGAAGACCGAGATCGTGCTGCAGATCACGCCGCATATCGTCCGCCCGCAGGTTGCGGCGGATGCGGACACGCAGGAAGTGTGGTCGGGCACCGACGTCAACGTGCACGCCGACCAGCTGCGACTCGACCCGGTGGCGCTGAATGCGGAGTCGCCCGCGGCGACGGATGCGAAGGCGCCGGCGGCGCCAGAGGCGAAGGCACCCGCGGCGCCGGAGGCGAAGGTCGTTCCGGGCAGCGTGGGCGGCGGGACGTCGGGCGGCGCGGCGGCGTCGCCGCTGGAGGCCGCGGCGAACCGTGCGCAGCCATCGCCGCAGAGCGGCGCGTTCGGGCAGCTGCCGGCCGCACCGCGCACGACGCCGCCGCCCGACCCGTACGGCGGGCGGTTTTCGAGGTCTCAGCCGGGATTGCCCGCGCCGGCCCCCGGGGCCGCCGCGGCGGAGCAGCCGGCTGGCGGCGCGGCGCAGGCGGCCGCGCCGGCGGGCAATGAAGTGGCGCCCGCGCCGGGTACCACCGTGACGCCGGTTGCGTCGCCGGCACCGGCCGAGCAGGCGGCCGCGGCGGCCAATGCGCCGGCCGCCGCGCCGGCGTCGCCCGCTCCGACGCTGCAGATGCCGGCGGGCGATATCCCGAACGAAAACCCGCTTCGCCCGATCGGGAAGTGAGCCGTGAACGCCCGCCGCGCAGCGCCTCGCATTGGCCGCGTCGGCCGGCGCGGCTTCACGTTGATCGAGATGGTCATCACGCTCGCGCTCGTGTCGATCCTCGCGCTCGCGATCATGCCGTTCTCCGAACTGATCGTGCAGCGTCAGAAGGAGCAGGAGCTGAGTGCCGCGTTGCGCGAGATTCGCACGGCGCTCGATGCGTACAAGGATGCGAGCGATGCGGGGCAGATCGAAAAGGAGGCGGAAGCGTCCGGCTATCCGCCGTCGCTGGCCGTGCTCGTGACGGGCGTGAAGAACGTCCGCGACCCGAAGGGCGGCATGATGACGTTCCTGCGCCGCGTGCCGCGCGATCCGTTCTTCGCCGGCGATCCCGATACGCCGGCCGAGGACACCTGGGATGTGCGCGCGTACGGCACGCCGCCGGACCCGTCGGCCGACGCGGCTCCTGCCGGCATGGAGCCCGGCAAGGACGTGTTCGACGTGACCTCGAAATCCGCTCGTGTCGGCATCAACGGCATTCCGTACAAACAATGGTGACGGTTCATCATGAAACCCGCTCGCATGCGCAGGATCCGCGGCTTTACGCTGATCGAAATCGTGGTCGTGATGGCCATCATCGGGCTGCTTCTGACCTTGGCCGTGCCGCGCTACATGCACAGCATCGAGCGCGGGAAGGAACAGGTGCGGCGGCAGAACCTCGCGGTGATGCGCAATGCGATCGACCAGTATTACGGTGACAACGGGCAATACCCCGACACGCTCGACGAACTGGTCGCGAAGCACTACTTGCGCGCGGTTCCGGTCGATCCGGTGAACGGCGACGACAAATGGGCGACGATCGCATCGCCGGACGACACCAAGCCGGGCGTCTACGATGTGGGGCCCGCGAGCGGTGTGCAAGGCGCGCTGCCGGGCGTGGCGGGAACGGCGGGAACGGCGGGAACGGCGGGAACGGCGGCAACGGCGGCAACGGCGGCAACGGCGGCAACGGCGGGCGTGGCCGGAGCCGTGAAATGAGCCGGTCCGGGCGGGCCGCGCGCGCGCGTGCGATGCATGCCCGCCTGTGCGGCGGGCGGCAGCGCGGGCTCGTGCTGCTCGCGCTGCTGATCGCGCTGATGCTGATGTCGATCGCGCTGGCCGGCGCGCTGGACGTCTGGTCGCTGCAGCGGCGCCGCGAACAGGAGCGGCAACTGCTGTTCGTCGGCGATCAGTACCGCAGGGCCATCGTCGCGTACTACCGTGTCGGGCGCGTATATCCGCAAACGGTCGACGACCTGCTGGACGATACGCGCTTTGCCACGCCCATGCATCATCTGCGCCGCGCATATCCGGATCCGGTCAGCGGCAAGAACGACTGGTCGTTCCTGTGGCGGGCCGACCGGTTCTACGGCGTATCCAGCAGCTCGGATGGCGCGCCGATCAAGCGCGCGGGATTTCCGGATCGATACAGGGACTTCGAGGGCCTCGAAACCTATCGGCAATGGAAGTTTCTTTACCTCGCACCGGGTATGGCCGCATCGGCCGACGAAGCGTCGCCGGCGGCGCCGGCGCGGCCGGCCAGTGTGCCGAGCCTGTCCGGTTTTCCGGGCGGCTCGCTGCCCGGACAGGTGCCGACGGGCTTGCGTTGACGCGGATTCGGCACCACGCGATACAGGCCGCACGCAAAAAAGCGCGACGCCCGCAACGGGCATCGCGCGTAAAACGGCGTGGAGCGCCGACGAATGAAACGTGATGAAGAAAGGGGCGCCCGGCTAGGGGCGCCCGGTTAAGGACGCCCGGCCAGAGGCTCAGGCCTTCGCGAGCTTGATGCTGGTCGGCTCGGCCGTCAGGTAGCCGACGCTCGCGCCGAAGCGGTCCTTGTAGTTCGCGCGCACCAGCGGGTCGAGCGTCGCCTTGACCTTGTCGTGCAGCGGCGTCTCCCAGTCGCCCACGTGCTGGAAGTTGCTCATCACGTAGGTCCAGCCGTTGATCTCGTCGACCGCGTGCAGGCCCGTCGATTCGGCGCCGGCCGGGCACGACAGCACGCGCGCGAGCGATTTCGTGTCGACGTTGTACGCCCACAGGAAGTTGTTCACGTGCATGCCCGAGTCTTCGCCGATGAACAGCGTGCGCAGCTTTTCGGAGAACTTCAGGTTGTCGGGGTTCGCGATCTTGTCCGGGTTCGCGAGGTTGCCGAGCGCATCGGCCGCGGCGAGGTCCTCGCCGACGAGCGCGGCCGGCGCGCTCATGTCGACCGGCACCCACTCGCTGTCGATCGCGCTGCCCGACTTGTCGCGCTGGCCGGCCTTCAGGTTCAGCGCATAGACGGCGCCCGCGGCGATCTTCTTGTCCACCGCGACGTCGCGCGACACCGCATTGCCCTGGACCATCGACGTCTCGATCCGCGACATCGCCGTGTAGACGATCTTGTCCTTCGCGTTGACCGTCGTGCCTTCGAGCTTCGTGAACGCCATGCTGCCGCCGATCAGCGCCGCGTAGCGGTGCGTCTCGAGGAACGCGGCCGCCTTTTCCATCCCGGGCTTCACGCGCATCCAGTTGAACTTGCCGCCGAAGTGGATCTTCGTGTAGCTCGCGTCGTTCGGGTCGGTCGTCGTCAGGTCCATGATGTCCGACGCCTTCAGCGTGTTCGCGAGCGTCTCGATCTCGCTGCTCGTCGCGTGTCCGATTTTGATCCACGTGAGCGTCGCGCTGCCCGCGCCGGCGGACGACGTCTGCGTCCACTTCGCGACGTAGAGCGTGCCGGCCGACAGGTCGGCCGCCTTGTCGGCGACGAACATGAACAGGCCGCCGTTGGTGGCGTCGTCACCCATCATCACGGTGCGCTGGTCCGGCATCACCTGGATCAGCTCGTGCGAGATGCGGCCGAGACAGTAGTGCTTCTTCACCGTGCCGGTGCCGTCCGGATTCACCGTGATCTCGGGCAGGTGGCCGTAGTGGTAGGGGTTCGCCTTCGTCTCGTCGCCGAACGTGTTCCGGCTGAATGCCTTGAACTGGGCGTCGGTCGCGGCCTTCGTCGCATCCGGCTCGTATTCCTCGCTCGACAGGTGCGTGCCCCACGGCGACAGGCTCGCGCCGCACGTGATCCACAGGCCGTGCGCTTTCGACGTGTCGACGTTGTGATACTTGACGACCTTCAGCGCGCCGCTGGACGGATCCTGGTCGAGCGTGATCACCGCGATCGGCGACGGCAGCTGGCCGTACTGTGACGCGCTTGCCTGGTCGCGCGTCGTGTATTCGAACTGCACGACCGCGAAGACCGTGTTGCCCTTCACGCCGGCAACGCTCGCGTTCTTCAGCGTCAGCAGCGAGCTGCCGTCCGGGCAGTCCGAGTAGAACTGGCGCTCCTTGCCCGCCACCGAGCGGTCGATGATCGGCTGGTTGTTGATGTCGTAATAGCCGCCCGCGAGCGTCGTGCCGCCCTTGCCGTCCGGCACCATGTCGCCCGTCACGAAGAACGGCCGGTACGCGAGCTTGAAGTTGCGCGACGAGCCGTCCGAGAACGCCACCGACAGCGTCGAGCCGACCGTCGTCGTGGCCATCGCGGCCGCGTTGTCGAGCGTGGGCGCGGCCATCGCCGAGAACGTCGCCGACGTGTACGCGGCGGCCGGCGTCGCCGCCACCGGATTGTCGTCGCCGCCGCAGCCGGTCAGCAGGGCCGGCAGCGCGAGGCCGGAGAGGGGCAGCATGGGCGCGCCGGCGAGGATCTTCAGGGCCTGACGACGGGAAGCATTGGGCAACGCGGGCATGTGGAGTCCAGTTTCAGATATTGGAAGAATGGCCTTCCGCGAAGCAGGCGATCAGCAAGCAACGCGAAGGCAAGTTGAAAACTGGACCGAAGTGTAGGGACGCTAGATGAAAGTTTTTTGAATAGAAAACGTAATGATGTGTCGGGCGTCCGTCAGGCGGGCTGCCGGACGCCGGTCGCAAGCGTTTGCGCTCAGTCGCGCTCGGGCGTCGCCGAGATGCGGTGGATCGACAGGTCGGCACCGTCGAATTCGGCTTCGCGATCGAGGCGCAGCCCGACGGTCGCCTTCAGCGCGCCGTACACGAGCGTGCCGCCCGCGCTGGCGATCGCGATGCCGCCGAGCGTGCCGATCAGCTGCGACACGAACGACACGCCGCCGAGGCCGCCGAACGCGGGTTGCCCGAACACGCCGGCCGCGATGCCGCCGAGCGCGCCGCACATGCCGTGCAGCGGCCACACGCCGAGCACGTCGTCGATGCGCCACTTGTTCTGCACGCAGGTGAACATCGCGACGAACAGTGCGCCGGCTGCGGCACCCGTGACGAGCGCGCCGATCGGGTGCATCACGTCGGAGCCCGCGCAGACGGCGACGAGGCCCGCGAGCGGGCCGTTGTACGTGAAGCCCGGGTCGTTGCGGCCGGCCATCCACGCGGCGAGCGTGCCGCCGACCATCGCCATCAGCGAGTTCACGGCGACGAGGCCGCTGATCTTGTCGAGCGTCTGCGCGCTCATCACGTTGAAGCCGAACCAGCCGACCGCGAGCACCCACGCGCCGAGCGCGAGGAACGGGATGTTCGACGGCGGATGCGCGGCGATCCGGCCGTCCTTCGCATAGCGGCCGTGGCGGGCGCCGAGCAGCAGCACGGCCGGCAGCGCGACCCAGCCGCCGAACGCGTGCACGACGACCGAGCCCGCGAAATCGTGGAACGGCGCGCCGAATGCGTGCGTGAGCCAGGCTTGCACGCCGAAGCGCTCGTTCCATGCGATCCCTTCGAAGAACGGATAGATGAAGCCGACGATGATCAGCGTCGCGACGAGCTGCGGATTGAATTTCGCGCGCTCCGCGATGCCGCCGGACACGATCGCGGGGATCGCCGCCGCGAACGTCAGCAGGAAGAAGAAGCGCACGAGCGCGTAGCCGTTGTGCTGCGACAGCGTGCCGATGTCGTCGAAGAACTCGACGCCGTACGCGATCGTATAGCCGATGAGGAAGTACGCGAGCGTCGACACCGAGAAGTCGACCAGGATCTTCACGAGCGCGTTGACCTGGTTCTTCTTGCGGACCGTGCCGAGCTCGAGAAATGCGAAGCCCGCGTGCATCGCGAGCACCATGACGGCGCCGATCAACAGGAACAGTGTATCGACGCCGGGTTTCAGACCATCCATGCCGTGGCTTCCTTGCGCAAAAAACGGGCGAGGAATGCAAGTATCGGGCCAACTTGGTGAACGGCTGCGTGCAATTGGTGCAGAGGGCCGTTTGGTGCGGCATTCCGGTGATGCCTGCACGATGGCGGGGCAGGCCACATGCGCCGCGGCTGCCATAACGAATGCACGTGCGTGGTGCGATGCGTGCGCAACTGGTGCGTTCGATGCGCTCCGCGGTGCGGCGTGGTGCGCCGCGATGCACCGGTGTGGCGCGTCAGCGGCGCGCGAACAGCGCGCGCGGGCGCCCGGCGTCACGCAGGCGCGTCGCGGAGGGGGCGCGAAGACACAGGAACAGGGTGGCGGCGAGCACGGCGGCCAGCGTGATGAACCAGTCGATGAGGAAAGCCATGAAGGAAGCGGAAAGCGCGTAGAGCGGATTGGAGCCTGCCCAATTCAGTGTGGGCGCGCGTGCGATTGAATCAGACAATTCCGAAATTGAAAGGCATTCTTAATCGGGAGTCGGCGTTGGCCCCGTTGCGGAGGCGGTATCATCGACACCGGTCCAACCCTGCAGGCCGTGCGGCGCACGGCCGGAGATTGCTGATGAAGATGAAGACTTCGCGGGCGCGTCGCATGCCCGGGTCCGTGCTGGCGGCCGCGGCCGTCGGCGCGCTGTTGTTGCTCGCAGGCTGCGAGAAGTCCGGCACGCCGGCCACGCAACCCGATACGGCCGCGAGCGCGGCCGCCGACGCCGCGAACAACGCGGCCAAGGCGCTCGACCAGGTGGCGAGCACCGTCAACCAGCAGATCAATGCCGCGAAGGCCGGCATCGCGAGCGCGGCATCGGCGGTGCCGCCGCTGTCGGCGAGCGGCCTCGCGTCCGCCGCGCAGGCGCAGATCGATGCGGCCGCTTCCGCGGTCGTCGCGCACGCGGCATCGGAAGCCGGCGCGAAGATCGCGGAGGCCGGCAAGAAGCTCCAGCAGTGGAGCCAGCAGAACGCGTCGGGTGCGAAGCCGGCCAGCGGCGAGTAGCGGGCCTTGCGCAATCCGCGAAATGTAATTATAGTGGTTACATATTGTCGCCGGCTGCCGTTCGGGCCGGCGTCGCCGAGTGAGTGAGGAATGAATACCAGCAGCCGGTTCGCGTTTGCCGTTCACGTGCTCGCCTTGCTGTCGATGCAGGAAGGCGCGCCGCTGTCGTCCGACATCATCGCGGGCAGCGTGAACACGAATCCGGCGCTGATTCGCCGTCTGTTGTCGATGCTGGCGGCCGCGGGGCTGACCACGTCGCAGCTCGGCGCGGGCGGCGGGGCGCTGCTGGCGCGCGAGCCGGGCGAGATCACGCTGCTCGACGTGTATCGCGCGGTCGACGACGCGCAGCTGTTCGCGCTGCACCGCGAGGCGCCGAATCCCGCGTGTCTCGTCGGGCGGCACATCCAGGGCGTGCTGATCGACTATATCGGCGACGCGCAGCGCGCGATGGAAGCATCGCTTGCCACGCGCACGCTCGCGGACGTCACGGCCGACGTGCTCGCATCGGAGCAGCGCGGCCGGCCGGCGGGGAGCGCGAGCGGCTGAGCGCAGGCAGCGGATGAGGCAGGGCAGGAGGCCGGATGGCGCGCATTGCGCGGCGCCCGGCGCGACGGAGTGAGGCTCCGTTTTTTTTTTCGGTCTTATATGTAATTGCTGTAGTTACTTATTTATTTCTGGAGAATCGACATGACGCAACGTTCCTTGAACATCGCACTGTTTGGCGCCACCGGGATGATCGGCTCGCGCATTGCTGCGGAAGCCGCGCACCGCGGCCATCGCGTGACCGCGCTGTCGCGCCATCCGGCGGCGGCGGCCGACGGCATCACCGCGAAGGCGGCCGACCTGTTCGATGCGGCCAGCATCGCGGCCGCGCTGCCGGGCCACGACGTCGTCGCCAGCGCGTACAGCCCGAAACAGGACGATCCCGCCAAGGTCGTCGCCGCGGCGAAGGCGCTGGTGGAAAGCACGCGCCAGGCAGGCCTGAAGCGGCTCGTGGTGGTGGGTGGCGCCGGGTCGCTCGAGGTCGCGCCGGGCAAGCAGCTGGTCGACACCGAAGGTTTCCCGGACGCGTACAAGGCGGTCGCGCTCGCGCACCGCGATGCGCTCGACTATCTGAAGACGGTCGGCGATCTCGACTGGACGTTCTTCGCGCCGGCCGCGCTGATCGCACCGGGCGAGCGCACGGGCACGTTCCGCACGGGCGTCGGCAAGCTGATCGTGGACGCACAGGGCAACAGCAAGATCTCGGCGGAAGACTATGCGGTCGCGTTCGTCGATGCGCTCGAGCAAGACAGCTTCGTGCGCGAGATCGCGACCGTCGCGTATTGAGCGGCATCGTGGCGAGGCGGCACGCAAGTGCCGCATTCGCCGTGAGCGGCGCGCGGCACGCAGCGCAGCGCAGCCGCAGTGACCACGGGCGATTCCATCTCGACGGGTGGAATCGCCCGTTTCGTTTGGGCGCCGATGATTCATGGAGCGATGCGCACGCGACCCGTGCGCGACGCGGATCCGTCCCAGCCTGATTGGTATTTATCCCGGTCGACGCCGCGCAGCGGTTTCCATATTGTTCCCCGTCATGCAGGATGTATAGAAAAAATTTCTATCTACGAGGGACTGGGTAAATGGATGCCATCGATCGCAAGCTGCTGGAGCTGTTGCAGGCAGATGCCACATTGCCGATCGCGGAACTCGCGCAGCGCGTGAACCTGTCGCAGACGCCCTGCTGGAAGCGCGTGCAGCGGCTCAAGGAAACCGGCGCGATCCGCGCGCAGGTCGCGCTGTGCGATCCGCGCAAGCTCGGGGTCGGCACGACCGTGTTCGTCGCGATCCGCACGAACCAGCACACCGAGGAGTGGGCGCAGCGTTTCACGCAGGTCGTGTGCGACATGCCGGAAGTCGTCGAGGTCTACCGGATGAGCGGCGAGACCGACTATCTGCTGCGGGTGGTGGTGGCCGGCATCGACGATTTCGATCGCGTGTACAAGCAACTGATCCGCGCGGTGCCGCTGTTCGACGTGAGCTCGTCGTTCGCGATGGAGCAGATCAAGTATTCGACCGCGCTGCCGGTGCGCGATCTGGCCGAGCCGGCGTAGCGCGCGGAACGGCAACGCGTCGCGGCGCATCGCGTCGGTGCGGGTGGGTTGCGTGTTCCCGCCGCCGTGGCCCGACGTCGTCGTAATGGCCCGCTCAGCGGCCGCGCGACATGGCGCGTGCACGTTCGTCCGCCAGCGCGTCGCGGCGCACGAACTCCGCGACGAACGGGCTGGCCGGATGGTGATGCAGCGCGTACGGCGTGTCCCATTGCGCGAGACGGCCGTCCTTCATCACGCCGATCCGGTCGGCGATCGCGAACGCTTCAGCCTGGTTGTGCGTGACGAGGATCGCGGTGTGACCCGTGCGCTTGAGGATGTCGCGGAGCTCGAATGCGAGCCGCTCGCGCGTATCGACGTCGAGATTCGAGAACGGCTCGTCGAGCAGCAGCAGCTCAGGCGACGGCGCGAGCGCGCGGGCGAGGGCGACGCGCTGCTGCTGGCCGCCCGACAGTTCGTGCGGATACGCGCTGCCTGACGCGGCGAGGCCGACGAGTTCGAGCAGGTCCGCGACGCGGGCGCGCCGCTCGGCCTTCGGCATGCGCCGCAGGCCGAACGCGACGTTGTCGGCCGCGCTCAGGTGCGGGAACAGCGCATAGTCCTGGAACATCATGCCGATGCGCCGCCGCTCGGGCGGCACGTCGAGCGACGGTGCCGAGACGGGCGTGCCGTCCAGCACGATGCGCCCCATGCGCACGGGCTCGAAGCCCGCGATCGCGCGCAGCACGGTGGTCTTGCCGCAGCCCGATGCGCCGAGCAGGCAGCCGATGTCGCCGCGCGGCAGCGCGAGGCTCAGCCCTTCGACCACCGAGCGGCGGCCGTGCGGCGTATCGTAGGCGACGCAGAGGTCGTCGAGTTCGAGCAGGTTCACGGTGTCAGGCTCCGATCTTGTGACGGGTGCGTGCGAGCAGGATCACGGGCACGAGCCCGGCCAGCACGATCGCGAGCGCGGCGACCGCGCCTTCCTCGTAGGTGCCGCGCGCGGCTTCCGCATACAGCCAGGTCGCGAGCGTGTCGAAATTCAGCGGACGCAGCAGCAGCGTCGCCGGCAGCTCCTTCATCGCATCGACGAAGACGAGCAGCGCGCTCGTCGTGAGCGCGGGCCGCAGCAGCGGCAGGTGCACGCGGCGCAGCGTGCCGCCGGCCGTCTCGCCGAGCGAGCGCGCGGCCTGTTCGAGCGACGGCGGAATGCGCGCGAGGCCGGCTTCGATGCTGCCGGCCGAGATCGCGAGAAAGCGCACGGTGTACGCGATCACGAGCGCGGCCGCCGACCCCATCAGCAGCAGCCCGTCGCGGCCGAGCGCGGCACCCAGCAGCCGGTCGGCGGCCGCGAACGGGATCAGCAGGCCGATCGCGAGCACGGTGCCCGGCACCGCGTAGCCGAGGCTCGCGATTCGCGCGCACACGCGGGCCGGGCCCGCGCGCGCGCTGTCGCGCTGCGCGCGCGCCGCCCACGCGACGACCAGCCCGCATGCGAGCGTCGTGACCGTTGCGGCGGCGGCGATCGTCAGCGTATTCGCAAGCCCGGTCAGCAACTGCGCGGATACGCCGCCGACGAGATGCAGCCGCTTGCCGGTCTCGACCGCGAGGTACGCGGCCGGCGCGCCGAAGCCGAGCAGCACCGGCAGCCAGCCGAGCGCGGCGGCGCTCCACGCGGCCGCGCCCGTCAGCTTGCGCGGTGCGAGCGGACGCATGCGGCGGCCGTGCGCGTAGCGCTGGCGGCGGCGCCCGTGGCGTTCGAGCACGATCATGCCGACCACGATCGCGAGCATCGCGAGCGCGATCTGCGCGGCGCCCGCGAGATCGGAGCGCGTGATCCACGTGGTGTAGACCGATACGGTCAGCGTCTGCACGCCGAGGAATTCCGATGCGCCGATGTCGTTCAGCGTTTCGAGCAGTGCGAGGCTCACGCCGACCGCGATCGCGGGCCGCGCGAGCGGGACGACGACGCGCCAGAACGTCGCGATGCGTCCGGCGCCGAGCGTGCGCGCGGCTTCGAGCAGGCTCGCGGACTGCGTGACGAACATCGCGCGCGTGCTCAGGTACACATACGGATACAGCACGAAGCCGAGCACGAAGATCGCGCCGGGCAGCGAGCGCAGGTCGGGCAGGCGGAACTGGCGCGGGCTGTCGAAGCCGAGCAGCCAGCGGATCGCGCCCTGCACGGGGCCGATCGGGTGGAGCAGGTCGAGATACGCGAACGCGACGATGTAGGTGGGCACCGCGAGCGGCAGCAGCAGCGCCCAGGTCAGCGTCCGGCGGCCCGGAAAATCGTACGCGGTGACGAGCCACGCGCAGCCGGTGCCGACGACCGTGACAATCGCGCCGACGCCCGCGAGCAGCAGCAGCGTATTGGCGAGCGCCTGCGGCAGCACGAATTCGGCGAGGTGCTGCCAGTGCGCGAGATCGGCGCCGAGCGCGGCGGCGACCAGCACCGCGAGCGGCGCGGCGACCACCGCGGCGATCGCGACGGCCGCGCCCAGCCAGAGGCTGCCCGCGCGCGAACCGAGCGGCCGGCGGCGCGCGCGCACGAACGCTGCATCAGTTGTCAAAGCCGACCTTGTCGACGAGCTGGCTGGCCGCCTTGCGGTGCTTCGCGATGTCGGCCAGCGGCAGCGGGTCGACCTTCAGCGTGCCGAAGCTCGCGATCACCGGGTCGAGCTTCACGTTCGCGCGCACCGGGTATTCGTAGTTCGCCTGCGCATACAGCGCCTGCGCTTCCGGCGACACGAGGTACTCGAGCAGCTTCACCGCGTTGGCCTTGTGCGGCGCGTGCTTCGCGACGGTCGCGCCGCTGATGTTGACGTGCGTGCCGCCGCTCTTCGCGTTCGCGAACGTCGGCCGCACGACCTTGATCGCGTCGCCCCACTTGCGCGCGTCGCTGCCGGCTTCCGCGTTCTTCATGTGACCGACGTAGTACGCGTTCGCGAGGCCGACGTCGCAGATGCCGCCGAGAATGTCGCGCGCGACGTCGCGGTCGCCGCCCGTCGCCTTGCGCGCGAGGTTCGCCTTCACGCCGCGCAGCCACTTTTCGGTCGCGGCTTCGCCGTCGTGCGCGATCATCGCCGCGACGAGTGCCGTGTTGTACGGATGCTGCCCCGAGCGGATGCAGACCTTGCCCTTCCATTTCGGATCGGCGAGATCCTCGTAGCGGAACGCGTCGACCTTCAGGTCCTTCTCCACGTACAGCACGCGATCGCGCAGCGACAGCGCGTACCAGTCGCCCTGCGCGCCGCGCAGGTTCGCGGGGATCGCGTCGTCGAGCACCTTCGAGCGCACCGGCTGCGCGAGCCCGCCGTCGACGAGATCGAGCAGGTTGCCGATGTCGACCGTCATCAGCACGTCCGCCGGCGACTGCGCGCCTTCCGCCTTCACGCGCTCGAGCAGGCCGTCCTTCACGAACACCGTATTGACCTTGACGCCGCTCTGTTTCGTGAACGCGTCGATCAGCGGCTGGATCAGCTTCGGTTCGCGGGTGGTGTACAGGCTCACTTCCTCGGCCGCGTGGGCCAGCGGCGCGAACGCGGCGGCAAGGGCGAGGGCGCCGGCGAGCGGCAGCAGGCGGGTGCGCGGATTCGACATGGAGACTCCGATGAGGCAGGCGGACGAGGAAGCGTTCCGGGGCGTGCCTGCCGCCCGAGCGACCCGAAACATTACAAAGCGAAAGATTTCGGATTCTAGATCGAAATGGGAATGATTATCAAATGAAAGGTGATGGAAAGTGATGCGGAAGGAACGGGGAGGGACACGGAGACGGGGCGTCGCGGCACGGGCGCAAGCGCGTAGAATGCCCGCTTCAACGAATTCGACGGAGCCGCACCGACCATGAACGATCAGCGCAAGAAGAACCCTGTCCGCAACGTGAGCATCCTGATCGTCGTGGTCGTGCTGTTCGTGATCGGGACGATCCTGTACAACGCGATCTCGCAGAAGCGTGCGTACGACGAGGCCCATCCGGCCGAGGCCGCGAGCGCAGCGTCGCACTGACGCGGACACGGATGCGCATGATCGCTGCGTGGCCCGGTCGGGCGGCCAGCGATGTGTGTGTGGGAAGCGGGAAGCGGCGGCGGGCGACGCGCGAAGCGCCGCGTTACGCCGGGAGAGACGCGGGCGCCGAAGCCGGCGCGCCGCATGCAAGGATCAGGCGTGCGTCATCGTGACGCAGGCGCAAACTTCGGGCGGATCCGAGCGTAGAACACGGCCGCGAGCAGCGCGAGCCATGCCGCGCCGACGTAGAGCGCGACACGCGTATCCTCGAACCAGCCGAGCATCACGATCACGAAGCCCATGAACGCGATCGTCAGCGCGGGCGCGACGGGCCACAGCGGCACCTTGAACTTCAGCGCCGCGACTTCCGCGCTCGACAGGCGACGGCGCATCGCGACCTGCGACAGCAGGATCATCAGCCATACCCACACGGTCGCGAACGTCGCGATCGCCGCGACCACCAGGAACACGTCCTTCGGCATCAGGTAGTTGAGCAGCACGCCGACCAGCAGCGCGCCGGCCATCACGAGCACCGTGACCCACGGCACGCCGTGCCGCGACGTCGTCATCAGCACGCGCGGCGCCTGGCCCTGCCGCGCCATCCCGAACATCATTCGGCCCGCGCCGAAGATGTCGCTGTTGATCGCCGAGATCGCCGCGCTGATCACCACGAGGTTGAGGATCGTCGCGGCCGACTTCACGCCGAGCGCCGAGAAGATCTGCACGAACGGGCTGCCGTCGCTGCCGACGCCGGTCCACGGGCTGATCGACATCAGCACGACCATCGTCAGCACGTAGAACAGCAGGATGCGCGCGGGCACCGCGTTGATCGCGCGCGGAATCACGCGCTCCGGGTCCTTCGCCTCGCCGGCGCTCATCCCGATCACCTCGATGCCGCCGTACGCGAAGATCACGACCGACAGCGACGCGATCAACCCGCCGATCCCGTTCGGGAAGAAGCCGCCATGGTTCCACAGGTTCGCGAACGTCGGCGCGTCGGCCGAATGGCCGAAATGCATGCCGCTCAGCAGGATCGCGACGCCGCCGCCGATCATCGCGACGATCGCGCCGACCTTGATGATCGACAGCCAGAATTCGAGCTCGCCGAACACCTTCACGTGGCACAGGTTCAGCCCGCAGATGACCGCGACGACGCCGAGCACCCAGATCCATTGCGGGACGTCCGGAAACCAGAAGCCCATGTAGATGCCGAACGCGGTGATGTCGGCGATCGCGACGATCACCATTTCGAGCGTGTAGGTCCAGCCGGTGACGAAGCCCGCGAACGGCCCGAGGTTTTCCGTCGCGTAGTGGCCGAACGAGCCGGCGACGGGCTCGCGCACGGCCATCTCGCCGAGCGCGCGCATCACCATGTAGACGGCCGCGCCGCCCAGGATATAGGCCAGGATCACCGCCGGGCCCGCGAGCTGGATCGCGGACGCCGAGCCGTAGAACAGGCCGGTGCCGATCGCCGAGCCCAGCGCGAGAAAGCGGATGTGCCGCGCGCTCAGGTGGCGCTGCAAGTTTTTCATCGAGTCTCCGATATCGTTTTATGCGACGGACCGGGCAAGCGGGGCCGGTCCCGATGGCTCAAGTTGTCTATACAACTTAAATGTGAACGAATGATAACAAGCCGGGCCATGTGACCGGAATCGGGTATTCCCTGACTGGCGCAACCGGCGGAATCGGGCGTGGGGCCATCGCGCGGCGGGCGCGCGGGCCCTGTGGGGCGTGCGGGGCGGGCGGAGCATGGGTCGGAAGGGGATTGCGGGAGCGGGGCGCGCCGCCGGCCGGCCCGCTTGCATGCGCGGGCGGCCGGCGGCGGGACAACTTCATGCCGTCATGCGGGCAGGCGAATGACGCTTGCGTCCTTGCGGATCAGCAGCGACGACGCGAGCATCTGCTTGCACTGGTGCGCGAGCACCTTCAGGTCGTGCGTGAGCTCGGCGCCCACCGCGTCGGATTTTTCCGCGGACACGACCATCGCGTCGAGCTCGCGCGTGATCTGCTTCGTCGCGTCGAGCTGGTCGGCCGGCGGCGGCTCGCCGGCTTCCGCCTTCTCGAGATTCTCGAGCACGGCGGACAGGCCGCGGCGCAGCGCATCGTCGTGGACGAGGTGCGCGTCGGCCGCGCATGCGCTTCGGATCAGCGGTGCGGCGGCGGTGATCTGCGCGCCGAGCACGTGCGTCTGCACGAGCAGGTCGTTCAGTTCGGGCACGAAGCGCTGGTGCGCCTTCGGCTCGATCATCATCCGCTGGAACGCCTGGCCGAGGTTCGCGAACGCGATGTGCACGTCCTTGCGCGCGAGGCGGTAGCGGTAGTCGTCGTCGAGGGCGGCGGCCGGTGTCTCGATCGCCGCGGCGACGACCGGCACGACCGCCGCGCCGTCGGCGGCCGGCACCGGCGGCGCCGATGCACCGCGCCCGGCGCGCCAGACGGCCTCGAAATACTTGCGGGTCGACGTCAGCATGTCGGTGACGAGCTTGCCCATCAGCCGGTATTCCCAGTACGGGAACAGGCGGCTCGCGGCGATCGCGATCATGCAGCCGACCACCGTGTCGATCGCGCGCTCGCCGATGATCCGCATGCTGCCCGGCGCGAGCAGGTGGAACATCAGCAGTACATAAGACGACGTGAATACGACGCTCGCCGCGTAGTTGAACAGCAGCAGGCTGTAGCTCATCACCATCGACCCGAACATGATCGCGATCAGCAGGTGCGGCTCCTTGACCGTGTAGATCAGCGCGATGCTCGCCGCGCAGCCGATCAGCGTGCCGACGATACGCTGCGCGTTGCGCTGCTTGGTGAGCGAGTAGCCGGGCTTCAGGATGATGATGGTCGTCATCACGATCCAGTACGCGTTCGTGAGCGGCAGCAGCCGGCCGAGCCAGAAGCCGACCGCGACCGCGATCGTCACGCGCAGCGCGTGGCGGAAGCTCGGCGAGCGCATGTTCAGGTTCGAGAAGATCAGCAGCGGCGACATCCGGCGCCGCTGCAGGAAGCGCGTGAGCGCCTTGTCGATCTTCAGTTCGGTCTGCTGCGGGTCGGCATGGCCCGACAGGTTGCGGCGCATCCGGTCGATCAGGCGCGTCGCGCTCCAGATGCGCCGGAACGTCGCGAGCACGGCCGCGTAGGCTTCCGCGTTGGTGGCCGGGAAGCTCTTCTTGCGCATCAGCTCGATCTCGTACTCGATCGCGCGAAGTTCGGCCTTCACGCTGATGCGCGAATGCGGCGCGCGGTTCTCGAGCACCGCGAGACCGATCTCCTCGAGATCGGCGGCCGCCTTGCAGATCAGGTCGCGATAGAAAATGATCAGGTCGGAGCCGCCGAACGTGTTGCGTATGAGCGGGTAGTCGGTGTGTGCGCCAACGAACAGTTCGTGCAGGTCGACGCTGTTGATGAACAGGTTGTACATCGTCGCGCGGCCGGGATCGAGCTTGCCGCGGCGCAGCTTCGGCAGGTTGCGCAACACGATGTCGCGCGCGGTTTCCTGCGTTTCGACCGCGGTGATCTGCTTCGCGACGAGATTGCGGTAGCACTCGTCGAGATCGGCGTCGAGATCGTAGAACCGCGCGCGCGCGAGCAGGTAGTCGGCGCACGCGAACAGGCTTTCGGCGAGCGCCTGCTGCTCGATCCGGCGCGCCTGCCATTGCGACACGAGCGTCGCCCAGTACGTGTACCAGAGGCCGCCCGCGAGAATCCAGCCGGCATTGATGAACGCCTGCAGCGGCGTGAACTTCTCCTCGAGCGTCATCACCATCATGAACAGCGTCGCGAAGCTGATCTGCGGCCAGCGGTTGCCGTAGACGACGATCAGCGACAGCACGAACGTGAGCGGCACGATCGTCAGCCACAGCGCGAAGATGTTCGGCGTGGCGAGGCCGGTCGCGAGCGCGGCCAGGAAGCCGATCACGCTGCACGCGAGCATTTCGTTGTGCTTGTACTTCAGCGGGCCCGGCATGTCGACGACGCACGCGCCGAGCGCGCCGGTCGAGATCGTGAAGCCGAGCTCCCGGTTGTGAAACACGATCAGGCACAGCACGGCCGGCAGCGATACGCCGACCGCGATCCGCAGGCCGCCGAAAAAGTACTGGCTGTAGAAAAACTTTCTGATTTCGACCGAATAGCGCATCGATGGGCTGAATGACAGACGAAGACGCCCGGGGCGGCGTATTGACTGGCGACGAGTCTATCGTATTTCGCGGTCCGCAAAACCTGGCCGTTCGGACGACGTTCATCGCGACGGCCCTTTTGCTATCCTTGGTGCTCCCGTTCGCCCGGCCCGTCCGGCGCGAGGCTCCGACACCCGCTTCATGCTCCATCTCTTCTATTCGAACCGTCACGAGACGCTGGCCGACGCGCTGCTCGACGACCTGGCCGCGTTCCCGGCCCGCAACGGCCCGTGGGCGCCGCAGCAGGTCATCGTGCCGAGCGCGGCGCTGCGCCGCCGTCTGGAACTCGACATCGCCGCGCGCCACGGCGTGTGCGCGAACGTCGAGTTCACGTATCTCGCGCAATGGCTGTGGGCGCAGATCGGCCGCGTGCTGACGGTGCCGGCACGCTCGCCGTTCGCACCCGATCGCCTCGTGTGGCGCTGCTACCGGCTGTTCGCGCAGGGCGCGGGCGGCGCGCCGTGGCTCGCGTCGCCGCGGCTGGCCGCGTATCTGTCCGCGTCCGACGATGCAATGCGCTACGAGCTCGCGCAGCGCGTCGCGGCCGTGCTCGATCATTACCTGACTTACCGGCCCGAATGGCTGGCCGCATGGCAGGCCGGCGAATCGGTGCTCGCGGGCGACGCCGTGCCGCGCGGGATCAGCGACGCCGCACGCGACGACGAGCGCTGGCAGGCCGCCCTGTGGCGCGCGCTGCTCGCGGAGCTGAGCGACAGCGGCACGCCGCCCGCGCATCGCTTCCTCGTGGAGGCGCGCAACCTCGATCCCGAAAACGTCCCGCGTGCCGACTGGCCTGAATCGGTCAGCGTGTTCGCGCTGCCGACGATGCCGCCGCTGCACGTCGCGCTGCTGCGCGAGCTGTCGCGCTGGATCGACGTGCGCGTCTATGCGCTCAACCCGTGCCGCGAATTCTGGTTCGACATCGTCACCGCCGCGCATGCCGAGGCGCTCGACGCGGCCGGCCGGCTCGACTACCAGGAAGTCGGCCATCCGCTGCTCGCCGAGTGGGGCCGGCAGACGCAGGCGCAGCTGCACATGTTGCACGAACTGACTGAAAGCGCCGCGTCGGGCGATGCGTCGCGTTTCGTCGGGAATCCCGCGCCGACCTGGCTTGCGCGCGTACAGAACGCGATCCTCGACCTGCAGCCGGAGGCCGCGCTCGGCGAAGCGCCGGTCGAGCGCGGGATCGAGGTGCACGTGTGCCACAGCCTCGCGCGCCAGCTCGAGGTGCTGCACGACCGCCTGCTCGCGTGGTTCGATGCGGACGCGACGCTGCAGCCGTCCGACGTGCTGGTGGCGGTCGCCGATCTAGCCGCGGCCGGGCCGCTGATCGATGCCGTGTTCGGCACGGCGGGCGCCGGCGGCGCGCGCGTGCCTTACCGGATCACCGGCCTGCCGCCGTCGCAGGCGAACCCGGTCGCGCGCGTGCTGCTCGAATGGCTCGCGTTGCCGGAACGGCAGGTCGGCGCGCCGGAGCTGGTCGAATGGCTGCGCGTCGACGCGGTGGCGGCCCGTTACGGCATCGACGCGGCCGCGCTCGAGACGGTGCAGACCTGGCTCGCGGCCGCCGGCGCGCGGCGCGGGCTGTCGCCGACGGCGAGCGACGATGCGGCGGTGCCGGCGCCGCGCCATACGTTTTCCGATGCGCTCGCGCGGCTGTTCCTCGGCTATGCGATGCCCGAAGGCGCGGCACCGGTCGGCGCGTGGCTGCCGATCGAGGCGGCCACCGGCAGCGAGGCGGAACTGCTCGGCCGGCTCGCGCGCTTCACGGACGATCTCGACGGCTTCTCGCGACGGCTCGCCGACGCACACACGCCGCGCGCATGGAGCGAACTGTTCGCCGACACGCTCGCACGGTTCTTCGACTCCGGCGCCGCGTATGCCGATGCGCTCTCGGGCGTGCGCGACGCGCTCGACGCGATGCTCGCCGCGATGACGGAAGGCGCGCCCGACGAGGCGTTGCCCGCGGCCGTCGTGCGCGCGGGGCTGGCCGCCGCGCTCGACGATCCGGCGCGCGGCGGGGTGCCGTGGGGCGGCGTCACGTTCTCGTCGCTGACGAGCTTGCGCGGGCTGCCGTACCGCGTCGTGTGCCTGCTCGGGATGGACGACGGCGTGCTGCCGAGCCTCGCCCGCGCGGACGAGTTCGACCTGATGGCCGTGTTGCCGAAGCTCGGCGACCGGCAGCGCCGCGACGACGAGCGCAACCTGTTCCTCGACCTGCTGCTCGCCGCGCGCGACCGGCTGCTGATTGCCTATACGGGGCGCAGCATTCGCGACAACGCGCCGTTGCCGCCCGCGGCGCTCGTCGACGAACTGCTCGACCATCTCGCGCTCGTCACGGCCGGCGACGACGCCGCGCCGGACGCGGTCGATGCCGCGCGGCGCGCGTTCATCGTCGAACATCCGCTGCAACCGTTCGCGGCCGAGTATTTCCGGCCCGGCAGCGAACTGGCTTCGTACGACGCCGAGCGCGCGACACTCGCGTCGCTGCTGGCAGCCGAAGCCGCGCGCGACGCGACGCGCGAGCAGCCGTTTTTCGCGCAGCCGCTGCCGGCCGAGCCGGTCGAGCCCGTCGCGTTCAGCGAATTCGAACGTTTCTGGCGGCATCCGGCCCGCGCGCTGCTGCGTGCGCGGCTCGGCATCGTGCTGTCCGACGCGCAGGCCGAACTGCTCGATACCGAACCGTTCGCGCTCGACTTCGCGGGCAGCGACGCGCTCGCCGAGCGCGTGCTGCCGCTTTTGATCGAATCGGACGAAGGCGGCGTGCACGATCATGCGCTGCGCATCGCGGACGCCAGCCCGGAACTGCCGGGCGGCGCGACGGGCGCGGTGTGGCGCGACCAGGCGCTCGGCTCGATGACGCAGCTCGCGTCGAACGTGCGGCGTGCGCTGGCCGACGGCATGGAGCGGCGGCCGTTCACGCTCGCGATCGCGCCCGCATGGCCCGACACCGACCACGCGCTGTTCGGCGCCGACGACGCGATGCTGTCTGGCGATGCGGTGAGTGCGCCGCTCGAGCTGCACGGCACGCTGAACCGGCTGACGCCGGCCGGCCAGATCATCTATCGCTATGCACGGCCGAGCGCGCGCGACTACCTGTCCGCGTGGCTCGCGCATCTCGTCTATTGCGCGGTGGAGCCCGAGGGTCCGCGCCGCACGCTGTGGTTCGGCAGCGGCGGCGCCTTCGAGCTGACGCCGGTCGCGGCGCCGCTCGAGCGCCTCGCGCCGCTCGCCGCGCTGTTTCGCGCGGGGCGGCGCATGCCGCTGCGCTTCTTCCCGCGCAGCGCATGGGCGTGCGTGTCCGACGGCGAGGCGAAGGCCGCGAGCGTATGGATCAACGAGCGCGTGGTGAGCGAAGCCGACGATCCGGCCATCGCGATCGCATGGCGCGGCGCGCATCCGTCGCTCGACGAGCCGTTCGGCACGCTCGCGCGGCTCGTGTTCGAGCCGATGCTGGAACACCTGAAGGAGGTCGCATGAGCGCCGCATCCCAGCCGCAGGCGGCGCTCGAACTCGACGTGTTCGCGTGCCCGCTCGACGGCGTCAACCAGATCGAGGCGTCGGCCGGTACCGGCAAGACCTGGAACATTTGCGCGCTTTACGTGCGCCTGTTGCTGGAGAAGGACCTCGGCGCGGACGAAATCCTCGTCGTGACCTTCACGAAGGCGGCGACGGCCGAATTGCACGAGCGGATCCGCGGCCGGCTGGCGCAGCTCGCCCATGCGCTCGATACCGGTGACGACGGCGGCGATCCGTTCGTCGCGCGCCTGCTCGAGACGACGCTCGGCACAGCCGGCGCGCTCGACCCCGAGACTGCCGCCAAGCGGATCCGGCGTGCGTTGCGCGCATTCGACCAGGCGGCGATCCACACGATCCACGCGTTCTGCCAGCGTGCGCTGCAGGAAGCGCCGTTCGCGGCCGCGATGCCGTTCGCGTTCGACATGCAGGCCGACGATGCGGCGCTGCGCTTCGAGCTTGCGGCCGACTTCTGGCGCACGCGCGTCGAACCGCTGGCCGCACGCTGGCCGGGCTTCGCGACGTGGCTCGTCGATTCGGGCGCGGGGCCTGCCGCGCTCGACGCGCAACTGGCGCGCCGGCTGAAGAAGCCGCTCGCCGCGCTGCGCTGGGACGGCGTCGTCGAACCGGACGAATCGGCCGAGGCCGCTGCCGCCGAGTGCTTTGCGGAGGCCGCACGGATGTGGGCCGCCGAGCGCGACGCGATCGATGCGTTGCTGCGCACCGCGCAGCCCGCGCTCAACCAGCGTTCGCACAAGCCCGACGCGCTCGCCGATGCGCTCGCAGCATGGTCCGCGCATTTCGCGCAGGGCAATGCCGCGGCCGCGCTGCCGAAGGCGGCGCTCAAGCTCACGCGCACCGCGCTCGTGAAAGCGACGAAAAAGGGCGGCGCAACGCCCGAGCATGCGTTCTTCGATGTCGCCGATGCGCTCGAAGCGGCGGTGGCCGCGGCCGAGGCCGCGCAGCGCGCGCGCTGGCTCGCGCTGATCGCCGACTGGCTCGACACCGCACCGGGCGCGCTGGCCGAACGCAAGCGCACGCGCCGCGTCGTGTCGTTCGATGACCTGCTCGCGAACCTGTATCACGCGCTGCATGCGCATCCGTGGCTCGCCGAGACGCTGCGCGCGCGCTATCCGGCCGCGCTGATCGACGAATTCCAGGATACCGACCCGCTGCAGTTCGCGATCTTCGACCGGATCTTCGCGCCGGGCGGCCCGCTCTTTCTCGTCGGCGATCCGAAGCAGGCGATCTACAGCTTCCGTGCGGCGGATCTGCACACGTATCTCGCCGCGCGAGCCAGCGCGAGCGCGTGCTACACGCTCGCGGTCAACCAGCGCTCGACGCCGGCGATCGTCGATGCGTGCAACCGCTTCTTCATGTCGAACCCGCGCGCGTTCGTGCTCGACGGGCTCGACTATTACGCGGTGCGGGCCGGCACGCGCGTGCGCGCACCGTTCGTCGACGGCACCGATCCAGTCCCGGCCGGCGATTTCCGGATCTGGGCGCTGCCGGGCGGTGACGGCACGCTGCTCAAGCGCGACGCGCAGGCACAGGCCGCGCAGGCGTGCGCGGCCGAGATTGCCCGGCTGATGCGCGGCGCGCGCGAAGGGCATGTGCGGCTCGGGCGTACGCCGCTGTCGCCGGGCGACATCGCGGTGCTGGTTCAGACGCACCGGCAGGGCAGCCTCGTGAAGCGCATGCTCGCGACGTGGGGCATCGGCAGCGTCGAGCTCGCGCAGGCGTCGGTGTTTTCGACCGGCGACGCGGAGCAGCTCGAGCGCGTGCTGGCGGCGATCGATGCGCCGGGCGACCTGCGGCGCCTGCGCGCGGCGCTGGCAGCCGACTGGTTCGGCCTCGATGCGGGTGCGCTGTGGCGAATGGAGCAGGGCGACGGCGACGCGTCGCGCGAAGCGGACGACAGTGCGGACGCGATGAGCTGGGTCGAGCGCTTCTCGCGTTATCGGCTGCTGTGGCGCGAACGCGGCTTCGCGGTGATGTGGCGCACGTTCACGCGCGAGTTGCGGATCGCCGAGCGGCTGATGGCCGGCGCGGACGGCGAACGCCGCGTGACCGACATCAACCATCTGGCCGAGCTGACGCAGGCGCGCGCGTCCGCGCAGCCGGGCATCGCGCCGACGCTGCGCTGGCTCGCCGCGCAACGGCTCGACGGCGGCGGCGAGGAAGCCCAGTTGCGTCTCGAATCCGATCGCAACCTCGTCCAGATCGTGACCGTGCACAAGTCGAAGGGCCTCGAATACGCGGTCGTGTTCTGTCCGTTCCTGAACGACGGCGGGCTGCGCGAGCCGCCCGCGTCGGCGCTGCCCGACGCCCGCGAGTATCACGACGACGCGGGCGACGCCGTGCTGCATTACGGGTGCGACGACGAGGCCGCCGAGCATGCCGCGCGCCAGGCGCTGCGCGAACAGGCGGCCGAACGCGCGCGGCTCGTCTACGTGGCGCTCACGCGCGCGGTCTATCGGTGCTATCTCGTCGCCGGGCCTTATCTGTCGTCGCGCTCGACCCGCGAGGCGCGGCGCAGCGTGCTGAACTGGCTCGTGGCCGGCGCCGGCCAGTCGTTCGACGCGTGGCTCGACGAGCCGCCCGACGAAGCGGCGCTCGACGCGGCGTGGCAAGCACTCGCGAGCGGGCCCGTGAGCGTTGCACCGTTGCCGGTGCCGGCGCGCCGTGAGCGGCTCGCGGCCGGGCACGATGCATCGCAGACGCTCGCGGCACGTCATGCGACGCGCGTGTTGCGCGATGCGTGGCGGATGGCGAGCTTCAGTTCGCTGACCGCGTCGATGGCACGCGAGGAAGCAGGCGTCGCGCTCGTGCCGGACGACGAGCTGCGGCCCGATCACGATGCGCTTGCCGCAGTGGCGCCGGACGACGCATTCGTCGTGGCCGACACGGCGGCGGTCGAGCCGCCGGACGACGACATCCTCGTGTTTCCGCGCGGTGCGGCAGCGGGCGAATGCCTGCACCGCCTGTTCGAACTCAGCCGGTTCACCGAGCCCGATTCGTGGCACCGGGCGGCGCTCGGCGCGCTGCACGACCGGCCGGTCGAGGCCGAGCCCGAACTCGCGACGCGCCTGCCGGCGATGATGGCGCGGCTCGTCGGCGATGTCGTGCGCACGGAGCTCGTGCCGGGCATGCGGCTTGCGGATCTCGATCCCGCCAGGCGGCTCGACGAAATGGGTTTCCTGTTTCCGGCGCCGTCGCTCGAGCTGGGCGCGCTGCGCCGGTTGCTGGTCGCGCACGGTTATCCGGACGTTGCGCTGGACGCGGGCATGCTCGTCGGTTTCATCAAGGGTTTCATCGACATGATCGTCGAACACGACGGCCGCTTCTGGATCGTCGACTGGAAGTCGAACCACCTCGGCAATACGCCGGATGCCTATGGTCCGCGCGCGCTCGACGTCGCGATGGCCGATCACGCGTATCACCTGCAGGCACTGCTCTATACGGTCGCGCTGCATCGCTATCTGCGCGGGCGGCTGCCCGACTATGACTACGACACGCACATGGCGGGCTACCTGTACCTGTTCGTGCGCGGCGTGCGGCCCGGCTGGCGCAGCGGCGGCGAACCGGCCGGCGTGCATGCGCGGCGGCCCGCGCGCGAGCTCGTCGACGCGCTCGACCGGATGATGGAAGGGGGCCGCGCATGAACGTCACCGACGATACGCTCGAATTCACCGGTGGCCTCGTCGCGCGCCTGCCCGAGCCCGCGGATTTCGGCATCGCGCTCGCGGAAGGGTTCGCGCGGCGCATCGGCGACCTGTCGCGCCGCGCGGGTGCGCCGGCCGCGGCCGCGCGCTGGGCGGCGCGCGCCGCGTTCGCGACGAGCCGGGCGACCGCGGGCGGTCACGTGTGCGTGTCGCTCGGCGCGCTCGCGCAACGCTACGAGGAACCGGTCGACGACGTGCGCGCGGCGCTTGCCGCGAGCGGCGTGGTGGCGTTCGGCACGCTCGCGCGCGGCGACGAGCGGCCGCTGATCGTCGACCGGCTCGACCATCTGTATCTGTCGCGCTATTTCGACTACGAACGTCGGCTCGCCGATGCGCTCGTCGCGCAGGCCGGCGTCGCCGCGCCGGGCGACGCGCTGTCGCCGGACCGGTTGCGCGACAGTCTCGCGCGTTACTTCGGGCCCGCGACGGGCGACGTGGACTGGCAGCGCGTCGCGGCGATCGTCGCGCTGACGGGACGCGTGACGATTGTCAGCGGCGGCCCCGGCACCGGCAAGACGACGACCGTCGTCGGCGTGCTGGCGTGCCTGCTCGACGCGCATCCGGGCTTGCGCATCGCGCTGGCGGCACCGACCGGCAAGGCCGCGCAGCGGATGCAGGAAGCGCTGCACGCGCGGGCGGGCGACCTGCCGCCGGAACTTGCCGCGCGCCTGCCGGACACGTCGTACACGCTGCACCGCCTGCTGGGCGGCGGCGGCGCGGCGGGCTTCCGCCATCATCGCGACAATCCGTTGCCGTACGACCTGATCGTGGTCGACGAGGCGTCGATGATCGACGTCGCGCTCGCTGCGCATCTGCTCGATGCGCTCGCGCCCGGCGCTCGGCTCGTGTTGCTCGGCGACAAGGACCAGCTTGCCGCGGTCGAGGCCGGCGCCGTGTTCGCCGAACTCAGCGCCCGGCCGACGTTTACCGCCACGGCGCGCACGCGCATCGCGGACGCGCTCGGGGTCGACGAGGCGGCGTTCGTCGCGGCGTTGCCGGTGCCGGACGGCGAGGCGGCGGGCGCGGCCGGGGCGGTTGCCGCGCCAATTCCGGCGCCAGCATCCGTTCCGTTACCGGCTGCTCCCGCGCGCAAGGCGTCGGCGCGGCGGAACGTGGATACGCGCCAGGCGTCGCTGTTCGACGACGAGCCGCAGGCTGAAGCGGTTTCGCCTGCCGATGCCGCGCCACCCGCGGCTTCGTTGCCGCCTGCGGCGCTTGCACCGACCGACACCGATCGCACCTCGGCGGCCACCGATCCTGCATGGATCGAGGCCGGCGAACTCGCGTGGCTCGACGCGGTCGAGCTCACGCCGTTCGATCCGGCCGCCGCGGGCGATTCGGCGTGGGCGTCGACCGTCGCAACGCGCACCGACGACGGCGTTGCCGCCGCGTTCCCCGCACCCGCACCACTCGCGGACTGCGTCGTGTGGCTCGAACGCAATTACCGCTTCGGTCTCGATTCGGCGATCGGCCGCCTGTCGCTCGCGATCCGCCGCGGCGACGTGCAGGGCGCGCTCGACGCGTTGCCGACGGACGAGGCCGCGGCCGCGTCGTTTCATGACGATGCGGGCGACACGCTTGCGGCGTCGACCGTCGAGCGGCTCGCGCGCCGGTTCGGCGCCTACCTCGATGCGTTGCGCGCCGCGTTGTCCGCGCCGGTGCCCGACCCGTTGCCGTTGTTCGATGCGCTCAACCGCTTCCGGATCCTGTGCGCGACGCGCACGGGCTCGCGCGGCGCCGAGCACGTCAATGCGCTGGTGGCCACGCATGTGCGGCATGCCGCGCGCGTGCCGCTCGCGGTCGGCGCACACTGGTTCACCGGGCGGCCGATCATGGTGACGCGCAACGACTATGCGCTCGGGCTGTTCAACGGTGACATCGGCATCGCGCTGCCGGACGCGCACGGCGTGCTGCGCGTGTGGTTCCGCCGCGCGGACGGCTCCGCGCGCGCCGTGTCGCCTGCAGCGCTGCCGCCGCACGAAACGGCGTTCGCGCTGACCGTCCACAAATCGCAAGGCTCCGAATTCGACGAGGCCGCGCTCGTGCTGCCGGCGTCGTTCAGCCGCGTGCTCACGCGCGAACTCGTCTATACGGCCGTCACGCGCGCGCGTACGCGCGTGCAGGTGATCGGCCCGCGGCGTGTGCTGGCGCAGGCGGTCGCGACGCGCACGCAACGCGATTCGGGCCTCGCGGCCCGCGTCGACGAGGCACTCGCGCGGCGCCGCAAGGAGACGACGCGATGATGATCCGCTACACGCTCGATCCGGCCGAAGTCGAATGGACCGCCGTGCGCGCGCAGGGCGCGGGCGGCCAGAACGTCAACAAGGTATCGAGCGCGATTCACCTGCGCTTCGACATCCGCGCGTCGTCGCTGCCGCCCGTCATCAAGGAGCGGCTGCTCGCGCTGTCCGACCAGCGCATCACGCGCGACGGCATCGTCGTGATCAAGTCGCAGGAATACCGCACCCAGGAGAAAAACCGCGAGGCAGCGCTCGCGCGGCTCGATGCATTGATCGGCAGCGTCGCGTTCACGCCGCGCGCGCGCGTGGCGACACGGCCGACGCGCGCATCGAAGGAGCGGCGGCTCGAACACAAGTCGCGCCGCAGCGTGGTGAAATCCGGAAGAGGGAAGGTGATCGACTGACGGAAGGCCGACCCGGCCGGCATGGCGGGCGCCGCCGCGCCCGTCAGCGCATCACGGTGCCCGCGCTGTCGAGCACGAAGTCGACGCAGAACACGACGAGGCGGCTTTGCGCGCGAATCGCGACGGCCGCCGTGTAGCAGTCGCGGCCTTCGGTCAGCGAGAAGTGCGGGCCCATCAGCGCGACGCGCCCCGGCGCCGCGATCGCGCGCTGGAAGTACGGGCGCCGCGACCAGTTGCTGTGCGTCTCCGGGAACAGCGGTGCGAGCCGCGTGCCGCTCGCCTGGCCATCCTCGGGGCGCGCGCCGATCGACGGCAGGAACTGTTCGCCGATCTCGTCCGTGACGAACACGCGGCGCGCGGCCGGCACCGCGAATACGCGCTGCGCGGCGTCCTGCAGGTTGCCGCTCGCGGAAAAGGCAGCCGCGCCAGTGAGCACGAGCCGCTCGATCGCATCGAAGCCCGGTTGCTCGGCGATCGCCGGTGTATGCCGGCGCGCGATGAAGCGTTGCCACGCGGCGTCGAGCATCGCGGGCGCCGCGGCGCTCGCGTGCGCGATCGACGCATCGGGCTGGCCGAACTGGAAGCCCTGGACGAAATCGATATCGGCTTCCATCAGCGTCTGCAGCGCGTCGTCGCTTTCGACACCCTCCGCGAGCACCATCGCGCCGGCCTGGTGGAGCATCGATACCAGGTGATGCATGATGCGGCGATCGTCGGCCGACGCGTTCGCGCGCTCGACGAGCGAGCGATCGAGCTTGACGATATCGGGTCGCGCGCGCCACACGCGGTCGAAATTCGAGAATCCGGTGCCGAAATCGTCGATCGCGATCAGGAAGTCGCGATGCTGGATCATGTCGATCGTGCGGGCGAGTGCGGCTTCGTCGCGCGACGGCTGCTCGACGACTTCCAGCACGATGCGGTTCGGCGGCAGCGCGAAATGACGGCACAGCGCCTCGACGAATTCGCGCTGCACGAGGCCCGAATCGAGCACGCGTGGCGTCACGTTCAGGAACAGCCAGCCGTCGCCGATGCCCTGCGCGACGAAGTTGGCCGTATGCAGGCAGCGGGCGAGCCGGTCGAGCAGCAGCGCGTCGGCAGCAGCGCGCGTCTTGTCGAACAGCGCGACAGGCGAAGCCAGCGTACCGTTCTCGTCCACGACGCGCAGCAGCGCTTCATAGCCGACCACGCGCTTGTGCGTGATCGACAGCACGGGTTGGAACACGCTGCGCAGCGTCGTGTCGCGATACGTGGCGATCCAGCCGCTGGGCGTCGGTGTCAGGCGTTCGAGCAGGGAATCGAGAGAGATGTCGCGGGCGGCCTTCATGTCAACGACGCCCTGGGGCGATCGGGGGACGGTATCGTGCGCGCCACGCAGAAGCCGTCGCACGCGCAGGTGGACGCGAAAGAACGTGGTGCATCGTGACCGCCTTCTGCGGATGAGTGTTACGAGTGTAACGGGAATGGCGCGGCGCGCGTATCAGGGTAACTCCAGACGCAAACGCTACACCGTCGCGTGCACCGGGCTGTCCGCCCGCAAGCGCGACACGCAAGGGCCGCCGGTCGTGCACGCGGCGACAGCGCCGCGTGTGCCGCGTGCATTGCGTGCGAAGAAGACCGGCGGATCAGGAAAACGGAAAAACGGGCAAGCCATGCGGCTGCATCGGCATCAGATGCAAAACGACCTGCGCCGTCGCGCTCCGGTCCATGCGCGGCGCTCGACGAACGGTGGCCGGCGCGTCGCGGGAAACCTGCAACCGGCAGGGTGCGGGCCCAGCGCGTCGCTCAGGTCGCTTCGCCGCCGCGCGGGCCCAATCCGGGAATCCGCTTGATCACGCCGGTCGCAAGCGCGGTGCCGACGAGCACGATCGCGCAGCCTTCGATCATCACGACCGACACATGTTCGCCGAGGAACAGCGCGCCCCACAGCAGGCCGAACACCGGGATCACGAACGTCACCGTAATCGCGCGCGCCGGGCCGACATGCGCGATCAGATAGAAGAAGATGAAATACGCGATGCCCGTGCAGGCGATGCCGAGCGCGAGCACGGCGCCCCACGCATGCGCGCTGACGGCAGCCGCGGGCCAGGTCGCGATCGCGAACGGCAGCAGCAGCACGGTCGAGCCGATCATGCTGCCGGTCGCGTTGACGAGCGGGTCGACGCCGCTGAGCGTGCGCTTCGTGTAGTTGGCCGCGATGCCGTACAGCAGCGTCGCGCCGAGCGCGGCGGCGGCAGCCAGCGCGGTGGCGCTGGCGCCGGTGCTGCCGCTTGCGTTGGCGACCTGGTCCCACACGAGCGTGAGCACGCCGGCAAAGCCGATCACGAGGCCGAGCGCGCGCGGCAGCGACAGCTTGTCCTTCAGCCAGAGGTAGGCGACGAGCGCGCCCCACAGCGGCGTCGTCGCGTTGATCACCGACGTCACGCCGGCCGACAGCGTCAGTTCGGCGAACGCGAACAGGCAGAACGGGATGCCCGAGTTCAGCGCGCCGACGACGAACAACGGCCAAGCGCGACGGCGCAGCTGCGCGCCGAGCTCGGCGGGCTTGAAGCGCGTCAGCGCGAAGCCGGTGAGAAACAGCGCGCCGATACCCACGCGCAGCGCCATCAACGGCGCGACCCCGAAGTCGCCGACGCCGACCCGGATGAACAGGAACGACGCGCCCCACAGGGCGGCGAGGACGGTCAGCAGAAAGGCGTTCTTGGGTGACATCGAGCGTGGCGGGCGAGGGGACGGGATGCAAAGGATCTTACACCGCGTTACCGCGCCGTCGTTTCACGATCGGATGAAACGGCAAGAAACGGGAATGTCGCCGGTCGCCGCTCGCCGGCCCGGGGCGACCGGCCGCACGAGACCGGCTGCGCATGGAGCGGCGCGCTCAGTGATGGTGGTGCCAGCCGCCGCGTCCGCCGAAGCCGAAATTGAGCGACAGCGCGGGTCCCCAATAACCGCCCCATGCCGGCGCATACGCAGGCGCCGGGTAGTAGTAGGCGGGGCCCGGATCGACGTACACGGGCGCCGGCTGTACCGGTGCGGCCGCGTAATAGCCGCCGGGATAATAGCCGTACGGGTAGTAGCAGCCGGCGAGCGTCGTGCACGCGAGCGCCGCGGCGGCGAGTGCGACGAGGGTCCTGTTCATGATGTCTCTCCGGCGGAGCCGGCAATCGGCAGATGCTTAAGCTTAGGCCGCGCGGCGATGACAAGATGCGCAAAACGGTAACGGATCATTTCCGGGCCGCTGCGTCGTGTTGCGGCGCCGCATACGAAAAACGGCGCTTCCGCCGCGCGGAAACGCCGTCAGGCCGGAGCTTGCCGCGCGTCGCGCGGCAGCCGGGTAAGCCGGTCGGCTTATTTGCCGACCTGGTTGCCGATGATGCCGCCGGCGGCTGCGCCGCCCAGCGTCGACAATGCGTTGCCGCCGATCGCCGCGCCCGCGACGCCGCCGACACCCGCACCGATTGCCGTATCGCGCTGGCGCCGCGTCATCGAATCGCAGGCCGACAGGCTGGCCACCGTCGTGACGAGCAGCGCGCATACCCCAAAACGCCGAATCGAAGCATTCATGATGGTTGTCCTCGCGATAGTGAACGGAAGGTCGCACGAGCGCATCGCGGCCGCGCATGAAACCAATCTACCTGCCGTCCCACCGGGCTGCTGTAAGGACTTGTTAAGGCTCGGGCGGTTTCGTAATCAATTGTTTCCCTTGCGCCGGCAGGCACGACGCATGCGCAGGCACGCAAAAAAAGCCCGCTCGAAAGCGGGCTTGGTGCAGTGCGCCACGATGCGGTCCGTGCGGACCGCCGCGTTCGCTGGCCGGCTTACTGACGGTGATAGATCTCGGCGCCGGTCTTCACGAACTCGACCGCCTTGACTTCCATCCCCTTCTTCAGCGCTTCGCTTTCCGACACGCCCTGTTGCGCCGCGAACTCGCGCACGTCCTGCGTGATCTTCATCGAGCAGAAGTGCGGGCCGCACATCGAGCAGAAGTGCGCGACCTTCGCGGAATCCTTCGGCAGCGTCTCGTCGTGGAATTCGCGCGCCTTGTCCGGGTCGAGGCCGATGTTGAACTGGTCTTCCCAGCGGAACTCGAAGCGCGCCTTCGACAGCGCGTTGTCGCGGACCTGCGCGCCGGGGTGACCCTTGGCGAGGTCGGCCGCGTGCGCGGCGAGCTTGTACGTGATGATCCCTTCCTTCACGTCGTCCTTGTTCGGCAGCCCGAGGTGTTCCTTCGGCGTCACGTAGCACAGCATCGCGGTGCCGAACCAGCCGATCATCGCGGCGCCGATGCCCGACGTGATGTGGTCGTAGCCCGGCGCGATGTCGGTGGTCAGCGGCCCGAGCGTGTAGAACGGCGCTTCCTTGCACCAGTCGAGCTGGAGATCCATGTTCTCCTTGATCAGCTGCATCGGCACGTGGCCGGGGCCTTCGATCATCACCTGCACGTCGTGCTTCCACGCGATCTGCGTGAGCTCGCCGAGCGTCTTCAGCTCGCCGAGCTGCGCTTCGTCGTTCGCGTCGTAGATCGAGCCGGGGCGCAGACCGTCGCCGAGCGAGAAGCTCACGTCGTACGCCTTCATGATCTCGCAGATCTCTTCGAAGTGTTCGTACAGGAAGCTTTCCTTGTGATGCGCGAGGCACCACTTCGCCATGATCGAGCCGCCGCGCGACACGATGCCCGTCATCCGGTTCGCGGTGAGCGGCACGTATTGCAGGCGCACGCCCGCGTGGATCGTGAAGTAGTCGACGCCTTGCTCGGCCTGCTCGATCAGCGTGTCGCGGAAGATTTCCCAGGTCAGGTCCTCGGCCTTGCCGTTGACCTTCTCGAGCGCCTGGTAGATCGGCACCGTGCCGATCGGCACCGGGCTGTTGCGGATGATCCACTCGCGCGTTTCATGGATGTGCTTGCCGGTCGACAGGTCCATCACCGTGTCGCCGCCCCAGCGGATCGCCCACGTCATCTTGTCGACTTCCTCGCCGATCGACGACGTGACGGCCGAGTTGCCGATGTTCGCGTTGATCTTCACGAGGAAGTTGCGGCCGATGATCATCGGCTCGGATTCCGGGTGGTTGATGTTCGCGGGGATGATCGCGCGGCCGCGCGCGACTTCGTCGCGCACGAACTCGGGGGTGATCTCGGCCAGCGCGTTCGCGCCGAAGGCCGCGGCGCCGAACGCCTGGCCCGGGTGCTGGCGGCCCATCATCGCGGCGAGCTTCGCGCCGTTCGGGCCGCTCGACTTCAGGCTCTCGATGTATTCGGCGCGGCGCTGGTTCTCGCGGATCGCGATGTATTCCATTTCCGGCGTGATGATGCCCTGCCGCGCGTAGTGCATCTGCGTGACGTTCTTGCCGGCCTGCGCGCGGCGCGGGTTGCGGTGCAGGCCCGGGAAACGCAGGTCGGCGGTCGCCGGGTCGGCCGCGCGCTCGAGGCCGTACTGGCTCGACAGGCCGTCGAGCACTTCGGTGTCGCCGCGTGCCTCGATCCAGCGCTGGCGCAGCGCGGGCAGGCCCGCGCGGATGTCGATCTTCGCGTCCGGATCGGTGTAGGGGCCCGACGTGTCGTACACGTAGATCGGCGGGTTCTTTTCGCCACCGAAGCCGGTCGGCGTGTCGGCCTGCGTGATTTCACGCATCGGCACGCGGATGTCGGGCTGCGAGCCGGTTACATACACCTTTCGCGAATTGGGCAGCGGCGCGACGGCAGCAGCGTCGACGTGGGCGTCGGCAGACAGAAACTTCGGATTGGCGTTCATGCAATCTCCTGTGTGAGCGCCGGGCAGGCGCTTCGGCGCTTGCCCGGAGCCCTTGACGAATGTGGGGCTCGAGCTAAGCAGGAGACGAGGCTTGGTGAGGCGGCGGATTTCGTCAGAAGGATGGCGGTGAAATCCGTACGCTTCCCTGCGCTGGCATTATCCAGATCAGGTTCAAAGGGTATTTCTCACCCGCAATGCCGGTTGTTTGACCGAACGCATTGCAGGACCCCCGCGTTAGCAGCGCACACGATACACTGGCTTGGCGGCGGTTTCAACCGGGACGGGATCGGCCGTCCCGGTGCGGCCGCAGCATGGCGGGCGGTGTGATGGCCCGTCGAAATGACAGCGCGCGTCGCCGCCGCGCGGGCCCACGGCTCGGCCGGCCGCGGCGAAGCGGTGCAACATGGCGCGCCTTCGCGCGACCTCACAAAAAAAATTTCGCAGCGGCTGTCATTTCCCGCGACGTCGTCCGTCTATTCGGCTCCTTAAACCCATGTTTTGGAGAGATGTCATGAAAAACGTACTGATCGCCACCTGTGTCGCTGCTTTCGCCACGCTTGCAACGGGCGCGTATGCGCAGAACGACGCGATGTCGCAAAACGGCTCGTCGATGTCGAAGGACGCGATGGGGCACGACGCGATGGCGAAGGACGGCGCAATGAAGAAGGACGCCATGAAGAAGCATGCGATGAAGAAGGACGCGATGAAGAAAGACGCGATGTCGCACGACGAGATGGGCAAGGCGAAGTCGGACGACAAGATGGCGCCGTCGAACTGACGGAGCCGGGCAGGGCGTGCGGCCGGCGCGTGTGCTCGACGACGGCCGCCCGCGTCTCGTTTTGTCTCGACTCGACCCGTCTCGTCGACGCGTTCCGGGAGTTTTCATCATGCAAACCGTTCCCGCCACCGGGCGCGCGGCCGTCACGCCGCCCGCCCGCAAGATTCATCCCCTGTGGGTGCGCGTGAGCCACTGGCTCAACGCGCTCGCGGCGATCCTGATGGCGCTGTCCGGCTGGCGCATCTACGATGCGTCGCCGATCTATCCGCCGTTCGTGTTTCCGCACGGCATCACGCTCGGCGGCTGGCTCGGCGGCGCGCTGCAATGGCATTTCGCGGCGATGTGGCTGCTGGTCGGCAACGGGCTGTTCTACCTGACGATGTCGATCGCGACCGGGCGCCTCGCGCGCAAGATGCTGCCCGTCACGCCGGCGTCCGTGTGGCGCGACGTGCGCGCCGCGCTGCGCGGCCGGCTCGCGCACGACGATCTGAGCGTCTACAACGCGGTGCAGCGTGCCGCGTACCTGGTCGCGATCGTCGATCTGATCGTGCTGGTGCTGTCCGGGCTGACGATCTGGAAGTCGGTGCAGTTTCCGCTGCTGCGCGAACTGTTCGGCGGTTACGACAACGCGCGCGTCGTGCATTTCTGGGCGATGTCGCTGCTCGTCGCGTTCTTCTTCGTGCACGTCGCGATGGCGCTGCTGGTGCCGCGCTCGCTGCTCGCGATGCTGCGCGGGCGCTGACCGGTCAACTCCGGGTGAAGGAAATCATCATGTCGGATTCCGAATACAGGCGCGCCGATTCGCGCTGGACGCTCGACCGCAAGTCGCTCGAACTCGACGTGCGCCGCGAGCTGGAGATGCCGTCGCGGCGGCTGTTCAATCGCCGCATCCTGACGCTCGGCGGCCTGACGATGCTGACCGGCTGCACGCTGAAGGACGACGCGTCGGTCAACACGTTCCTCGAGAAGGTGTCGCGCATGAACGATCGCGTGCAGGCGTGGCTCTTCAGCGGCGAGCGGCTCGCGCCGACCTACACCGAGGCCGACATCACGCGGCCGTTCCCGTTCAACGCGTATTACGGCATCGACGACGTGCCGCACGTCGACGCATCGACGTACCGGCTCGTGCTGTCGGGCCGCGTGACGGGCAAGCGCGTGTGGACGCTCGACGAGCTGTATGCGCTGCCGCACGCGGAGCAGATCACGCGGCACATCTGCGTGGAAGGGTGGAGCGCGATCGGCCGCTGGGGCGGCACGCCGTTCGGCGCGTTTCTGGCGCGTGCCGGCGCCGATACGCACGCGAAATACGTCGGCTTCAAATGCGCGGACGACTACTACGAAAGCATCGACATGCCGACCGCGCTGCATCCGCAGACGCTGCTCGCATTCGACTACGACGGCCATCGCCTGCCGCCGGAATTCGGTTTCCCGATGAAGCTGCGGATGCCGACCAAGCTCGGCTACAAGAATCCGAAGCACATCATGGAAATCTTCGTGACCGATACCTTCCCGGGCGGCTACTGGGTCGATCAGGGGTACAACTGGTTCGGCGGATCGTGAAGCGGCGGCGCGCGAACGCGTGCTGCCGTGCGTCGCGGCGTGTCACACGGATTCGCGCACCTGCAGGTCGACGCGCAGGCCGACCGCCGCCGCCATGTTCACGAGCGCGTCGAGCCCGAACAGGTTGATCTTGCCGCGCAGCAGATCAGACACGCGCGGCTGCGTGACGCCCAGCCGTTGCGCGGCCTGCGCCTGGCTGAGCTCGAGCTGCGCGATGCGCTGCTTGAGCGCGATCATCAGCTCGGAGCGCAGCTTCATGTTCTCGGCTTCGGCCGGCCGGCCTTCGAGTGCGTCCCAGACGCTCGCATGACGTTCGTTGCTCATCGTTTCCTCTCCATCATCAGCGCCCGGTAGCGTCGGGCCGCCAGGTCGATATCGGTCTTGCAGGTGCGTGCCGACTGCTTGCGGAAGCAATGCAGCACGTAGATCGCGTCGGCGAAGGTCGCGACGTAGACGATCCGGAACGCACCGCTCGCATCGCGCAGGCGAATTTCCCGCACGCCCGGGCCGACGGTGCGCATCGGCTTCCAGTCGTCGGGCGCGAGGCCGCGCTGCACCTGGTCGATCTGGTGGCCGGCTTCGCGGCGCGCGAGAAGCGGAAAGCCGCGCAGGTCGTCGAGTGCGGTGCCGACGAACACGACCGGCTTCGGCGGAAGAATGGTGGAATTATACAAAATTTTGTATGGGTGGTGTGCGGGTCGAAAGGGCGAATGTCGGCGGCCGGACGCGCCTGCCGACCGTCGCCGATCATCACCATAAGCGCGAAGCGACCGCTGAAGCGCATGACTGGCCATCAGGCCGATGGAGCGATCGCTGCTGCAGGACGGGATGCCGGGCGGCCCGCGCGACGCCCGCGCCGCGCGTATCCGGCCCCCGATCCGGTTGGTCCGGATGCCGAAAAATGTCGCGCCGAAACGTCAGTCGATAAGCTTTCAGACTGGTCTGATGATGCTTTCGAATCCTTGATGCCATAATGCCGAGCGTGCGCAGCCGAAGCGGCTCGCGCCCGCTTTTCGACCCTCTGCCGCCGCTTGCCGGTTCTTATTCGTCGCCGTTCGCACTGCCATGTCGTTCCGCACGTCCGTCTCCGCCTTCCCGGTCCAGTCAGGGCCGTTTGCCGGTCTCTCCGGCGTCTTTCAGCGGAGCACGCGACACCTCGTGCGGGCGGGCTGAACGATGACCCCGCTCGACCGCCTCCTCGATTTCCTCGCCCGCCTGCCGATCCGGATCCGCCTGCCGCAAAGCCGCGGCGGCCGCGTCGCGCTCGCCCTCGTCTTCATCTATTTCGTCTGGGGTTCGACCTACAGCGGCCTGCATTTCGCGCTGCAGTCGTTCCCGCCGCTGCTGCTGTCGGGGCTGCGCAACCTGCTCGGCGGGATCGGCCTGTTCATCTTCGCGCTGCGGCGCAAGCCCGAATGGCCGACGCTGCTCGAAATCCGTAACTCGGCGATCGTCGGCACGATGCTGGTCGCGCTGTCGTCGGGCACGATCGCGCTCGGGATGCGCACGGTCAGCAGCGGCTCGGCCGCGGTGATGGTCGCGACGGTGCCGCTGTTCGCGACCGTGATCGCGGCGGTCGCCGGGCGCGCGGTGACGAAGGGCGAGTGGGCGGCCGTCGCGCTCGGGATGGTCGGCATCGTCGTGCTGAATTCGGGCGGCGCGGCCGCCGCGAACTCGGCGCTCGGCACGATCTGCGTGCTGGCCGGCGCGCTGTTCTGGGCGGGCGGCGCGCATCTTGCGACGCGGCTCAAGCTGCCGTCCGACCTGTTCCTGTCGACGTCGCTGCAGATCGGCCTGGGCGGGTTGATGTCCACGATCGGAGCGTGGCTGATGGGCGAGCGCATCGAGCAGGTCGCGGTCGCGCCGGTGTTCGCGTTCGTGTACCTGATGGTGTTCTGCACGATGGCCGCGTACGTCGCGTACGGCTACCTGATTCGCCACACGAGCCCGATCATCGCGAGCAGCTGCATGTACGTGAACCCGATCGTCGCGGTCGCGCTCGGCGCGCTGATGCTCGGCGAGCCCGTGACGACGGCAACCGTGGTCGCCACCGTCGCGATCCTCGGCAGCGTCGGGCTGTCGTTCCTGTTCGATCCCGCGCGCCGGCCCGCGGCGCGCGCGGCGGCCGATGCTGCGCCGGGCGTGGTGACCGTGGCGACCGCGGCAACCGTCGCCGCCGAATCGACGGCGGATGCGGCGTCAGTACCGGCTCAGGCGGCGATGCCGGAGCCGGCACCGATCCTCGCGCCTTCCGCGGTACCGCTTGCGGTGCCCGCACCGGCCGCCGTCGTGGACCCGGCCGCGGTCATGGATCCCGCGCAGGCATTCACGCCGCCGCCGGCCGTCAATCCGGCCGCGTCGCGGGCCGACGCATGACGCCGGTGCGCGACGCGGCGTTCAGTCGCGACGTGCGCCGCGATGGTGGGACCAGCCGGCGAGTGCGGTAAACAGCAGGCCGGCCGCGCACATGCCGATCCAGCCAAAGGCGTGCCACGCGGCGACGCCGGCCGACGAGCCGAGCGCGCCGCCGATGAAGTAGCACACCATGTACACGGTATTCACGCGGCTGCGCGCGTCGGGCTTCAGCGCGTAGATGCGCGACTGGTTCGAGATCTGCGCGGCCTGCACGCCGACATCCAGCACGATCACGCCGATCACGAGCCCGACGAGGCTCGTCCCCGACAGCGCAAAAATCACGAACGACGCCGCGAGCAGCGCGATCGCGAGCGAGATGATCGCGCGCGGGCCGCGCGTGTCCGCGAAACGGCCCGCGTACGGTGCAGCCAGCGCACCGGCCGCGCCGACGATTCCGAACAGCCCTGCGGCCTGCGGGCCGAGGTGGAACGGCGCACCGGCGAGCAGCAGCGTGAGCACCGGCCAGAACGCGCTGAACGCGGCGAACAGCGCGGCGCCCGTCAGCGACGCCTCGCGCAGCCCGCGCAGTTCGACCGCCAGGTGCCACATCGAGCCGAGCAGCTTGCCGTACGGCAGCGTCGACGTCGGCGAGCTGCGCGGCAGCCGCAGCACGATCACCGCGGCCAGCGCGACGAGCGCCGCGACCGACGCGCCGAACACCGCCCGCCACCCGAAATATTCGGCGACGAAGCCGGCCGCCGTGCGCGCCAGCAGGATGCCGAGCAGCAGGCCGCTCATCACGGTGCCGACCGCATGCCCGCGCTCGGCCGGCGGCGCGATCTCGGCCGCGAACGGCACGGCCTGCTGCGCGATCGTCGCGAGCACGCCGATCGCAAGGCTCGCCACGGCCAGCACCGCCAGCGACGGCGCGGCCGCGGCGACGATCAGCGCGATCGACAGGCCCGCGATCTGCATCAGGATCAGCCCGCGGCGATCGAAGCGGTCGCCGAGCGGCGCGAGCAGGAACATCCCGGCTGCATAGCCGAGCTGCGTCGCGGTCGGCACCGCGCCGATCCATGACGCGCCGTCCGGGAAGGCCGAGCGGAAGCTGTCGAGCAGCGGCTGGTTGTAGTAGATGTTCGCGACCGACACGCCCGCGATCGTCGCGAGCAGCAACAGCAGGCTGCGCGAGTAGTGGGGCGAGGCGGTGTCGGTCGGACGGTCGGTGGAGGCGGCGGACATGGCGGCAACGGAACGGAGTTGGGCGGCGTGGCGCGCGGCGCGGCGTCGGTGGCGCAGGCGGCCGGGCGCCGATCGAGCGTGCCGATCATACCGGAGCACCGGGAATCGTGCCGGCGGCGCTGCGGCGCTGCGGCTCAGCGGCTCAGCGGCCAGAAGCCCAGAAGCCCAGAAGCCCAGAAGCCCAGAAGCCCAGAAGCCCATAGGCCCGGAAGCCCGGAAGCCCGGAAGCCCGGAAGCCCGGAAGCCCGGAAGCACGGAAGCACGGAAGCGCAGAAGCGCAGAAGCGCAGAAGCGCAGAAGCGCAGAAGCGCAGGCGCAGAGGCTGGCAGAAGCGCAGGCGCAGAGGCTGCGCGGCTGGCGCGATCACAGCATCGCCGGCCGTGCTCAGCCGCAATCAACCGCAATCATTCGACGCGGCCCCGACCAGCCGCAACCGCTCGTCATGCATCCGCGATTGCGTACCGTTCAGTCGACCAGTTCCCCGCTCGGCTCATAGAACGGATACGGCCCGTCGCCTTCGTCCACGTACACGTGATGGGACGTCATCCCCATGTCCGGCGTATGGACGTGCACCGCGAACGCGGGCGGCTCGAGCCGGAACGCGGACGGCGCGTCCGCTCGCAAATCGAACGCGACCTGGTGCGCGGGCGCCGGCACGGCCGACGCGAGCGTGCCGCCGAAGCGCGTGAACATCGTCCGGTGCACGTGGCCGCACAGCACGCGCTCGACGTTCGGATAGCGGCGCAGCAGCGCGTCGAGTTTCGCGGCAGCGGTGGGCGCGAGGCGCAGCGCGTCCATATGTCCGATCCCGGACACGAACGGCGGGTGATGCAGCGCGACGATCACCGGCCGGTCGCGCGCAGCGTCGAGTTGCGCGGTGAGCCACGCGAGCCGCGCATCGCACAGGTCGCCGTGGCTCGTGCCGGGCACCTGCGAATCGAGTGCGAGCACGCGCACGGCGCCGACGTCGAGCGCGTACTGCACGAACTCGCCGTCCTGCAATTCGGGACGATCGGCGAACGCGCGGCGCAACCCCGCACGATCGTCGTGATTGCCGACCATCAGGTAATACGGAATCTCGAGCGGCGCGAGCAGGTCGCGCAGGTGGCGGTATTCGTCGTCGTGGCCGAAGTCGGTCAGGTCGCCGGTGACGAGCACCGCGTCGGGGCGCGGCACCAGCGCGTTCAGCTTCGCGATGCAGCGCGCGAGCGCGGCGGCCGTGTCGACGCGCCGGTACGCGAGCTGGCCCGGACGCTTGATGTGGAGATCGCTGATTTGAGCAAGCAGCATCGTCGTTCCTCGGAATGTGTGGTTATCGTGGTTATGGTGGGGCGGTGTTACGCGGCGAGTGCGATCAGGCCTTCCGGCGCGATCGTGAGGCCGACCGCCGTGCCGCGCGCGAGCTCGATGCGGCCCGGCACGTCGATCACGAGCGCGTCGGGTGCCGCATGCTCGATCGTGAGCCGCGTGCGTTCGCCGAGGAACGCGCACGCGCCGATCGCGCCGCGCAGCGGCGCATGCGCGGGATCGGCGAGCTGCGCATCCTCCGGACGGAAGAACCACTCGTCGGCGGCGTGCGGCGTGACGATCGCGCCCCCCGTCGTCACGAGCGCGCCGTCCTGCCATTGTCCTGCAAGCCGGTTCAGCGTGCCGATGAACTGCGCGACCGTACGGTTCGCCGGGCGGTAGTAGATGTCGCGCGGCGTGCCGATCTGCTCGATGCGGCCCGCGCCCATCACGACGATCCGGTCGCCGAGCTCCATCGCCTCGGCCTGGTCGTGCGTGACGTAGACGGTCGTCACGCCGAGCTCGCGCAACAGCGCATTCATCTCGCGGCGCAGCACGTCGCGCAGCTTCGCGTCGAGCGCGGTCAGCGGCTCGTCGAGCAGCAGAACGCGCGGGCGCACCGCGAGCGCACGCGCCAGCGCGACCCGCTGGCGCTGGCCGCCGGACAGCTGATCGACGGGTTTGTCCGCATGCGCGTCGAGCCGCATCATCGCGAGCAACTCGTCGACGCGTTCGCGCAGCGCGCGCGGCTCGGTCTTGCGGATCTTCAGTCCGTAGCCGACGTTGCCACGCACCGTGAGGTTCGGGAACAGCGCGTAGTTCTGGAACACCATGCCGACCTGGCGGCGCTCGATCGGCAGCGCGGTCACGTCGTCGCCGCCGAACCGGATCGTGCCGCCGGCATCCGGCGTGTCGAGGCCCGCGATCAGGCGCAGCGTCGTCGTCTTGCCGCAGCCCGACGGGCCGAGCAGCACGAGCGTCTCGCCCGCGCCGATCGACAGGTCGAGCGGTTCGAGCACGCGCGTGCCGCGGAACGTCTTCGCGCAGCGGGTCAGGGTGATGGGGGTGGAATCGAGTTTCATGGGAAGGGTAAGGTCAGCGCAGGGTCAGCGCGGGCGACGCTTCGGCGCGCGCGTGCCGGACGGATCGACGCCGAGCCACTGCATCGCGACGAGCAGCGGCAGCGTCATCAGCAGGAACACGATCGTGTACGCGCTGCCGACTTCGAGGCGCAGCGACGCATAGGTATCGGCGAGCCCGACGGGCAGCGTCTTCGTGTCGGGCGTGTGCAGCATCCAGGTCAGGTTGAATTCGCCGATCGACAGCGTGAGCACCGCGAGCGCGCCCGCGACGATGCCGGGGCGCAGGTTCGGCAGCACGATCGTGACGAAGCGCGTGACGAACGACGCGCCGAGGCTCGCCGCGCCTTCCTCGAGCGTGCGCAGGTCGGCGCCGGCGGCGACCGCCGCGACCGCGCGCACCATGAACGGCAGCGTGAACACGACGTGGCCGACGACGATGAACCACAGGCTCATCCGGAACGCGGTGAAGCCGCCGTACACGACCAGCAGCGCGAGCGCCGACGCGAGGCCCGGCAGCGCGACCGGCAGCACGAGCGCTTCCTCGATCACGCGGGCGACGCGGCTCTTGCTGCGCGCGAGCGCATAGCCGGCCGGCACGCCGACGGCGAGCACGATCGCGAGCGTCGCGAACGCGACGCCGAGCGACAGCGCGACCGAGCCCTGGTACTGCTGCCACACCTGTTCGAGCCAGCGCAGCGTGAGGCCGCTCGACAGCCCGCGGAAATAGTTGACGGTGAGGCCCGCGAGTACCGACATCACGACGGGCACGATCAGGAACGCGCACAGCAGCAGCGTGACGCCCCATTGCAGCGCGGCGATCGCGCGCGCGCCCGACACGCGCGGCGCGCGTCGGGCGGCGCCGTTCGCGTGCGACGGAGCGGGCGCCGGCGACGGCGCGGACGAACCGGAAAGCGATTGCATGAAGGAATCCTCAGGCCGCGGCGGCGGCGGTGTGGCCGGTGAACCGGCGCGCGAGCGCGAGCACGGCCCACGTGACGATGCCGAGCACGATCGACAGGCCGGCGGCCGTCGCGATGTTCGCGTTCAGCGTGAACTCGGTGTAGATCGTCATCGGCAGCACGTTCAGGTCGGTGGCGAGCGTGAAGGCGGTGCCGAACGCGCCCATCGCGGTCGCGAAGCAGATCGCGCCGGCCGCGACCAGGCCCGGCGCGAGCGCCGGCAGCACGATGTCGACGAAGATGCGCCACGGCGACGCGCCGAGCGAGCGCGCGGCTTCCTCGAGCGACGCGTCGAGCTTCGACGCGGCCGCGATCACGGTGACGATCACGCGCGGGATCGAGAAGTACAGGTAGCCGACGAACAGCCCGGCGACCGAATACGCGAACACCCACTTGTCGCCGGTCAGCTTCGCGGACAGCATGCCGATCAGCCCTTGCCGGCCGGCGAGCATGATCACCATGAAGCCGACCACGACGCCCGGGAACGCGAGCGGAAAGGTGAGCAGCGCGAGCAGCACGCGCTTGCCGGCGAATTCGCGGCGCGCGAGCAGCAGGCCCGAGATCGTCGACAGCGCCAGCGTCGCGAGCGTGACGCCGGCCGACAACGCAATCGTTTCGCCGAGGCTCGTCATGTAACGCGCGTTGCCGAGCAGAGCCGCGTATTGCGCGAAGAACGCGCCGTCGGCGGACACCCGCACGAGCGCCGCCATCGGCAGCAGCCAGAACGCGGCGAACACCGCGAGCGCCGGCGCGACGAGGGCGACGCGCCAGCGCAGCGGGAAAGTCAGGTCGAGCATGGCGTGGTCCGGCGCTTACTGCATCACTTGCAGGTATTGCTGGCCGAACGCTTGCTGGCCGGCCGCCATCTTGCCGAAGTCGACCGATTTTGCCCGGGCGTATTCGCTCGCCGGCAGGAACTTCGCGGCGACGTCGGCGCCGAGCGTCTGCGCGCGCACCGGACGCAGGTACGCATTGGCCCACAGCTTCTGGCCTTCGTCGGACAGCACGAAGTCGAGCACCTTCCTGCCGTTCGCGTCGTGCGGCGCACCCTTCACGAGGCTCATCACGTAGGGCACCGCGATCGTGCCTTCCTTCGGAATCACGAACTCGACGTTCGCGTGATCCTTGTACTTCGCGCGATACGCGTCGAAGTCGTAGTCGAGCAGGATCGGAATCTCGCCGGACAGCACGCGCGCATACGCGGTCTGCTTCGGCACGATCGGCGCGTTCGCCTTCAGCTTGCGGAACCAGTCGAGCCCCGGCTTGAAGTCGTCGAGGCTGCCGCCGAGCGCCTGGTTGACGGCCACGGCGCCTGCATAGCCGACGAACGCGCTCGACGGATCGAGGTAGCCGACCATGCCCTTGTATTCGGGCTTCAGCAGGTCGGCCCACGAGCGCGGGACCGGCTTGCCGTCGAGCGCGTCCTTGTTCACGAAGAAGCCGAGCGTGCCCGAGTGGATCGCGAACCAGTAGCCCTGCGGGTCCTTCAGGTTCGCGGGGATGTCGTTCCAGTGCGCGGGCTTGTACGGCGCGATCACGCCCTTGTCCTTCGCCTGGAACGCCGACGACACGCCGAGATAGACGACGTCGGCGACCGGGCTCTTCTGCTCGGCGATCAGCTGCGCGATCGCCTGGCCCGAGTTCTTGTTGTCGAACGGCACGCGGATGCCGGTCTTCTGCTTGATCGCCGCGATCTGCGCCGCCCAGTCGGCCCATTCGGGCGGGCAGTTGTAGCAGATCGCGGATTCGTCGGCATGGGCCGCGGGTGCGAACGCGACGAGCGCGGCGCAGGCGACGGGGGCTGCGAGCACGCGCAGCAGCGAGGTCAGGCGAAAGGACACGGTGGATCTCCGGGCGGGGTCGGGGTAGCTTGCGCGCGCCGCGCACGATGGCGCGGCGCGCGTGTTCAGGCTTGGTGCAACTGCAGGTCGGCGGCCGGCGGCGCGACCGTCGCGCCGTCGCGTACCGTATGCGGCAGGATCAGCGACGTGCGCTCGATCGTCGCGCCGCCGATGCATTCGACGAGGCGCTGCCATGCATGGCGGCCGATGTCCTGGTTCGGCGTCGCGACGCTCGCGAGCGGCGGTGCGAGCAGCTCGCCGATCGCGATGCCGTCGAAGCCGAGCACCGACAGGTCGTCGGGAATCGAGAAGCCCGCGCGGCGCAGGCCGCGCATCACGACCATCGCGAGCAGGTCGTTGCTGCAGAAGAGGGCGGTCGGGCGCGTGGCTCGCGCGGTGAGGTGCGCGAGCACCGCGTCGGGCAACTCGGCCGCGTTGAAGTCGACCTCGACCGGCGGCAGCGTCGCGACGCCGGCCTCCTCGAGCGCCTGCGCGTAGCCGAGATGGCGCTGGCGTGCGCGATCCGACGCGGCGAGCGAACCGGCCAGCATCAGCACGAGGCGATGACCGCGTGCCGTCAGCATGCGCACGCCGTCGTAGGCGGCGCTGCGGTTGTCGACCGACACCGACGGTCGGCGTTGCGTGTCGTTGTGCATCAGCACGTAGTGCGGGCCGTCGCGGTCGAGCATGTCGAGCAGCGGATGCGTGTCCGCATCGGCGACGGTCAGGATCAGCCCCTCGACGCGCTGCTCGCGCAGCGTCTCGATCGCGTGGCGCTCGCGCGCCGCGTCGTATTCGGTCGTCATCAGGATCAGCTTGAAGCCGGCCGCGGTCGCGAGTTCGTCGATGCCCTGCAGGCAGTCGGCGAATACCGGGTTCGACAGCGTCGGCAGGACGACGCCGACGAGCCGCGTGCGCTCGCCGCGCAACTGCCGGCCGAGCGGGCTCGGGCGGAACTGCAGCGTGTCGATGGCGGTGCGGATGGTCGCCAGCGTGGCGGGGCTGACGGTATGCGGCGCGTTGATCGCACGCGAGACGGTGGCGATCGAGAAGCCGGCGAGCGCGGCGACGTCCTTGATGGTCGGGGGCATGAAGTTACGCGATGTAAACGTTTTCGACGGGAGAATTATCGAAAGCGTTTGTGACTTCGCGATGACTGACGAGACGTCTGTTTCGTAAAAACTGCGATACAAACATCAGACGGTTGGCGCCCGGCGAGCGGGGCGGATTCGATTGTATCGGCGGATGCTGCGGCGCGGGAGGAAATCGGCGACGGTGTCGCGCCGACGTCGATTGCGGCGCTCGAGTTCGGGTGTGGACAGGGCAGGCCGACATGCTGCATCGCGATGCAATGCGCGCGAATCAGCTAATGCATGTGCAAGCAATGGTAGAATCGCGTCCGCCCTTTTGCCGGGGTGATGAAATTGGTAAACATAGCGGACTTAAACGATTGAGTGCCCGGCCGGAAACGACCGGTGCAGAACCCTTCAAATTCGGTGAAACCCCTGACGCGCGCCGTGCGTCGAGGCAACGCCGAGCCAAGCCTCGCGGTACGAGTGCAGCGAGGAAGGTGTAGAGACTAGACGGGGGGCGCCTAAGGCGCACGGGCGGCAACACCGCCCGCGCGCGACGGCGAAGGCATAGTCCAGCGCACGAACGGCGTCGTTTCGACGACGCCGGCTTTGAAAGAAGCAGTGTGACGAAAATCCGCCGCCTTAACTGGCTTGCCGGTTCGAGTCCGGTCCCCGGCACCAAGATCGCTTCCGTGCGATTCCATGAAGTTCCGAAAACCCGCGAGAAACAAGCCGCTCGCGGGTTTTTTGTTTTTCAGGTCGTGCTTCGATGGCGGCGGCCGGTTCCTGTAGCTCCCCCGCGCCGGCCAAACGCAAACGTACCGGCGATTGAAATATCGATTCCCCGCGATTTGCTTCAGGCGTCCGCTCGTCGCCCGAATGAAGCGCGCTTCAACACCCGGCTATCCGCTTTCCGCGCCGAAAAACAGCCGGCGTTCTGGAGAGCACCTTTCCGCCGCAGGCCGCTAACAGCAGAAAAACGGCTCATTACACTGCGCCCGTCGCATCGCCGGGAAACATCGACGCGACGCACCTTCGCAGCACGCAACCGTTGCGACCAGCAAACGAAAGACCTGGGGGTAAATCGTCATGAACATGCGTTGGGGGATCATCGCACCCGCCGCGTTGCTTGCTGCCGCGGCGCATGCACAAAGCAGCGTGACGCTGTACGGCAAGATCGAGGACGGCATCAACTACACGAGCAACGCGCGCGGCCACGGCACCGTGCAATTGCAAAGCGGCTACGACTACGGCAGCCGCTGGGGTATCAAGGGCACCGAAGACCTCGGCGCAGGCTACCAGGCGATTTTCACGCTCGAGAGCGGCTTCGACGTCAACAACGGAAAAATGAGCCAGGGCGGCCGGGAATTCGGCCGTCAGGCTTTCGTCGGCATCGCGTCGGATCGTTACGGCACCCTGACGTTCGGTCGCCAGTACGATCCGAGCGTCGACGTCTTCTCGCCGCTCACCGCAAACGGCAACTGGACCGGCTACCTGTTCTCGCATCCGTACGACAACGACAACACCGACTACTCGTTCCGCGTGAACAACGCGGTCAAGTACGTGTCGCCCGCGTGGCACGGTGTGACCGCGGAGGCGATGTATGGCTTCAGCAATCAGGCGGGCGGCTTCGCGAACAACCGTCTCTATGGCGCCGCGCTGCAATACCAGCAGGGCGGGCTGACGGTTGGCGCGTCGTATCTGAAGATCAACAACGCACGCAATGCCGATTCGACCGGCGCGATCACCGGCGACAACACGTTCGATGCGTCGTCGCAGCAGAACATCGGCATCGGCGTGAATTACGCGTTCTCGAATGCGCTCGTGGGATTCACGTATTCGCACGTCGACGTCTACGATCCGACTTCGAACGCGTATTTCACCGGTACGACGCAGCCGGCGGGCGGTGCGTGGCAGTCGTGGAAATTCGACAACTTCGAGGTGAACGGCCTCTATCACTTCACGACCGCGTTCTACGTCGGCGCGGCATACACGTACACGCAGGCCCGCGTGGCGTCGACGGTCGGCTCGTTCAATCCGAAGTGGCATCAACTGAGCGCGAAGCTGAACTACGACTTGTCGAAACGCACGTCGGTATTCGTCGAAGGTGTCTATCAGCATGCGCTGAACGCGCACACTGGAACCGACTTCGACTACGCGTACGTTCCGGGCGCCGCCGATATCTCGTCGGGGCCGAATCAATACGTCGCGCGTGTCGCGCTGCTGCATCATTTCTGACGCTGCTCTCCGGGCGGTTATCGGTCATGTGTGGGTAAAAAGTCCTGAATTTCGGGCTTGAAGGGAAATGTCGGCTCGACGGGCCATGGCGGGCCACTTCGCTGCGACGAAAGCGCCGCCATGTGATACTTGGCACGCACGTCACACTCGACGCCGTCACCGCCATCGCCGCACGTGACGCGGCCGATGGAATAAAACGACGTTTTCCTCCCGCAAGACCACCCGCCATGACCGATTCGAACTACCACTATTACGAACCGTTGCAAGGCCACGGGCTGCCGCACGATCCGTTGAACGCGATCGTGGGCCCGCGCCCGATCGGCTGGATTTCCTCCCGCGGCAACGACGGCACGCTCAACCTCGCGCCGTACAGTTTCTTCAACGCATTCAATTATCGTCCGCCGATCATCGGCTTTTCGAGCACGGCCGCGAAGGACAGCCTGCGCAACGTGCAGGAAACCGGCGAGTTCGTCTGGAACCTCGCGACGCGCGACCTTGCCGACCGGATGAACCAGACCTGTGCCGCCGTGCCGTACGGCGTGAACGAATTCGAACTCGGCGGCCTGACCGCGATTCCGTCGCGCCTCGTCAGCGTGCCGCGCGTGGCGGAAAGCGGCGTCAACTTCGAATGCAAGGTGACCGACGTGATCCGGCTTCGCGACCACCGCGGCGTCGAGACGCCGGCCACGCTGGTGCTGGGCGAGGTCGTCGCCGTGCATATCCGTCACGACCTGCTGAAGGACGGCCTCTTCGACACGTTCGGCGCCGGCATCATTCTGCGCGCGGGCGGCCCGTCCGCCTACGTGCACGTGACGCCCGACAGCCGCTTCGACATCGCGCGCCCCGACGCGTGACGCATCGCATCATCGACGCATCGCGCCTTCGCGCCTTCGCGCGCCGGAACGATCCGGCGCGCGAGCGCTGAAGCACGCGGACGCGCACCGACGAAGCAAAAGACCCCGCCGAAATCCAGGATTTCGCGGGGTCTTTCGCTTCGTACCCTCCGACACGCGTGACAGACGCGCATCGATTCCGCGCTCCCCGACGCGTTGACGCATCGCAGCACACGCAACCGTCCTTCAAACCCACCGGCAACGCCGCTCGCCCATTGTCGCCGCCATGGCAAATCTGCTCACCCCGAACGAGCGGGTTGGGCATCGACGTCCGGCACGGCAAGGCATACATTCCCAAGGTTGGCGTGCTTATCCGCGCGCCAGCCTGCGCGTGAGCCGGCAACCGGCCGCGCGTCTTTATCAGCGTGAGACACAATCGAGCGTGGAGACGACACGATGAGCCTGTCAGAGCCATTGCGTCTGCATGTGCCGGAGCCAACCGGGCGCCCGGGCTGCAAGACGGATTTTTCCTATCTGCATCTATCGCCGGCCGGCGCGGTTCGCCGCCCGCCGATCGACGTAGCGCCGGCGGACACCGCCCATCTCGCCCGCAGCCTGGTGCGCGTGCTCGACGATCACGGCGAAGCCCTCGGCCCGTGGGCGCCGGATCTCGACGATGCGCGCCTGATCGCCGGGATGCGCGCGATGCTGAAGACCCGCATCTTCGACGCGCGGATGATGATCGCGCAGCGTCAGAAGAAAATCTCCTTCTACATGTTGAGCCTCGGCGAAGAGGCGATCGGCGCCGCGCATGCGATGGCGCTGCGTCACGGCGACATGTGCTTCCCGACCTACCGCCAGCAAAGCATCCTGATCGCGCGCGACGTGCCGCTCGAACGGATGATCTGCCAGCTGATGTCGAACGAAGGCGACCCGCTGAAGGGGCGCCAGCTTCCGGTGATGTACTCGGACCGCGAAGCCGGCTTCTTCTCGATCTCCGGCAATCTCGCGACGCAGTTCATCCAGGCGGTCGGCTGGGCGATGGCGTCGGCGATCAAGGGCGACACGAAGATCGCGTCCGCCTGGATCGGCGACGGCGCGACCGCGGAAGCCGACTTCCACACTGCACTGACGTTCGCGCACGTGTATCGCGCGCCGGTCGTGCTGAACGTCGTCAACAACCAGTGGGCGATCTCGACGTTCCAGGCGATCGCGGGCGGCGAGGGGACGACGTTCGCCGGGCGCGGCGTCGGCTGCGGCATCGCTTCGCTGCGCGTCGACGGCAACGACTTCCTCGCGATCTACGCGGCGTCGACCTGGGCCGCCGAACGCGCGCGCCGCAATCTCGGCCCGACCTTGATCGAGTGGGTCACCTATCGCGCCGGCGCGCATTCGACGTCGGACGATCCGACGAAATACCGGCCGGCCGACGACTGGGCCCATTTCCCGCTCGGCGATCCGATCGCCCGCTTCAAGCAGCACCTGATCGCGAAGGGCATCTGGTCGGACAGCGCGCACGACGCGCTCACGGCCGAACTGGAAGCCGAGGTGATCGCCGCGCAGAAGGAAGCGGAGAAGTTCGGGACGCTGGCCGACGACCGCATTCCGTCGCCGGCCTCGATGTTCGACGACGTGTACAAGGAGCTGCCCGCGCATCTGCGCCGTCAGCGCCAGGAACTGGGAGCGTGATCATGGCGCAACATGAAACAACGACGGCGTCGGCCCAGCCGATGACGATGATCCAGGCGCTGCGCTCCGCGATGGACGTGATGCTCGGCCGCGACGACGACGTGGTCGTGTTCGGGCAGGACGTCGGCTACTTCGGCGGCGTGTTCCGCTGCACCGAGGGGCTGCAGGCCAAGTACGGCAAGTCGCGCGTGTTCGATGCGCCGATCTCGGAAGGCGGGATCGTGGGTGCTGCGGTCGGGATGGGCGCGTATGGCTTGCGGCCGGTCTGCGAGATCCAGTTCGCGGACTACTTCTATCCGGCGTCCGACCAGATCGTGTCGGAAGGCGCGCGGCTGCGCTATCGCTCGGCGGGCCAGTTCACCGCGCCGATGACGATCCGGATGCCGTGCGGCGGCGGCATCTACGGCGGCCAGACGCACAGCCAGAGCCCGGAGGCGATGTTCACGCAAGTCTGCGGACTGCGCACGGTGATGCCGTCGAATCCGTACGACGCGAAAGGACTGCTGATCGCGTCGATCGAGAACGACGACCCGGTGATCTTCCTCGAGCCGAAACGCCTGTACAACGGGCCGTTCGACGGCCATCACGAGCGTCCGGTCACATCGTGGCTCAAGCATCCGGGCAGCGAGGTGCCGGACGGCTATTACACGGTGCCGCTCGACACGGCCGCCGTCGTGCGGCCCGGCAACGACGTGACGGTGCTGACGTACGGCACGACCGTCCACGTGTCGCTGGCGGCCGCCGAGGAGACCGGCATCGATGCGGAAGTGATCGACCTGCGCACGCTGTGGCCGGTCGATCTCGACACGATCGTCGCGTCGGTGCGCAAGACCGGCCGCTGCGTGGTCGTGCACGAGGCGACGCGCACCTGCGGCTACGGCGCGGAGCTGGTGTCGCTCGTCCAGGAACACTGCTTCTACCATCTGGAGGCACCGGTCGAGCGGACGACGGGCTGGGACACGCCGTATCCGCACGCGCAGGAATGGGCGTATTTCCCCGGGCCGGCCCGGGTCGGCGAAGCGTTGCGACGCGTGATGGAGGCCTGAGATGGGGATTCATGTCATCAAGATGCCGGATATCGGCGAAGGGATCGCCGAGGTCGAGCTGGTGGCCTGGCACGTTCAACCGGGGCAGACGATCGCCGAAGACCAGCCGCTCGCCGATGTGATGACCGACAAGGCGGCGGTGGAGATTCCGTCGCCGGTGGCGGGCAAGGTGCTGGAGCTCGGCGGCCGGATCGGCGAGATGATGGCGGTCGGCAGCGAGCTGATTCGTCTCGAAGTCGAAGGCGACGGCAACCTGAAATCGGGCGCGAAAGCACACGATGCAGGCCCGGATGCGACGCGGCGAGCGGCGGCGGTCGACGTGCCTGCCGAGTCGTCTTCCATCGCTGAGGGATCCGAAACACATGCGTCGTCGAAGGCGGCGACGCATGCCGCGTCCCGCGCGCCGGCCGAGCCGCGCCGCGCGGAACATGCGGCGCCGCCGCGCGCGGCGCTCGCGCCGGGCGAACGGCCGCTCGCGTCGCCGGCGGTGCGCCAGCGCGCGTGGGACATGGGCATCGAGCTGCGCTACGTGCGCGGCACCGGCGAGGCCGGGCGGATCCTGCATGCGGACCTCGACGCGTATGCGCGCACGGGCGGCGGCGCCGCGCGCGGATCGCAAGCGCGCGGCTACGCCGAGCGCAACGACGCAACCGAGGTGCCGGTGATCGGCCTGCGGCGCGCGATCGCGCGCAAGATGCAGGAAGCGAAGCGCCGCATTCCGCACTTCAGCTACGTCGAGGAGATCGACGTCACCGAGCTCGAAGCGCTGCGCGCCGAGCTGAACCGGCGCCACGGCGACACGCGCGGCCGGCTCACGCCGCTGCCGCTGCTGATCCGCGCGATGGTGATCGCGCTGCGCGACTTCCCGCAGATCAACGCGCGCTACGACGACGAAGCCGGTGTCGTCACGCAATACGGCGCGGTGCACATGGGCGTCGCGACGCAGACGGACGGCGGCCTCACGGTGCCGGTGCTGCGTCATGCGGAGGCGCGCGACGTATGGTCGATCTCGGCGGAAATCGCGCGGCTCGCCGACGCGGTGCGCGCGAACCGCGCGCAGCGCGACGAGCTGACCGGCTCGACGATCACGATCTCGAGCCTCGGCGCGCTCGGCGGCATCGTGTCGACGCCGGTCATCAACCATCCCGAGGTCGGCATCGTCGGCGTGAACCGGATCGTCGAGCGGCCGATGATCCGCGACGGCGCGATCGTCGCGCGCAAGATGATGAACCTGTCGTCGTCGTTCGACCATCGCGTCGTCGACGGCGCGGACGCGGCCGAATTCATCCAGGCCGTGCGCGAGGTGCTCGAGCGCCCGGCGCTGCTGTTCGTGGAGTGAGCCCGATGAAGAACGAACACACCACGCTGCTCGTGATCGGCGGCGGGCCGGGCGGTTACGTCGCCGCGATTCGCGCGGGGCAGCTCGGCATTCCGACGGTGCTCGTCGAGCGCGACCGGCTCGGCGGCACGTGCCTGAACATCGGCTGCATTCCGTCGAAGGCGCTGATCCACGTCGCCGACGCGTTCGAGCAGGCGCGCGGGCAGGCCGGCGAGGGGATGCTCGGGATTCGCGTGCGCGCGCCGGAGATCGACATCGCGAAAAGCGTCGCATGGAAGGACGGCATCGTCGAGCGGCTCACGCGCGGCGTCGGCGCGCTGCTGAAGAAGCACGGCGTGCGCGTGCTGCACGGCGACGCGCGCGTCGTCGACGGCAAGACGGTCGACGTCGTCGCCGGCGACCACACGACGCGGATCGCCTGCGAGCACCTGTTGCTCGCGACGGGTTCGGAGCCGGTCGAACTGCCGTCGACGCCGTTCGGCGCGCACGTCGTCTCGTCGACCGAGGCGCTGTCGCCCGCATCGTTGCCGAAGCGGCTGGTCGTCGTCGGCGCCGGCTACATCGGGCTCGAACTCGGATTCGTCTATCGCAAGCTCGGCGTCGACGTCAGCATCGTCGAGGCGGCCGAGCGCGTGCTGCCCGCATACGACGCGGAACTCGCGAGGCCGGTCGCCGATTCGCTCGCGCGGCTCGGCGTCGGGCTATGGACGGGCCACAAGGTGCTGGGCCTCGCGAGCGACGGCGCCGTGCGCGTGCAGGCGCCCGACGGCGCGGAGAAAACCCTGCCGGCCGATCGCGTGCTGGTCGCGGTGGGTCGCCGGCCGCGCGTCGACGGCTTCGGGCTCGAATCGATGCCGCTCGATCGCAACGGTCGCGCGCTGCGCATCGATGACGAATGCCGGACGTCGATGCGCAACGTATGGGCGATCGGCGACGTCGCCGGCGAGCCGATGCTCGCGCATCGCGCGATGGCGCAAGGCGAGATGGTGGCCGAGCTGATCGCGGGACGGCGCCGCAAGTTCACGCCGGCCTCGATCCCGGCCGTGTGCTTCACCGATCCCGAGGTCGTCACGTCCGGCTGGTCGCCCGACGACGCGAAGGCGGCCGGTGTCGACTGCATCAGCGCGTCGTTCCCGTTCGCGGCGAACGGCCGCGCGATGACGCTGCAGGCGACCGACGGTTTCGTGCGCGTCGTCGCGCGGCGCGACACGCACCTGATCGTCGGCTGGCAGGCGGTGGGGCGCGGCGTGTCGGAACTGGCCGCCGCGTTTTCGCAATCGCTCGAGATGGGCGCGCGGCTCGAGGATATCGGCGGCACGATCCACGCGCATCCGACACTCGGCGAAGCGATGCAGGAGGCGGCGTTGCGCGCGCTGGGACATGCGCTGCACGTGTGAGCATGTGCCGACCCGTGCGGCTGATCGAAGCCCCGCCACGGCGGGGCTTTTTTGCGTGCGCGGGTCGCAGGCGTCGGCGTCGGGTCTCTCGCGCCGGATTCGATGTTGCTTGTCGCGCCGGCAATATCCGGGTCGCCGACGATCGATCAACGTCGAGGCTGCGCATGCGGGCCTTGCCGCGCAAGGTCACGAAGGTACCCGCGTGTGCGCGGGCTGCGCCGTCACGTCGCGATAGAACGCGTCGATCGCGTTCACCATCTGCGCAAGTCCCGGCTGTTCGAGCGGATAGTGGCCGGCGTTGTCGAGCATCACGACCTTGACGGGCACGTTGCGGATCCGCGCGAGGAATGGCTCGCTGAGGTGCTTCGGCGTCCAGCGGTCCGCGGCCGGCTGCGTGAGCAGGATCGGGCAGACGCGGAAGTTCTCCGGTTCGATCGCCGGCCGATACGACATGTACGAATCGAGAAAGGCCATCGTCATCGCGTTGCCGGCCGACGTGCGATCGGACAGCCACACCTTCAGCGCGTCGTCGCGGTTGACGAGCGCGTGCATCTTGCTCGCGAGCGACATCGGGATGCGCATCGCGCGCAGCGGCGTCTTCGCGGTGAAGTGCGTCATCGGGCCGCCGACCCGGCTCATGAACAGGTTGCGTGCGGTTTCGTCGCGCACCTGCCGAAGGCGCTGATCGAGGAACGTCATGCCGACGATGCCGTCGACCCTGCCGTTGAGCGCGGCCACATGATAGGTCAGCATGCCGCCCGCGCTCAGCCCGTAGAGCACGATGGGGCGATCGTCCTTCGCGCGCTCCGCGTCGATCAGGTCGCTGCCGGCGCGCACCCAGTCGTCGTAGCGCACGAGCGCGCCGCGCGCCACTTCGGTCATCCCGTATTCGGGCATGTCGACCGCGATCGTCTCGTAGCCGCGTCGCGCGAGCTGCTCGCCGACGATCATCGACATCTGCCGCCCGTTGGTACCGACGCCATGGAACAGGATCACCTTCACTTTCGCCAGAGGATCGCGATACGTGTCGAGGTGGAGGCGATGACCGTTCCAGCGCCACCATTCCTCATTCGGCTCGCGGTCGGCGCTCCACTGGAAGTCGGACGGCAGGAATGCCTGCATGGCACGCCAGACGGGTTGGTCGGCATAGGTCTTGGACATGGCGGCGGACTCCGGTCGATTGCACGAATGGGTGGGTTGCGATGGAGCCCATCATGAGCTGGCGACCGGTCGCCGGCCATGCTGGCGTGGGCCAACCGCTTTAGAATCTAGGCCAACACACGTCACGAGGCGTCCGATGAACGTCTGGAACTTTGCCCGCAGCCCGGCTTCCGTCCTGCTGATGATCGCGTTCGGGCGAGCGCGTGCGATCGCGCCGGCGGCCTTGCTGAAGGGCTCGCAACTCACGCTGAAGCAGCTCGCCGATCCGGACTTCACGGTGCTGGCCGCGCAGGAACTCACGGTCGCGTCGAACCTGCTCGCGCTGACAGGCGACGAGCCGGGCGTCGGCCTGACGGTCGGCCTGTCGTATCAGCTGTCGGCCTACGGGCTGCTCGGGTACGGGCTGCTGAGCAGCGCGACCGGCATGGACGCCGTTGCGCTCGCCGGCCGCTATCTGGCGCTGACCTATACGTTCGTCGGGATGACGTACCGTCGCGCCGGTCGACACGACGCGATCGTATTCGACGCGGCGCCGGAACTGTCGGCGCCGCTGCAGCGCTTTTTCGTCGAGCGCGCGATGGGCGCGACCTGTCGCGTGCTGCGCGACGTGACCGGCGACGCGTTCGAACTCGCGACGTTCGACGTCGCGTATGACCCGGAGCCGGGCGGCCGGCAGGTACTCGGCACGCGGGTCCGGTACGGGCGGCCCGGCAATGCGATCACGTTCGGGCATGCGCAGCTCGAACGGCCGTTGCCGCAGGCCAACGCCGCGACCGCCGCGATGTGCGAGCGCATGTGCGCGGAGCTGGTCTCGCGCCGGCGCACGCGCGTCGACTTCGTGTCGTTCCTGAACGAATACCTCGCCACGCGGCCGTTCGACCGGCCGCCGCAGCTGAAGGACATCGCGACGCTGCTGAACACGAGCGAGCGCACGCTCAAGCGCCGGCTGCGGGAAGAGGGCGCGTGCTTCCGCGACATCTCGAATGCGGTGCGCAGGACCCGTGCGCAAACGCTGATCGCCGAAGGGCGGCTGTCGATCAAGGAAATCGCGGAGGAACTGGGGTTCAGCGACATGTCGTCGTTCTCGCAGGCGTACAAGCGCTGGACCGGTGTCGCGCCGAGCGTGTCGCGGCTGGCCGGAACGGGCGCGTAGTGGGCGGGATACGGGTTGCGGTTGACCCTCCCGCGCGAACCGTTCATCGTGGCGGTTCCACGCCGATTCGCTGGCCTCGCACGGATTGTCGTCGGATCGGAGCAGCTCGCCTGAGCTGCGGCGGGCGGTGACCGCCGAAAGCGCTCTTGCAAGACTGTTTCGTCATACCAGGCGACAGCGCAACCGTGGCGTGCATGCTGACCTACGATGAAGACATCGCGTCCATCGTCTGCCCAACTATGTGCACCCACTACCGCGCCCCCGATGAAGACCCGGGCATCAGCGAGCTGAGGATCGGCATCGGCGACCTGTTCCGCCGCGATCCGTGGGAACCCGACGTGTATCCGGATTATGCGGCGCCCATCGCACGTGCCGACGGCGACGGTCTCGCGGTCGTCAGCGCGGTGTTCGGCTTCTGGCCGAAGTTCATGCAGCCCGAGCGTCTCGACGAGCACGGCCGCAAGCGAAAGAAGCTCGATACGGTGAACGCGCGCGCGGAGACGATCGGTGAGTCGCGACTCTACGGCAACGCCTGGCGCAATGGCCAGCGCTGCCTGATTCCGGCGCGCTGGATCTTCGAGCCGTGCTACGAGACGGGCCGCAACGTGTGGCACCGGATCGGCGTCGACGGCTGGCAACCGTGCTGCATCGCCGGCCTCTGGCGGCGCTACGAAGCGGCCGACGGCCACGAGCGGATCGGCATGACGATGCTCACGGTCAATGCCGACGATCATCCGGTGTTCGCGCGCATGCATCGGCCCGGCGACGAGAAGCGGGGCGTCGTGATCCTGCGTCGCGACGACTACGACGAGTGGTTGCATGCACGCGACGTCGAAGCCGTGCGGCGCATGCTGACACTCCTTCCTGCGGCCGACATGGTCGCCGCACCCGATCCCGTGTCGCCCGCCGGCGCCTGAGCTTTCATTTTTCATACGCTTTTCATACGCACAACCGACTGCTCCGCGGGTCGGACGTATCCCGTTTTCTCAGACGATTTCCAAAATTGCCGGATTCCGGGTAATCACCGATATCAGCCAAGTTGTATATACAAGATCATCCGCTGGCAATGTCGGCACACGTCGTGCCCATTGCGCGCCAGCGTGCTGACCGTGCGTGCGTGGCGCATGCCGGCGATCCACGGCGCCCCGCACCCGACGAGCCGAAAGGGCGGCTCGGCACGTTTTCCGTCTCGTCCCAACCATTTGTGATCCTCAGTATCTTGGAGATTTACCCGTGTCAACGAATCCCAGTGGAAAAGCCGGCGGTCTGATCGAGGTACGCTCGATCGATTTCATTCCCGACGCCGAACGCCACGGCGGACTGCTGAGCCAGTTCACGCTGTGGCTGTCCGCGAACATGCAGATCACGGCCATCGTCACGGGCGCGCTGGCGGTCGTACTCGGCGGCGACGTGTTCTGGTCGCTGGTCGCGCTGCTGCTCGGCCAGTTCATCGGCGGTGCGGTGATGGCGCTGCACGGCGCGCAGGGGCCGCAGCTCGGGTTGCCGCAGATGATCTCGAGCCGCGTGCAGTTCGGCGTCTACGGCGCGATGATCCCGATCGTGCTCGTGTGCCTGATGTACATCGGCTTTTCCGCGAGCGGCTCGGTGCTCGCCGGGCAGGCCGTCGCACAATTGCTGCACGTCGACGACGCGGCCGGCATCCTGCTGTTCGCGGCCGTGATTGTCGTGCTGACGGTGTTCGGCTATCGCGCGATCCACTTCGTCGGCCGGATCGCGAGCGTGATCGGCATCGTCGCGTTCGTCTACATGTTCACGCAGCTGTTCGCGAACCACGACGTCGGCGCGCTGCTCGCGAACAGGCGCTTCTCGCTCGCGAGCTTCCTGCTGTCGATGTCGCTGTCCGCGTCGTGGCAGATCGCGTTCGGCCCGTACGTCGCCGACTACTCGCGCTACCTGCCGCGCTCGACGTCGTCGGTCGCCACGTTCCTCGCGGTCGGCCTCGGCTCGGTGATCGGCGCGCAGGCGGCGATGGTGTTCGGCGTGTTCGCGGCGGCGCTGGCCGGCAGCCAGTTCGCGCACCACGAGGTGTCGTATATCGTCGGCCTCGGCTCGACGGGCGCCGTGGCCGCGCTGCTGTACTTCAGCATCGCGTTCGGCAAGGTGACGGTAACCGCGCTCAACGCGTACGGCAGCTTCATGTCGATGGCGACGATCGTCAGCGGTTTCCGCGGCAAGGGCGCGGTGTCGTCGAAGAGCCGTCTCGTGTACATCTTCGGAATGATCTGCGTGTCGACGCTGATCGCGCTCGCCGGCCGCCATTCGTTCCTGAAGGAATTCACCGCGTTCATCCTGTTCCTGCTCGCGTTCTTCACGCCGTGGAGCGCGATCAACCTGGTCGACTACTACTGCTTCACGCGCTCGCGCTACGACGTGCCGGCGCTGTCCGATCCGGACGGCCGCTATGGCCGCTGGAACGTGATGGCGATCACGATCTACGTGGTCGGCATCCTGGTGCAGCTGCCGTTCATGTCGACGCACATCTACACGGGCCCGCTCGTCGACGCGCTCGGCGGCACCGACATCTCGTGGATCCTCGGCCTCATCGTGCCGGCCGTGCTGTACTACGTCGGCGCGCGTGCGTCGCGGCGCAGCATCCCCGAGCGCCTGATCCTGCCGCTCGAACGCGGCGAGGTTCATCACTGACGCATCGCGTCGTCCGCCGGGCCGGCTACCAGCCGGCCTGAGCGGCCCGCCGCCGCGAGCCCGGCTCGACCGGCAGCCGCGTCGTACCTCACCTTCGTTATCCGCGATGCCGGCATGGCAGACCACCGTGCCCGGCATCGTTCCATTCTCTTTTCATTGAATAGTAGGACTAAGCAGATGAACGCACGAGACAATCGTTCCCGGGCGCGATCGGCGCATGCCGGTCTTCGCATGGCCGTTACGGCCGCATGCCTGGGTGGGTCGGGCGCCGCGCTCGCGCAGGACGGCGTCACGCTGTACGGCGTGATCGACGAATTCGCGCAGTACGTGAATACCGGCAACGGCTACACGGCGGCGATCGGTTCGGGCGGCCAGTGGGGCAGCCGCTTCGGGCTGAAGGGCGGCGAGGACATCGGCGGCGGCCAGAAGATCGAGTTCGCGCTCGAGAACGGCTTCAACCCGAACGACGGTTCGCTGGCAAGCTCGGGCAGCATGTTCAACCGGCAGGCGTGGGTCGGCATCGCGGGGCAGTGGGGCAAGGTGCGTGCGGGCCGCCAGAATTCGCCGCTATTCAACGACCAGGGCGGGCAGGACGCGTTCGGCGGCGTCACGCAGGCGTCCGGCATGGACAACCTGACCGTGTTCGCGTTCCGCACCAGCAATACGCTGTCGTACCAGAGCCCCGAGATCGCCGGTTTCCAGGCCGGGCTGTATTTCGGATTCGGCGACGCGGGCGGCGTGCGCTCGGCAGGCTCGAGCCAGCAGTTCGACGTGACCTACGAGCACGGGCCGTTCGCGGCATTCGTCGCGGGCCAGTGGCTGAAGAACAAGACCGCGACCACGACCGATCGCACGATCATGGCCGGCGCGTCGTACGCAATCGGCAAGGCGACGGTGTACGGCGGCTTCTCCGCGGTGAAGTGGGCCGACCTCGGGATCGATTCGCGCGTGTACGGGCTGTCGGTCAAGTACCAGCTCAATCCGGCGAACTACGTCGCGCTCGGCTATGCGTACCTGCACGACCAGAGGTCGCAGGGCGACAACGCGGACCAGTTCGGGCTGATGTACGAATACGACCTGTCGAAGCGCACGAGCTTCTATGGCGCGCTGTCGTACCTGCGCAACCGCAACCAGGCCGGCTACACGCTCGCCGGCGCGGCGAACCCGGGCCTGCCGCTCGCGTATCCGGGCGCGAATGCGCGCGGCGTGCAGCTCGGCATCGTGCATCGCTTCTGACGGTGCATCGGGCGCCGGGCCGCGCGGGTCGGCGCCCATTCTCGTGAAGATGCGCGCATCCGCGCGCTCACATCCCCAGCCGTTCCGCGAGCGAATGACGCTGCATGCAGCGCTCCATCGCGTCGAGGAACGCCTGCTCGGCCGCGTTCATCTTGCGGTCGCGATGCCACAGCAGGAACACGTCGACGTCGACGAGGCCCTCGTCAGGCGGCAGCCGCCACAGGCGTTGCTGCGCGATGTCGTCGCGCACGATGTGCTCCGGCAGGCAACCGATGCCGTAACCGGCGAAGATCAGCCGCCGCACTTCCTCGAGGCTCGGCGACGACGCGACGATGCGTCCGGTGAAGCCCTTCTGGTCGCGGAACACGGTGAGCGGCGACAGGCTGTCGCCGATCTGGTCGCTCGTAAACGACACGAAGTTTTCCGCGAGCAGGTCGTCCATCCGCAATTGGGTCTGCCCGAACAGCCGGTGATGGCGGCCGCAGTAGATCGCGTAGCGCTGCCGCAGGAAGCAGCGCATCTCCAGCTTGTCGTGCGGCGTGCGGCACAGGCCGAGCCCGGCGGTGGCTGTCTTCTGCAGCAGCGACGACAGGATGTCCGACGAGCGCATCACTTCGATCTGCAGGTCGATGCGCGGATACGCGCGATGGAAGTCGGCGAGGAATTCGTCGTAGACGGGCGACTCGATGCGGCTCACCGTCAGCAGCCGGATCGAGCCGGTGAGGTCGGCCGTGCTGTCGTCGAGCTCCGTTTCGAGCCGCGACACGCCGCCGTAGATGTCGCTCGCGATCCGGTACACGGCTTCGCCGGCCGGCGTCGGCGCGAAGTGCGCGCCGCGCCGCTCGATCAGCTTGCGCTCGAGGGCCTCCTCGAGCCGCCGCAGCGCCTGGCTCACGGCCGGCTGTGTCACGTGCAGGCGCGCGGCCGCGCGGCTTACGCTGCGCTCCTGCATGATCACCAGGTAGGTGCGCAGCAGGTTCCAGTCGAGGCGGTCGTTGAGGAAGGGGGCGAGGTCGGCGCGCATCGGGTCAGTCATTAGCTGAATTTATACGCGAAATAATAACTTGAAATTTGACTAATGATGTGCGGTCGCCGATAAAGGAGGGGCGCCGCACCGTGCGGCGCGAGGCCGCGACAGACGGCCGGCCATCACGATATCGCGCGTGCCGCTGCGCGCGCCAGGAGCCCGCATGACCCAGTCCCTTCCTTCCGCCCGCCAGCCGGCGCGTGCCGCGACGGCCGCGTTCATCGGCACGATGATCGAGTGGTACGACTTCTACATCTACGCGACCGCCGCCGCGCTCGTGTTCGGCGAACTCTATTTCCCGTCGCATGACCGCTTCGTCAGCACGATGGCGTCGTTCGCGACGTTCGCGGTCGGCTTCTTCGCGCGCCCGCTCGGCGGCATCGTGTTCGGCCACCTCGGCGATCGCATTGGCCGCAAGAAGGCGCTGATGACGACGCTGATGATGATGGGCGTCGCGACCGTCTGCGTCGGGCTGCTGCCCGACTATTCGAAGGTCGGCATGCTCGCGCCGGTGCTGCTGGTCGCGCTGCGCGTCGTGCAGGGGATCGCGGTCGGCGGCGAGTGGGGCGGCGCGGTGCTGATGGCGGGCGAACACGCGCCGCAGGGCCGCCGCACCTTCTTCGCGTCGTTCGCGCAGCTCGGCAGCCCGGCCGGGCTGATCCTGTCGCTGGTCGCGTTCCGCGCGGTCACGTCGATGGACAAGGCCGACTTCCTCGCCTGGGGCTGGCGCCTGCCGTTCCTCGCGAGCTCGGTGCTGCTCGTCGTCGGCATCCTGATCCGGCTCGGCGTGAACGAGTCGCCGGAGTTCGCGCGCGTGAAGGAGACGAACCGCACCGTGAAGCTGCCGGTCGCCGAAGTGTTCCGCTCCGCATCGGGGCTCGTGCTGCTCTGCATCGGCGCGAACACGATCGGGATCGCGGGCGTCTATTTCACCAACACGTTCATGATCGCGTACACGACGCAGTACGTCGGCGTGTCGCGCTCGCTGATCCTCGACAGCCTGTTCGCGGTCGCGATCATCCAGTTCATCGCGCAGCCGATCGCCGCGTGGATCGCCGAGCGCATCGGCGGCGCGCGTTTCCTGAAGATCGCCGCGCTGCTCGCGATGCTGTCGCCGTACCCGATGTTCATGCTCGTGCAGGGCGGCACGTCCGCGTCGCTCGTCGCGGGCATCGCGCTCGCGGTCGTCTGCATGGCCGGTTTCTATTCGGTGATCGCCGGCTTCGTGAGCGGCGTGTTTCCCGCGCACGTGCGCTATTCGGCGATCTCGCTCGCTTATCAGATCTGCGGCGCGATCGCGGGCGGCCTGACGCCGCTCGTCGGCACCTGGCTCGCGCATCGCTTCGCGGGGCAGTGGTGGCCGCTCGCGGTGTTCTACACGGGTCTCGCCGGCGTCTCGCTGCTTTGCATCGTCGCGCTCGACGCGCGCCGCGCGGCCCGGCCGGCCGCCGCCGAAGCGCTCGGCTCGCGCTGAAACTCAACGAACAAATTCATCGGAGTGCAAATGAAAGACCTGCTGGAAATCGACGGTGCCCGCCTGTGGCGGAGCCTGGCCGACATGGCGCGCATCGGCGCGACGCCGCGCGGCGGCGTGCGGCGCCTTGCGCTGACCGACGACGATCGGCGCGGGCGCGACCTGTTCGCGCAGTGGTGCCGCGACGCGGGAATGACGGTGAGCGTCGATGCGGTCGGCAACCTGTTCGCGCGGCGCGCCGGCACCGATGCGCAGGCCGCGCCGGTGCTGATCGGCAGTCATCTCGACACGCAGCCCGAAGGCGGGCGCTTCGACGGCGTGTACGGCGTGCTCGCCGCGCTGGAGCTCGTGCGCACGCTGAACGATGCGGGCATCGCGACCGACAAGCCGCTCGAGATCGTGTCGTGGACCAACGAGGAAGGCGCGCGTTTCGCACCGGCGATGCTCGGCTCGGCGGTGTTCACGGGTGCGCTGCCGCTCGACGACGCGCTCGCGAAGCAGGATGCCGACGGTGTCACGCTCGGCGCCGCGCTGGACGCATGCGGCTACCGCGGCACGCGCGCGCCGGGCGGCGCGCTCGACGCGTATTTCGAAGCGCATATCGAACAGGGCCCGGTGCTCGAGGCGAACGGCACGACGATCGGCGTCGTCACGGGCGGGCAGGCGATCCGCTGGCTCGACGTGAGCGTGACGGGCGTGGCCGCGCATGCGGGCACGACGCCGATGCCGTATCGCAAGGACGCGTATTTCGCGAGTGCGCAGATCGCGCTCGAACTGGAACGGATCGTCGCGGGCTACGCGCCGCGCGGGCTCGCGACGATCGGGCAGGTCGGCATCCGCAACGCGTCGCGCAACACGATCGCAGGCGACGTGACGTTCACGGTCGACCTGCGCCATCACGACGACGCGCAGGTCGATGCGATGGAGCGCGAGCTGCGCGATGCCAGCGCGCGCGTGGCCGCCGCGCGCGGCGTTCAGGTGTCGATCGAGACCTGCTGGCGCAGCCCGGCGACGCCGTTCGACCGCGCCTGCGTCGAACTGGTCGCGCAGGCGGCGGACGCATTCGGCTACACGAACGAGCGGATCGTCAGCGGCGCCGGTCACGACGCGATCCTGCTCGCGCGCCGCGTGCCGACCGCGATGGTGTTCATCCCGTGCGTCGACGGGCTGTCGCACAACGAGGCCGAAGACGCGTTGCCCGACGACGTGACGCGCGGCACGAACGTGCTGCTCAACGCGGTGCTCGCGCGAGCGGGCGTCGCGACGCGCGTGGCCGCGGCCGCGCACGACGCATGACACGGTGAATCGACGAGGACCCACGATGAAAACCTATTTCCACCCCGAACAGTTGCTGCACCATCCGCGCACCTACCTGTCGCGCGGCAGGATGCGCGAGCCGCAGGAGGTGCCCGAGCGCGCGGCGCGGCTGGTCGCGGCGGTGCATGCGCTCGACTTCGACGTGCGCGAGCCGGCCGACCGCGGCACCGCGCCGATCGCGGCCGTGCACGACATGAACTACCTGCGTTTTCTCGAGGAAGCGCATCGCGACTGGAAGCGGATGCCCGACGACTGGGGCGACGAAGTGATGTCGAACGTGTTCGTGCGCGACCCGAACCCGCTGCGCGGCGTGCTCGCAAAGGCCGCGCGCTATCTCGCCGACGGCAGCTGCCCGGTCGGCGCGAACACGTGGCGCGCCGCGTACTGGTCCGCGCAGAGCGCGCTCGCGGCCGCGGCGGACGTGAACGACGGCGCGCGCGATGCGTACGCACTGTGCCGGCCGCCCGGCCATCACGCGCGCCGCGATGCGGCCGGCGGCTTCTGCTACCTGAACAATGCGGCGATCGCCGCGCAGGCGCTGCTCGGCCGCCATCGCCGGGTCGCGATCCTCGACACCGACATGCATCACGGGCAGGGTGTGCAGGAGATCTTCTACGGCCGCGACGACGTGCTGTACGTATCGATCCACGGCGACCCGACCAATTTCTATCCGGTCGTCGCCGGTTACGAGGACGAGACGGGCGCGGGCGCCGGCGACGGCTACAACCTGAACCTGCCGATGCCGCACGGCGCGCCCGAGTCGGCGTTCTTCGAGCGGCTCGACGACGCGCTGCGCGCGCTCGCGCGGTTCCAGCCCGACGCGCTCGTGCTCGCGCTCGGCTTCGACATCTACAAGGACGACCCGCAATCGCAGGTGGCCGTCACGACCGACGGGTTCGGCCGGCTCGGCGGCGCGATCGGTGCGCTCGGCTTGCCGACGGTCATCGTGCAGGAAGGCGGCTATCACCTCGAGAGCCTCGACGTGAATGCGCGCGCGTTCTTCGGCGGGTTCGCCGGCGCGCTAAGGCGCTGAGACGTCGATACGTCGATACGTCGGTACGTCGATACGTCGGTATGTCGAAACGTCAAAACGTCGAAACGTCGAAACGTCGAAACGTCGAAACGTCGAAACGTCGAAACGGCGGCGCGCGATGCGCGGGCCTTCAACGAAAATGCCCGCGCCGGGATCCCGGCGCGGGCATTTTTCAATCGCGGTGCCGCGTATCGGCACCATGCGGATCACCGGGCGCTCACGAATTCGCGGCGACCGGCGCGCGGCGGCGCTGGATCATCTGCAGCGCGACGAGCGCGAGCCCTGCCGCCGCGATCAGCCCGCCGACGAGCGGCACCGCCGCGTAGCCGAAGCCGGCCGAGATCGCCGCGCCGCCCGCTGCCGCGCCGACTGCGTTGCCGAGGTTGAACGCGCCGATGTTGACGGCCGACGCGAGGCCCGGGGCTTCGTGTGCGGCACGCATCACGCGCATCTGCAGCGGCGGGACCACCGCGAACGTCGCGACACCCCAGACCAGCAGCGTGACCGCGGCGCCGGCATGGGTGCGCGCGAGCAGCGGGAACGCGGCCATCGTCACGATCAGCAGCACCAGGAAGCCGATCAGCGTGCCGTCGAGCGAGCGGTCGGCGAGGCGGCCGCCGGCGATGTTGCCGATCGAGAAGCCGACGCCGATCAGCACGAGCATCGCGGTGACGAAGCCGGGCGTCGCGCCGGTCAGGTGTTCGAGCGTCGGGGCGACATACGTGTACAGCGTGAACATCGCGCCGGCGCCGAGCACCGTGGTCCCGAGCGCGCCGAGCACGACCGGGCGCGTCAGCACCGACAGTTCGGCACGCAGGTTCGGCATCCTGCCGGCTGCGCCCTTCGGCAGCGCGGCGAACAGGCCGGCGATCGCGATCAGGCCGAGCACGGCGGTCGCCGCGAACGACATGCGCCAGCCGATCATCTGGCCGAGCCAGGTCGCGGCCGGCACGCCGCCGACGTTCGCGATCGTGAGGCCCATGAACATCGTCGCGACCGCGCTGGCCTGCTTTTCACGCGGCACGAGGCTGGCCGCGACCACCGAGCCGAGCCCGAAGAACGCGCCGTGGTTCAGGCTCGTGACGAGTCGCGCGAGCAGCAGCGTCGTGTAGTCCGGCGCGACGGCCGACAGCAGGTTGCCGATCGTGAAGATCGACATCAGCGCGATCAGCGCCGAGCGGCGCGACCAGCGCGCGAGCAGCAGCGTCATCAGCGGCGCGCCGACCATCACGCCGATCGCATACGCGCTGATCAGCATGCCGGCCTGCGGAATCGACACGTGCACGCCGTCGGCGATCACGGGCAAGAGGCCCATCGGCGAGAACTCGGTCGTGCCGATGCCGAACGCGCCGGCGGCGAGCGCCAGCAGCGGCAGCGCGGCGCTGCCGCCCGGGCGGGAAGGGGAAGAAGTCGTGGTGTTCACGCGATGCGCTCCGGTAAGCATGGGGCAACGGCACCGGGCCGTTGTAGACAGGGTGAAGTGTGCCTGCGTTACTTTTGCGGAAAAAGCCGTGCTCGGGCGAAATTATCTTGATTTCATGTCAACAATGCGCGATTGGGGCGGCACGCGCATATGGCCCGCCGGGCGGCGCGGCTTGCCGCCCAAAAAAATCCCCGGTCACAGGGGGACCGTGACCGGGGCGGAAAGGCATCCTCTCTTTGGCACGAGGGTGGATGCGGGCGCAGTATATTTCGGTGCATAACGTTTCGAAGTGACGTTAAACGGCCCTTTTTGGCGTCAATTTGAAAATTCCGGCGTGATGGCGTCGATCGTCACCGATTCGAAAGATTGGTCGTGCGCTCGGACGGACGTTCCGGGTGCGCGAAGACGCTAATACCGGCCGTCGCCCGAAGCGACTGCGCGCAGACGGCCGAATCCGCTGCCGCGCGCCGAGGCGAAATCCGCCGGCGTCGCGCGGGTCGCGCATGCCGGGCCGGTCGGTCAGTCCGCCTGCCCGGCCGCGTCGCGCACCGCCTCGAGAAACCGCGCGACGACGGGCGAGGCCGGCGCCGCCGCACCGTCGAACACGAACTCGATGTCGAAGCGGCTCGCGAGTTCGTCGAGTGCGACGAGCCGGACCGTGCGCGGGCACGTCGGCGACGCGCTTTCCGGCACGAATGCGCAGCCCATGCCGGCCGCGACGAGACCGATCAGCGTCGGGATGTCGCTGCCGACCTGCGCGATGCGCGGCGCGAAACCGGCCCGGTCGCACTGGGCCATCAGGAAGCGGTGGTGCGCGGCGGAGCGCTGCGCGTCGAACCAGACGAACGGCTCGTGTGCGACGTCGGCGAGCGTGCGCGGCGCGTGGAAGCGGCCGCCGGGCGGCGCGGGCATCGCGAGCACGAAGCGGTCGCTCAGCAGCCGCACGCCCGACAGATGCGGCGCCTCGTCGCGGCGCCACGCCATGATGCCGCCGTCGAGCTGGCCGCGCATCAGCGCCGCCGCCTGTTCGGCCGACAGCATCGGCGCGATCGACAGCTTTACGTCCGGACACGCGTCGCGAAACGCCTTCAGCACGTTCGCGACGACCGGCAGCGGCAGGCAGTTCGGCAGCGCGCCGAGGCGCAGTTCGCCGAGCTGGCCGGCCGCGCTGCGCAACGCGCGTTCGCGGCTGTCCTGCAATGTCGCGAGCAGGCCGGTGGCATCCTGCAGGAAACTCGCGCCGGCCGCCGTGAGCGTGACGCCCGTCGCGCGGCGGATCAGCAGCGGCGTGCCGATCGCATCCTCGAGCTCGCGGATCTGCCGCGACAGCGCGGGCTGGACGATGCCGGCCGCGCGGGCGCCGGCCATCACGCTGCCGGCTTGCGCGACGGCCACGAAGTAACGCAGGTGACGCAGTTCGATCTGGCGCATGCGGTGTCGGCTCCGGCGTTCGGTCTCGATTCGGTGGATATGCCTGTCAAGCATAGCAAGTGCCATCCGATGGTATTGGAAAGCATGGCGGGCGTGCCGTACGATGGTCGTCGTTACCGGGCCGGTTCACCGGCCCGTGCGTTCCCCTTGCCCCGATTCCCGACCGTGTCCTGCACCATGCCGCTTCATATCCAGACCCCCTATATCCGCTCGCAAATCGCGTCGCGCCGTCTCGGCAAGAACATCCGGCTGAAGCTCGACGCGCTGCAGCCGTCCGGCTCGTTCAAATTGCGCGGCATCGGCGCGGCGTGCGAAGCGCGGCATGCGGCCGGCGCGCGCCGGTTCGTGTCGTCGTCGGGCGGCAATGCGGGCATCGCGGTCGCGCATTGCGGCCGCGAGCTCGGCGTGCCGGTGCTCGTCGTCGTGCCGGAAACCGCGTCGGCCCGCGCGCGGGAGCTGATCCGCGTCGAGGGCGCGGAGGTGGTCGTGCATGGCGCGAGCTGGGCCGAGGCGAATGCGTTCGCGCTGTCGACCGTCGGTACGCAGGACGCGTTCGTGCATCCGTTCGACGATCCCGTGCTGTGGCAGGGGCACGCAACGATGATCGACGAGATGGCGGCGGCCGGCCCGAAGCCCGACGCGGTCGTGCTCGCGGTCGGCGGCGGCGGGCTGCTGTGCGGCGTGCTCGAGGGGCTCGCACGCAACGGCTGGCACGACGTGCCGGTCGTCGCGGTCGGGACGGAAGGCGCCGACAGCTACGCGCGTTCGGTCGCGCACGGACACCCGGTCGAATTGCCGGCGATCACGAGCATCGCGACGTCGCTCGGCGCGAAGCGGCCGTGCGACGCGGCGGTCGCATGGGCGAAGCGGCACGCGATCCATCCGGTCGTCGTGTCGGATGCGCAGGCGGTGGCTGCGTCGCTGCGGTTCCTGGACGAGCAGCGGATCGTTGTCGAGCCGGCGTGCGGTGCTGCGCTGGCCGCGCTCGAACAACCGGTGCCGGTGCTGGCTTCGGCGTCGGAGATCGCGGTGATCGTGTGCGGCGGCGTGACGGCGACGGCCGAGCAGATGCGGACGCTGAACGCGACGCTGCGGTAACGCGCACGGGCATGTGACGCAGCGCAGCCGGATGGTGATGCGGACGAAGACGTCGCGGTGAAGTGACGGCGGGGCGGGACCGGTCGCGGGCATCCGCGGAATCGGGGGCGTGTCGTCTGTCGCGACGGGCTGTTTCCGCTCGCGGGTTACGTCACGCCGGGCGCGCGCAGCCAGTGGCCGGGTGCAAGATCTTCTCACCGGAGGGCGACGGGGCGGGGATCGGCCGGTGCGCCGCGCACACGGTGCACGGCGCGGCGAGGGCGCGCGCGGTCAGTTCGCGGACGGCGCGCTGGCGCCGGTCGGCGCGGACGACGCGACGGGGTCGGCAGCAGCGGGTGCGGACGTCTTGCCTGCCGGCGCCGGAGCGGCGTTCGAGGGCGTCGGCGCGGACGCCGCCGGCGCAGGCACGGACGATGCCGCCGTGGTAGCGGCAGACGTCGACGTGGCCGGCGTCGAAGCGGACGTAGGCGCCGAAGCGGAAGTGGGCGTCGAAGCTGAAGCGGGTGCGGAGGCTGACGCGGGCGTCGATGCCGAGGTGGGCGCCGAGGTCTTAGCAGGTACCGCAGCCGAAGCAGGCGCCGAAGCCTGCGCCGAGGCCGAAGCTTGTGCCGAACCCGAACCCGAACCCGAACCCGAACCCGAACCCGAACCCACTCCGGCTCCCAACCCCGACCCGACGGCCCGCATCGTCCCCGGCGCGACCACGGCCGATGCCGCAGCAGGCACGGCCGGCACGACCGACGTGCCCGACGTCGGCGCGACACTCGGCACGGACAGCGGCACCGGCGCCGCCGGCGGCGTCGGCACGACCGGCGTCGTCATCTTCATCGGCTCGCCCTGCGGCGTCGGCGCAGGCTCGGGCAGCGGCGTCACGGGCTCCTTCTCGGCCGCCTTCACGGTCGCGCGATCGCGGCGGGCCGGATCGATCTTCAGGAAATGCTCGACGAGATTGAAGAAGCGCTCGTAGAACACGCCGGCGGGAATCGTCTCGCTCGCGGTCTTCACGAGCGCGTCGTCGCTCGACCCGATCGGCAGCGACAGCGAACCGAACACGCTGAGCCCGACGCTCGCCGACGTATTCGACTTCTTTAGCGTGTAGCGGTCCTGCACCGCGTTCACGTACGCGATGCTCGACGAGCCGTCGGCAGTCGCGTCCGCGCACACGACGTGAAACTCGATCACGACGTGCATGTCGTTGCTCGGCTGGAAATTCTTGCTGCCGTCGACCGCGTCGTTGCGCGACGACGACACGACATAACCCTGGCTCAGCAGCGCGCGTCGCGCGGCCTCGCAGGACGCGTCGGATTTCGAGTGGAACGTGTGCGCATACGGGCTGCTCGTCGCGTCGAACTGCTCCTGCTGGTAGATCGGCTTGGGTGGCGACGAGCACGCCGCCAGCACGGTCGCGGCCGCGAGCGCGCACGAAACGGAAAACAGGCGAAATCGGTTGTGCATGGCGTCTTTCAATAGGCTCGGCGAGATGCCGCGCGGGGCTGCGGGCGCAACGCACGCGGCGGCGGGGCCGGTGCGATGCGCGTGGCAATCTCGTATGGCCGGGGCGTCATTATAGTTTCGTTTGATGTCGCGCTCGCTTCAGCCGGCCGGCGCCGGCCGCGCGGCGGCGAGCAAGCGCGACGCCAGCGGGTGGTGTTCGCCGCGCCGCGAGCGGATCGCATGGATCTCCTCGGTCACGTCGCCCGCGCGGCCGAGCCGGCACAGCCCGCGCAGCAGCGATGCGTCGTTCGCGCCGAGTTCGCTGAGCGGAAACACGCCGAGGCCGCGCGCCGCGAACACGGCCATCAGCGCGCTGTCCTCGAATTCGCCAGCGATGCGGGGCACGATCCGTTCCCGCTCCAGCCACAGGTCGAGGCGCGCGCGCAGCGCCGAGTGGGCGGTCGGCAGCAGCACCGGCAGCTCGGCGAGGCACGCCGGAAAGCACTGTCGCGCGGCCGGCGTGACGAGCGCCGCGGGCCCGTACCAGTCGACCGGCGACGCGACGAGCCGCTCGCTCGTCACGCGCAGGTTCGACCCCGACGGCGCGCCCTGGCCGGCCAGCACGAGGTCGAGGTGATGCAGCGCCAGTTCCGCGAGCAGCGCGTCGTGCTCGCCCTCGTGGCACAGCAGCCGCAGCGTGGGCGTATCGAGCACCGGCGCGAGGAGCGCATGCGCGGCGAGCTTCGAGATCCCGTCCGCGAGGCCGACCGCGAGCCGCACGGTCGGCTGGCTGGCCGCCGCGCGCACTTCGTCGGGAATCAGCCGGCCCATCTCGAAGATGGCCTCCGCACGCGCATACGCGGCCTGGCCCGCGTCGGTCATCGCGACACCGCGCCCGGCCGGGCGCAGCAACTGGTGGCCGAGCGACTTTTCCAGCTCGCGGACCTGCGTGCTGATCGTCTGCACGGCCATGTCGAGCCGCTCGGCGGCGCGTGCGAAGCCGCCTTCCTTCACGACGACCCAGAAATAGTACAGATGGCGGAAATTCAGCATCGGATCGTTATTTCGTAAAAACCGAACCAAAGATCAGATTTTCTCTGATTTTTGCGAAGTCGTGCGCTACCTATCATCGGGCTTTCCACCTTCGAATCGGCCCTTTTCATGGACTCCCTGCTGACGCTTGCCGCCGACCCCGCCGTCTGGGCCGCGCTCCTGACGCTCGTCGTGATGGAAGTCGTGCTCGGCATCGACAACCTGATCTTCATCTCGATCCTCAGCAACAAGCTGCCCGAAGCGCAGCGCGCCCGCACACAGCGCCTCGGCATCGCGCTCGCGCTCGTGATGCGCCTCGCGCTGCTCGGCAGCGTCGCGTGGATCGCGAGCCTGACCGAACCTGTGTTCACGCTGTTCGATCACGCGTTCTCTTGGCGCGACATGATCCTGCTGTCGGGCGGCCTGTTCCTCGTGTGGAAGGCGACCACCGAGATCCATCACCACGTGTCGCATGACGGCGACGGCGCGGGCGCGTCCGGCGGCGCGGCCGGCCTGACGATGTGGGCCGCGATCGGCCAGATCGTGATGCTCGACATCGTGTTCTCGATCGACAGCATCGTGACCGCGATCGGCATGACCGAGCACGTCCCGATCATGTTCGTCGCGGTGATCGTCGCGGTGTCCGTGATGCTGTTCGCCGCCCAGCCGCTCGCACGGTTCATCGACCGCAACCCGACCATCGTGATGCTCGCGCTGTCGTTCCTCGTCGTGATCGGCATGACGCTGATCGCGGAAGGCTTCCGGTCGCACGTGCCGAAGGGCTATATCTACGCGGCCATGGCGTTCTCGGCGTTCGTCGAGGGCATGAACATGCTGGCGCGGCGCGCGAAGGCGAAGCGCGTGGCACGGCGCGAAGGTCATTGAGCCAAGCGGGCGGGCCGTGGCCCGCCCGCGATTCGGAATGTCCGACGAAAGGAGAAACGCGATGAAATGTCCGGTCTGCAAGACGCCCGACCTGCTGATGGCCGAGCGGCAATCGATCGAGATCGACTACTGTCCGACGTGCCGCGGCGTGTGGCTCGATCGCGGCGAACTCGACAAGCTGATCGCACGCGAAACCGGCGACGGGCCGGCGCGCCGCGACGAGGTGCCGGTGCGGCACGATGCGCAGGCGCCGCGCGGGCGTGACGACGGCTGGGGGCGCGACGGCCGCGCGCACGACGACCGTTACCGGCACGACGGCCGGCGTCGCAAGAAGTCGGTGTTCGACCTGTTCGATTTCGATTGACCGCGACGGCGAGCGTGTCCTGCTCGGCACATCGAAAAAAAGCCCCGCCGCGCGTCATGCCCGGCGGGGCTTCGTCATTCGTCATGCGCGTCGCGTGACGCTTACGCGCCGACGTTACGCGTTGCCGGCCGTCACGTCGATGCGGCGCGGGCGCGTTTCCTCGCGGCGCGGAATCGTCAGCGTGAGCACGCCGTCGCGCAGGCTCGCATCGATCCGCGACGTGTCGAGGTCGGGGCTCAGCACGAACGTGCGCACGTAGCGCGGCGCGCGGACTTCGGCGTGACGCACGCGCAGGTCGGCCGGCGTGTCGATGCGCGTGTCGGCTTCGATCGTCAGCGTGTTGTCGTGCACCTTCACGTCGAGGTTTTCGCGCGGCACGCCGGGCAGGTCGGCACGCAGCGTGACGCGCTGCCTGTCTTCGACGATATCGACGGCCGGCGTGATCGCGGGCCGGCGCGCGGCTTCGGCGGCGGCTGCCTGCGCGGCACCGGTCTGGCGTTCGGTCAGGGTCTGGCTCTGGCTCGTATTCATATCGTTCTCCTGAAGGTTACTGAACGGTGATCGCGCGCGGCTTCGAGGCCTCGCGCCGGCCGACGCGAATCAGCAGGCAGCCGTTCTCATAGCGGGCGCTGACGTTGTCGGCGTCCGCGTTCTGCGGCAGCTCGACCACGCGGCGGAACGCGCCGTGAAAGCGCTCCTGCGCGTAGGTGCGCACGTCGTCGCCGGCGTCGTGCGGTGCGGGTTTGCGCTCGCCGCTGATCGTCAGCAGGTCCTTGTCGATCGAGACGTCGAAGTCGGCCGCGGCCATGCCGGGAGCGAACGCGACGATCTCGATCGCGTCGTCGGTCGCGCCGACGTTCAGCGCGGGGAACGCGCTCGGCCGCACCGCGCGGATGCCGGTCGGGGGCTCGCCGAACAGGCTCGCCATCTGCCGCTGCACGCGGGCGAATTCGTCGAACAGGTCGTGACCGAAATGAATACCGCTCATGAGGATCCTCCGGAACATGAGACGCGAAAGACACGATGGCGCGACGCCGATGGCGAGTGCGACGCACGGTTTTCCGCTGAGTCGAAACGGGGGCAGTCCGCGTGACGGGCACTGCCTGGCAACGGGTAATTAGAGGCCGCCGCGGCGGTTTTCAAGAGGGAAAGTGCAATCGGCATCAACGCGTCGTGACGGGGATCGATGCGACAATCGTCGCGCTATCCACAGACCACGGAGACGGAACGGACATGGAGATTCAACGCATCGCGATCGTCGGGGCCGGCGTGATCGGCGCGAGCTGGGCGGCTTTCTATCTGTCGAAGGGCTTCGACGTCGTCGCGACCGATCCCGCACCGCAGGCCGACGCGCGGCTGCGCGACGCGCTCGCGGCCTTCCTCGGCGAGCGGGCCGCCGAACTTTCCGCGCGGCTGTCGTTCGACGCCGATCTCGTGCGCGCGCTCGACGGCGTCGATTTCGTGCAGGAAAACGGCCCCGAGCGGCTCGACCTGAAGCGCGCGCTGTACCGGCAGATGGACGACGTGCTGCCCGCGCGCGTGCCGATCGCGTCGAGCTCGTCGGGCCTGAAGATGTCCGAGATCCAGACCGCGTGCGACAAGCATCCGGAACGCTGCCTGATCGCGCATCCGTTCAACCCGCCGCACCTGATTCCGCTCGTCGAGCTGGTCGGCGGCGACGCGACCGACGCGAGCGTGATCGCGCGCGTGAAGGCGTTCTACGACGCACTCGGCAAGCAGACGATCGTGCTCAACAAGGAGATGACCGGCCACGTCGCGAACCGGCTCGCGGCCGCGCTGTTTCGCGAGGTGTATCACCTCGTCGGCGAGGGCGTGGTGAGCGTCGCCGATGCGGACAAGGCGGTCGCGTGGGGGCCGGGCCTGCGCTGGGGGCTGATGGGGCAGTGCCTGACCTATCACCTCGGCGGCGGCGCGGGCGGGATCGCGCACTTCCTCGAACACCTGTCGGGGCCGATCACGACGTGGTGGGACGATCTCGGCACGCCGTCGTTCGACCCGGCCGTCGATCGCAAGCTGAACGACGAACTGCGCGCGATCCAGGGCGAGCGTTCGATGCAGGAACTGGCGGCCGAGCGCGACCGGCTGCTCGTCGAGCTGGTCGACGCGCGGCGCCGCAGCTTCCTGCCCTGAGCGCGTCGCCGCGGAGCGTTCCGGTCGCGCGGTGAAAGGCTATTGCTGCGCGGCCGTTTGCGGTGCCCGCGGCGTCTGCGCGAGCCATGCGGGCAGCGCGGCCTGCACCAGTTCGCGATTGCGCGCGCGCGTCGCGGCATCCGGCGGATAGTTGCCGTCGTTGGTCGGCAGTTCGCCGTCGAGGTAGGCCTGCTTCAGCTGGGCGACGACTTCCGCGCGCGTGAGGCCCTGCGCGGGGGCGGCGGCATCGGTTTGCGCAAAGGCGGGGGACAGCAGCGCGGCTGCGGCGGCCGCGACGGCGATTCGCACGACGTTCATGGTGTGCTCCGATCAAGGGGACGGGACAGCGGACGCGCGGCACACTGCCGTGCGTTCCGATGCGGCCCATTGTCGCGAGCGGGGACTGCGCGGACGCTGACGCGTTCCGGGCAAGATGGTCAGTTGCGGGCGAACACCGCGGCGGCGTTGGCGTGAAGGCGGCAGCCAGCGTTACAGCTCGGCCGCTGCCGCGATCAGCGTCGCTTCGAGCGCGAGCGTCGAGCGCGACGCGGCCGCCGGCCGGTCGATCACGTATTCGAGTTCGCCGAGTTCGGGGAGCCCCGCGTCGAGCCGCGCGAGCCCGGCCGGAATCACGTAGCCGGCGAACGCGCTGACGCCGAGCCCCGCGCTCGCGGCCGCGCGCAGCACCGCGATGCTGCTGCTCACGACGGCGATCCGGTAAGGGCGGCCGACCGCCTCCAGCGACTCAAGCACGCGGCGGCGCGATACGCTCGGCTCCGGATGCATCGCGAGCGGCAGCACGGCCTCGTGGCCGGTGATCCGCGAATCGGGGCCGGTGCACCAGTACAGCGGTTCGCTGCGGATCACGCGGCCGCGCCGGCTGCCCGCGACGCGTTTCGCGAACACCAGGTCGTGACGGCCTTCGTCGAGCGCATCGAACAGGTCGCCCGACAGCCCGGTCGAGATCGCGAGCTCGACTTCCGGATTGCGCTGCACGAAGCTCGCGAGCGCGGCCGTCAGGTGCGCGGACGCGAAATCCTCCGACATCGCGAGCCGCACCTTGCCCGACAGCGGCGGGCCGCACACCGACGTGACGGCCTCGTCCATCAGCTCGAGGATGCGCACCGCGTAGCGGAACAGCGCGTCGCCGTGCTGCGACAGGTGCACGTTGCGCGTGTCGCGCTCGAACAGCGGCCGGTCGAGCAGTTCCTCGAGGCGGCGGATGTGCTGGCTGACGGTCGACTGCGACAGGCTCACGCGTTCGGACGCGGCGGTGAAACTGCCGGACTGGGCGACGGCGACGAAGCTGCGCAGCAACTCGGGCGGTAATGGACGCATTGCTAAATCCACTGAATCGGTTTCGACAACTTCATAAATGGCCGGATGGTGCGGCGCTAGTATCGGATCACGCGCTGGTGCGGCCCATGCAAACGGGGCGCACCGGACGCGTAGCCCGTGTCGCGCCGCCGGCTCCATCGGTCAGTCTAAGCCATCCGGCGTCCGGCCCGAAACCGCATCATCCCATCGACCGCCCGAGAATGCGCTCGCACGACGAGCCGCCGGGCCGCGGCGCCCCGCCGCAGGAGACATCCAGTCCGCGCCCGGAACCGGCATGCGGGCCCGACTCCCGCACGCGTCAGGCACCCGTCACGAAGAGACTGGAGACGACTCATGATCATCTACGGAACCGCGCTGCTGGCGTTCTGCCATCTGGCCGGACTGTTCCTCGGCGACCTGCTGGGCGCCGCGATCGGCGTGAAGACCAACGTCGGCGGCGTCGGCATCGCGATGCTGCTGCTGATCTGCCTGCGCCTGTGGCTGCACCGGCGCGGCTGGCTGCCGAAGGAGACCGAGGCCGGCGTCGGTTTCTGGGGCGCGATGTACATCCCGGTCGTCGTCGCGATGGCCGCGAACCAGAACGTCGTCGCCGCGCTGAAGGGCGGGCCGGTCGCGCTGCTCGCCGCCATCGGCGCGGTCGCGATCTGCGCATGCTGCATCGCGGTACTCGTGCGCACCGGGCGCGACGACACGGCCTTCGCGGGCGTGCCGCAATTCGAAGAACAGTAACGGAGGCCGCGATGCTGCAGATGCTCGAAAAAACCGTCGCCCACAACGGGCTCGTCGCGTCGTTCGCGCTGGTCGGCCTGATCATGTGGCTGTCGTCGCTCGCGTCGCGCAAGCTCACCTTCGGCCGCGTGCACGGCTCCGCGATCGCGATCGTGATCGGCCTCGTGCTTGCGTACGTCGGCGGCGCGTTCACCGGCGGCGAGAAGGGGCTGGCCGACGTCAAGTTGTTCGCCGGCGTCGGCCTGATGGGCGGCGCGATGCTGCGCGATTTCGCGATCGTCGCGACCGCGTTCGAAGTGCAGCCGGCCGAGGCGCGCAAGGCCGGCCTCGTCGGCGTCGTGTCGCTGCTGCTCGGCACCGTGCTGCCGTTCATCGTCGGCGCGTGCATCGCGCGCGCGTTCGGTTATACCGATGCGGTCAGCATGACGACCATCGGCGCGGGCGCCGTCACCTACATCGTCGGGCCCGTGACGGGCGCCGCGATCGGCGCGAGCTCCGACGTGATCGCGCTCAGCATCGCGACAGGCCTCGTGAAGGCGATCATCGTGATGATCGGCACGCCGGTCGCGGCGAACTTCATGGGCCTGAAGACGCCGCGCTCCGCGATGATCTTCGGCGGCCTCGCCGGCACCGTGAGCGGCGTGAGCGCGGGCCTTGCTGCGACCGACCGCCGGCTCGTGCCGTACGGCGCGCTGGTCGCGACGTTCCATACCGGCGTCGGCTGCCTGCTCGGGCCGTCGGTGCTGTTCTTCACGACACGCGCGCTGGTCGGCGCATAACCGCCACGCGTGCGATCCGGGCGACCCCTGCGCAAGCGCCGGCGCGCGCGGGCCGCGGCGGGGCCGCATCCATCGCGGCGTCCTCTGAGTCGCATTCGTCAACATCATCAATCGGCGGCGGCGCCAGGCTTAGAATGCCGCTGAACCATCGAAGCGGGAGAACTGTTCATGACGGGATGGAATCACGCGCGGCAGGCGCGCGATGCACGCCTCGCGGCCGGCGCGGCCTTCGCGTGGCCCAAGGCCACTTCCTCCGGGGCGCGCGGCAAGCGGGTCGATGCGCGCGACACCGTCGCGTTGCTCGAAGCGGTGCTGCGGCCCGGCGACCGCGTTTGCCTCGAAGGCGACAACCAGAAGCAGGCCGACCTGCTCGCCACCGCGCTTGCCGACGTCGACAGCGCGAAGATCCACGACCTGCACATGGTGCAGTCGGGCGTCGTGCTGCCCGAGCATCTCGACGTGTTCGAGCGCGGCATCGCGAAGCGTCTCGACTTCGCGTATTCGGGCCCGCAGTCGCAGCGCATCGCGAAGCTGCTGTTCGGCGGCAAGATCGCGCTCGGCGCGGTGCACACGTATCTCGAGCTGTTCGCCCGCTACTTCATCGATCTCACGCCGCAGGTCGCGCTGATCGCCGCGGTCAGCGCCGATGCCGACGGCAACCTGTACACCGGCCCGAACACGGAAGACACACCGACCGTCGTCGAGGCCACCGCGTTCAAGGACGGCATCGTGATCGCGCAGGTCGACCGCATCGTCGACAAGGTGCCGCGTGTCGACATTCCGGGCGACCGCGTGCATTTCGTCGTCGAGGCCGGCCGGCCGTTCTACGTCGAGCCGCTGTTCACGCGCGACCCGGCCGCGATCACCGAGACCCAGATCCTGACCGCGATGCTCGCGATCAAGGGCATCTACGAACCGTACGGCATCAAGCGCCTGAACCACGGGATCGGCTTCAACACGGCCGCGATCGAGCTGCTGCTGCCGACCTACGGCGCGAAGCTCGGGCTGAAGGGCAAGGTCTGCACGCACTGGGCGCTCAATCCGCACCCGACGCTGATTCCCGCGATCGAATCGGGCTGGGTCGAGCAGGTTCACTGCTTCGGCTCCGAAGTCGGGATGGACGACTACATCCGCGCGCGCTCCGACGTGTGGTTCACGGGCCCCGACGGGTCGCTGCGCTCGAACCGCGCGTTCTGCCAGACCGCCGGCCTCTACGCGTGCGACATGTTCATCGGCTCGACGCTGCAGATCGACCTGTCCGGCCATTCGTCGACGGTCACGGCCGAGCGGATCGCCGGCTTCGGCGGCGCGCCGAACATGGGCAGCGACGCACGCGGCCGGCGTCACCCGAGCGAGCCGTGGCTGAAGGCCGGTGCGGAGGCCGACCCCGACACGCCGGCGGCGCTCAGGCGCGGCCGCAAGCTGGTCGTGCAGATCGGCGAGACGTTCGGCGACAAGAACGTGCCGATGTTCGTCGAGAAGCTCGACGCGCTGAAGCTCGCGGACAAGCTGCAGCTCGACCTCGCGCCGATCATGGTCTACGGCGACGACGTCACGCACATCGTCACCGAGGAAGGGATCGCGAACCTGCTGATGTGCCGCGACAAGGACGAACGCGAGCACGCGATCCGCGGCGTGGCCGGCTATACGGAAGTCGGCCGCGGCCGCGATCGCAGGCTGGTCGAGCAGCTGCGCGAGCGCGGCGTGATCCGCCGCCCGGAGGATCTCGGCATCGATCCGCTCGACGCCGACCGCCGCTGGCTTGCCGCGCGCTCGATCAAGGATCTCGTGCACTGGTCGGGCGGCCTGTATGCGCCGCCGGCCCGGTTCCGCAACTGGTGAGGAAGAGGGCATGGAACAGTTGAACTATCGCTTCACCGCGCGCGAACGCGCGCAGGGCGAACTGGCCACGGCGCTCGTCGGCGTGGTCGCGTCCGGCAATCTCGAGGTGCTCGTCGAGCGCGTGCTGCCGGGCAACGAATGCGAGATCGATATCCGCACCGCGGCGGTCGGTTTCGGCGCGGTGTGGCAGGCCGTCGTGTCGGACTTCGTCGAACGGCGCGCGCCGGGCGGCCTGAAGCTGTCGATCAACGACGGCGGCGCGCGGCCCGACATGGTGTCGCTGCGGCTCGCGCAAGCCGTGCGAGCGATCGAGGGAGGCGCATGATGACCGACGCGATCCACGACGCACCCGCATTCGTCGCGAACCGCGCGAGCTGGTACGAAGCGTCGGCGCGCCAGCGCGTCGACGGGCTGCTCGACGCGGGCAGCTTCACCGAATTTCTCGGACCGGGCGATCGTGTGACGAGCCCGCACTTGCCGCTGTTCGACCTGCCGCAGCAGTTCGACGACGGCATGGTGGTCGGCCGCGGCCGGCTCGACGGCACGCCAGTGTTGGTCGCCGCGCAGGAGGGCCGCTTCATGGGCGGCGCGTTCGGCGAAGTGCACGGCGCGAAGCTCACGGGGCTGCTGCGTGCGGCGCGCGACCTCGGCACGCCGGTGCTGATCCTGTTCGATACGGGCGGCGTGCGGCTGCAGGAAGCGAATGCGGGCGAACTGGCGATCGCCGAGATCATGCGTGCGCTCGTCGACGCGCGTGCGGCCGGCGTGCCGGTGATCGGGCTGATCGGCGGGCGCGCGGGCTGCTACGGCGGCGGCGGCCTGCTCGCCGCCTGCTGTTCGGCGCTCGCGGTGTCCGAGCAGGGGCGCATCAGCGTGTCGGGGCCCGAGGTGATCGAGACCAATCGCGGCGTCGAGGAATTCGATGCGAAGGACCGCGCGCTGATCTGGCGCACGATGGGCGGCAAGCACCGCCGGCTGATCGGCGGCGCGGACCGCTACGTGGCCGATACGCCCGACGCGTTTCGCGCGGCCGCGCTCGACCTGATCGGCCGTGCGCCGAACTTCGACGCGGCGATGCTGCGCGCGGAGCAGGCGCGTCTCGAAGCGCGCGTCGAACGGTTCGGCGCATGCAAGGACGCGCTCGACGTGTGGCGCGCGCTCGGCGCGAGCGAGCCGGAAGCGATTCCCGGCATGCCCGACGATGAATTCGCGAAGCTCGCCGATCAACTGCAGGAGGCGCAGCATGACGCTCGATGAAGTATTGACCTCGCTGTTCCCGAACGGCCACGCGATCACGCGGACCGGCGGCTTGCTGGCGGGGCACGCTGATCTGACCGGCACGCGCGTCGACGTGATCGGCGTCGCCGACCGGCTGCCGTTCGGCATCGACGAAGCCGTGACGCTCGCGTCGCACGTGCTCGACACGATCGGGCGCGGCGGCGACACGCCGATTCTCGTGCTCGTCGACAGCGACAGCCAGCGGATGAGCAAGCGCGACGAACTGCTCGGCCTGAACGAAGGCTTGTCGCATCTCGCGAAATGCCTGATGCACGCGGAGCTCGCCGGGCACCGGACGATCGGCCTGCTATACGGCCATACGGCCGCGGGCGCGTTCATCGCGACCGCGCTCGCGACGCGCACGCTGCTCGCGTTGCCGGGCGCGGAGCCGGAAGTGATGGACCTGCCGTCGATGTCGCGCGTGACGAAGCTGCCGATCGACGTGCTGAAGGAGATGGCGCGTTCGACGCCGGTGTTCGCGCCGGGGCTCGACAATCTCGTGAAGATGGGTGCCGTCGACGCCGTGCTCGACCCGGCCCGCGCGCTCGACGCGCAGGTCGCCGAATGGCTCGGCAAGCCGGCCGATCGCAACGACGTGCGTGCGGCGCGCGGCCGGCCGGTCGCGGCCGACGTCGCGCGGCGTGTCGAGGCACTCGCGCGTGCCGCACGCTGACACGCCGCTGCGCCGCCACACGCTCGTCACGCTGACGGCGGCCGGGTGGGGCGCGGCCTGCGCGCGCGATCCCGCGCTGGCGGCCGATCCGCTCGTGCAGGCGTGGGCCGCGCACGGCTGGCCGCTGATCGTGCGCCGCGCGTCGCCCGACGAGGCCGATGCGGGGCGCATCCCGCTCGGCTTGCCGCTGCCGCCTTCGGCGGGCAAGCGGCGCATTGCAATGAACGTCGCCGCCGACGCGCTCGCGTCGGTCGGTCCGCTGCCCACGCTCGCCGATGTGCTCGCTGTCGCGCCCGACGCATGGCACGCGACGCTGCGCGACCTGGCTGCGCTCGGCGCCCGCTGCGGCGTGCAGGGCCGCGTATTCGGCAGCCTCGCATGGCAGGCGCTGACGGGAGAGCGCTACCTGAGCGCGTCGTCCGATCTCGACCTCGTGTTTCCGCTGCCTGACGTCGCATCGCTCGCCGCGCTGCTCGACGGCCTGGCGACACTCGACGCACGCGCGCCGATGCGCATCGACGGCGAACTGCTGCGCGACGACGGCGCCGGCGTGAACTGGCGCGAGCTGCATGCGCGGCTGCCTGAAGTCGCGGTCAAGACGGCGATCGCCGTCGAATTGATGCCTGCCGACGCATTCACCGGAGGCACGCGATGAGTGCGTGGGCCGCCTGCCGCGCGCCGGCGCCGTCCGATGCCGAGCGCATCGCCGAACTCGCCGAGCACAGCCTCGTGCTGGAAATCGACACCTATCCGAAGCCGGGCCTCGTCAGTCACGTCGACACCGGCAGTCACGCGGACATGGATGCCACGATGTTCGTGCGCAGCGCGGCCGTGCTGCGGCCGTACTTCGCGGAGCTCGCCGATGCCGGTGCGCGTGACGCCGACATGGCCGTGCTGCGCAAGATCGGGCTGCGCGCGGAACACGCGATGCTTGCCGCGACCGGCGGCGTCAACACGCATCGCGGCGCGATCTTCGGGCTCGGGCTGCTGTGCGCGGCCGCCGGCCGCCGCACGGTGCCGGGCACCGCGGCACGCACGCTGACGCTCGGCGCGTTCGTCGCGCGGCGCTGGGGCACCGAGATCCTCGGCGGCCCGCGGCTGCCCGACAGTCACGGCGAGCGCGCGAGCCGCCGCTACGGTGTCGGCGGCGCGCGTCGCGAGGCGGCCGACGGGTTCACGACCGTGTACGACGTCGGGCTGCCGGCCCTGCGCCGCGCGCGGCGCTGCATGCCGGACGATCCGGAGGCCGCGCGCGTCGACGCCTGCTTCGCGCTGATCGCCGCGCTCGACGATACGAACCTGCTGCACCGCGGCGGGCAGGCCGGCCTCGATTTCGCGCGTGCCACGGCACGCGCATTCGTTGCCCGCGGCGGCATCCGCGCCCGCGACTGGCGACTGCGCGCGGCCGCCGCGCACCGCGCGTTCGTCGCGCGCCGGCTGAGCCCGGGCGGCGCGGCCGACCTGCTGGCGATGAGCGTGTTCGTCGATGCGCTCGAGACGGGCGAAACGGACGAGACGGACCGGGAGGGACGATGACGCTGGCGATCCTCTGTTCGGGGCAAGGCGCGCAGCGTGCGGACATGTTCGAGCTGACCGGCGCGGTGCCGCAAGCCGATGCGCTGTTCGCGCACGCCGGCCGGCTCCTCGGCGACGATCCGCGCGACTGGGTGCGGCACGCCGAACCGGATGCGCTGCGTGAGAACCGCGCTGCGCAGATCCTCTGCACGGTGCAGGCGCTTGCGGCGACGATGTTGCTCGAGGCGATGTGGCCGCGGCGTCGTTGCGTCGCGGGGTACAGCGTCGGCGAAGTCGCGTCGTGGAGCGTCGCGGGGATGATCGATCCGCACGACGCGCTGGCGCTGGCCGATGCGCGCGCGCGCGCCATGGATGCCGCGAGCGGCGGCGATGAACGGATGGCATTCGTGCGCGGGCTCACGCGTGCGCGGCTCGCGCAACTCTGCGACGGCCGCGATGCGGCGATCGCGATCGCCAATCCCGGCGATGCGTTCGTGCTGGCCGGGCGGCAGGCCGACGTCGCCGCGGTGGCCGACGCCGCCGCACGCGACGGTGCGCTGCGTGTCGCGCCCGTGTGCGTGCGGATCGCGTCGCACACGCACCGGCTCGCGGCGGCGGTGCCCGCGTTTCGCGCATCGCTGGCCGCCGTGAACGTGCGCCGGCCGCTGCCCGGCACGCGACTGTTTTCGGGGATCGACGGCGCGTCGGTGCTCGATGTCGACGCCGGGCTCGACAAGCTCGCGCGCCAGATCGCGGAGCCGGTCGAGTGGGCGGCCTGCCTGGCCGCGTGCGTCGAGGCCGGCGCGACCGCGTTTCTCGAACTCGGCCCGGGCCGCGCACTGGCCGAGATGGCGGGCAGCGCGTATCCGGCGCTGCCGGCACGCAGCGTCGCGGATTTCCGTTCCGTCGACGGTATCGCGAGCTGGCTCGCGCGCATCGCGGCCGGCTGACCGGCGGAGGGCTAGCGGCCGGATCACGCGCCGGAACCGCTTCGAATCCAGTTCGAGATCCGCTTCGAAATCCGCCTGCCGACCGGTCGTTCCGCGCCGGGTGTTGCGCCGGCGCAGCAGCGCTGCAGCAGGCGCTTGTCATGCGAATTGGCGTCGCTACAATGGCGCCCGCCATGAGACCAGCCGCCTTCCTCGTCGCCGCGCTTTGCTGCATGGCGACCGCCCACGCCAGCCCGATTCCGTCCGACGCCGCCGCGGTCGGCAGGTACTTTTCGTATGACAATGCGGCGGCCGACGCGACCGTCGACCTGATCGGTCAGGCGCAGCGTCGCGTGCTGCTGGCCGGCTACGCGTACGTGCCGCCCGCGGTCGCGGCGGCGCTGCGCGCGGCGCGTTCGCGCGGGGTCGACGTGCGGGTCGTGCTGGTGCGCTCGCCGCGTGCGGGCAAGTACAGCGGCGCGGGCTATCTGAAATCGGCCGGCATCGACGTCGCGATCGATTCGCGGCACGGCGACCCCGCACCGCGTTTCGTGATCGTCGACGACAGCGTCGCGCTGACGACGCTGTCCGACGACGCGGCCGCGCACGCGGAAACGGTCAACGTGTTCCAGCGCGCGCCGGAACTCGCGCAGTCGTACGCGCAGTCGTTCTGGCGGCTGTATCGGCAGGCCGGCGGGCTCTGAGCGCTTGACGGCAGCCCGCCCCGGGCGAACGCCATCCATCCTTGTCAGTGCAGCGATCCGCCTGCCGCGGACGCCGGTATGACCCCGCTTGCATCGGCGTGTCCGATGAACCATGCTCGTTGAACAGGTGCCGGCGCGCAGGTCGCGCATCCGGCCCAACGGCAGGGAGCCGATCTTGACCGAGTGTTTTGCCGATCGCGCCGACGCGGGTCGTCAGCTTGCGCTCGCGCTGCACGACTATGCGGGGCGCCGCGACGTCGTCGTGCTCGCGCTGCCGCGCGGCGGCGTACCGGTTGCATTCCCGGTCGCGCAGGCGCTGCGCGCGCCGCTCGACGTGCTGGTCGTGCGCAAGCTCGGCATGCCCTCCGATCCCGAATTCGCGATCGGCGCGATCGCGACCGGCGGGGCGATCCACCTGCAGCACGCGGCGATCCGCGCGATGGGCGTGTCCGATTCCCAACTGGCCGACGTGATCGTGCGCGAGACCGCCGAACTGCAGCGCCGCGACACGCTGTATCGCGGCGCGCGGCCGCCGCTGCCGGTCGACGGTCGCATCGCGATCGTCGTCGACGACGGCATCGCGACCGGCGCGTCGATGCGCGTCGCACTGCAGGCGCTGCGCAAGCGCCATCCCGCGCGCATCGTGGCCGCCGCACCCGTCGCGCCGGCCGGCGCCCAGCATGCGTTCGACGATCTGGCCGATGCGTTCGTGACGGTGTCGCAGCCGCTGCGCTTCTTCGGGATCAGCCAGTTCTACGCGCGTTTCGACCAGACCGGCGACGACGAGGTGCGCGCGCTCCTCGATGCGGCCCGCGGGCCGGACGACGACCTCACGTCCGCCTGACCCGGCGCCGGCGCGATATCGGGCGAACGGCTTCGGCCTGCGCGAACTCGCGCTGCAGCGCCGGATGGACGTTGCCGTGCCAGCGCGCACCCGTGAACAGCCCGTAGTGATCGCAGTCGTCGATATCGAGACGCTGGCGCTCGCCGGCCTTGAGGCCGCGGCACATGTCGAGTGCCGCATGCGTCTGGCCGGCGCCGGTGACGGCGTCTCGACCGCCTTCGACCGTCAGCAGCGCGACGCCGCGCAGCGCGGCCGGCTCCACGCGCTGGCCGCCGACTTGCCACGTGCCGTTCGCGAGGCACATCCGCTGGAACACGATATCGACGGTGTCCAGGAAGTATTCGGCCGGCATGTCGAGCAGCGCCGTGTATTCGCGCAGCGCGCGCCGCGCGTCCGCCAGCGCCGTCAGGTCGAAGTGCGAGGCGGCGCGCGCGTAGTCCTCGATCAGCGTCAGGAAGCGTTGCGGATACAGCAGCGCGATCTCGCCCTGCTGAAGATAGGTCGGGAACACGTGCCGGCCACGGCCGGGGAAGCGGGGCGGCACGATGTCGATCAGGTGGCGGCGGCACCACGTGAGCGAACGGGACGCGGCCGTGGTGCCGAGCGTGGTCGGGTTGATGCGTGCGTCGAGCGGCCCGCCGATCAGCGTGACGCTCGCGGGCGGTGCGTGGCCGCGCGCGGCGCGCAGCGCGAGTGCGCCGAGTGCGGGAACGGTGGCCTGGCATACGGCGACGACATGCAGCGGCCGGTCGTCGCGGGCGAGCGCGTCGACGAAGCCGTCGAGCGTCGCCACGTACTCGTCGAGCCCGAAGCGGCCCGCCGCGAGCGGGACGTCGCGCGCATTGACCCAGTCGGTCACGCAGACGTCGCCGTCCGCGAGCAGCGCCTCGACGGTTTCCCGCATCATCACGGCCGCGTGCCCCGCGAGCGGCGCACACAGCAGCACCGCGCGCCGCGCATCGTCGCGTGCGAAGCGCCGCAACTGGCAGAACGGCGTGCGCGCGACGATCCGCTCGTCGACGGCCGGCCGCCGGATCTCGAAGCGCGGCGGCCCGGCGGCCGGCCCGAGGAGCGGCTCGAACAGGTCGTCGTAGCACGACGACACGGCGTGCGGCAGCGTCGCGGCGGGCCATACGTCGAACGCGTGGCGCGTCGCTTCGCGCCAGGCGCGCATCCATTCCCGCTGCTGCTCGACGACGTCGTACCACATGGCGAACCTCGAGGCGGAAGGGAGGTGAATCTGCATTATGGTCACTCCGGGCGCGCAGCGGGTGTCGGAAACGTGACCGGACGACGCGGATTTCGCCGCGCGTTTCGGCGGCATCGCGCTAGGCACCGGCGCACGGCGCTGCTACAGTCGTCGGTCCCATTCCCTCAAGCGGAGCGTTTGCGATGAAGCTGATCGGCATGCTGGATTCCCCGTTCGTGCGGCGTGTCGCCATATCGGCGAAGCTGCTCGACCTGCCGTTCGAACACGAGTCGGTCTCGGTGTTTCGTCAGTTCGACCGGTTCCGGTCGTTCAGCCCGGTCGTGAAGGCGCCGACGCTCGTGACCGACGACGGTGCGACGCTGCTCGATTCGTCGCTGATCGTCGACTACCTCGACCATCGCGTCGCGCCGGAGCGGCGCCTGTTGCCCGACGCCGCCGACGCGCGGCTGCGCACGCTGGTGCCGGTCGGCCTCGCGCTGGCGGCGGCCGAGAAGACGGTGCAGGTGGTGTACGAGCACGCTTTGCGGCCGACCGACAAGCAGCACGCGCCCTGGCTCGAGCGCGTGCTGAGCCAGCTCGAGGCCGCGTACGGCGAACTCGAGCCGCTCGTCGCGGCCGCGAACGGCTGGTTCGGCGGCGCGCGGCTGCTGCAGTCGGACGTGACCGTCGCGGTCGCCTGGCGCTTCACGCAATTCATGGCCGCCGATTATCCGGCGCTCGCGCGGATCGATCCGGCCCGGTATCCGGCGCTGGCCGCGCATTCGGCGCGTGCGGAAGCGCTGCCGGCGTTTGTCGAGACGCCGCTCGCCTGAACGCGGCGTCGATCCCGGCAGCACCGGAACGGCGGCGGGCGAGGGCGGCGCGACCGACCCGCCGCGGCGGAACCGGGCCGGCATTCGGCGCGTGTCGACCCAACCGCAGTGCGCGGCGCGTCCGGCCGCGCGTTATTGTTCGGCGCGACGTGCGGAAAACCACGTCGCGCCGCTGCACTTTATGCGCCCGCGCGACCGCGCGCCGCCCGCTCGGCCCCGTCCGGCAAGGACGAGCCGATTGTTCTCCGCCGCTGACAAGTGACTTCGCATTCGCGCCGTTTATCCGGATGCGGGCCGTCCCTAGAATCCACTCCATCGAATACGCATTGCCTGATGGAGCCGATGATGAGAGCGCTGATCGAATCGAGTTTGTACCACCCGTCCGTCGTGTTGCCGCTTGCCGCGCTGACGCAACTGATGGTCGAGCGCGACTTCAATCTCGGCCAGGTCGGCCTGATCGTCGCCGCGCGGGGCGCGCAGGCAGCCGTGTCGCGTTCGCGTGCGCTGATCTTCTGCCGCCACTGCGAAGCGCACGCATGAACCCGCGTCACGTCGACGGATGAAAAAACGCCCGGCCGGCGCAAGCCGGTCGGGCGGATCGGGTTCGATCGAGCCCCGGCTTCGGCCGGGGCTTTTTCATGGGCGAGCGGGTGACGCTCAGGCGCGCGCGGGCGACACGACGCCGTAGATTTCCGCGTCGTCTTCCTCGCGCAGCTGGCGCGCCAGCTGGTGTGCCTCGCGGCGCGACGCGACGGCCGGCGGCGAGCCCTTGAGCGGCTGGCGTGCGGTTTCGGCGAGTGCGACGACCGACACGATGCCGATCACGGCCGCGCCCATCATGTAGTACGCGGGCATCATCAGGTTGTGGGTCACGTCGACGAGCCACGCGGTGACGAGCGGCGTCGTGCCGCCGAACAGCGACACCGACACGTTGAAGCCGATCGCGAGCGCGCCGTAGCGGATCTCGGTCGGGAACAGCGCCGGCAGCGCCGACGGCATCACACCGGTGAAGCACGACAGCAGCACGCCGAGGATCAGCAGGCCGCCGAACACCGACGCGGTGGTGCCCGCATGAATCAGCATCATCGACGGGATCGACAGCGCGAGCAGGCCGACGCAGCCGGCCAGCATCACGGGCTTGCGGCCGACCTTGTCCGACAGGCGGCCGGCGGCGAGCGTCAGCGGCATCATCAGCACCATCACGATCAGCACCAGCACGAGGCTGTGCGACTCGTCGAAGTGCAGCGTCGACGACATGAAGCTCGGCAGGTACGACAGCACCATGTAGTCGGTCACGTTGAAGATCAGCACGAGGCCGACGCAGAGCAGCAGCGCGCGCCAGTTGCGCATCAGCGTCTCGCGGAAGCGCGCCTTCGGCACGGCCTTGTCCTGCGCTTCGCGCTCCTCGGCCTGACGCTTGAACGCCGGCGTTTCCTCGAGCTTCATCCGGATGTACAGGCCGATCAGGCCGAGCGGGCCCGCTATCAGGAACGGCACGCGCCAGCCCCACGACAGCAGCGCTTCCTGCGACAGCGACGCGGTGAGCAGCGCGACGACGCCGGCGCCCATCACATAGCCGATCAGCGTGCCGAACTCGAGGAAGCTGCCCATGAAGCCGCGGCGCTTGTCGGTCGAGAATTCGGCGATGAAGGTGGCGGCGCCGCCGTATTCGCCGCCGGTCGAGAAGCCCTGGACGAGGCGGGCGACGAGCAGCAGCACGGGCGCCATGATGCCGATCGACGCGTAGCTGGGGATCAGGCCGATCGCGAAGGTGCCGACGGCCATCATGATCATGGTGGCGGCGAGCACGCGCTGGCGGCCGATGCGATCGCCGAGCGGGCCGAACACCATGCCGCCGAGCGGGCGCACGAGGAACGCGGCCGCGAACGTGCCGAAGGTCGCGAGCAGCTGCGCGGACGGGCTGCTGGACGGGAAGAACACCTTGCCGAGCGTGACGGCGATATAGCTGTAGACGCCGAAGTCGAACCATTCCATCGCATTGCCGATGGCCATCGCGCTGACGGCGCGCTTGAGCAGGCTCTGGTCGACGACGGTAATGTCGTCCGCGGCGAGCGGAGCCTCGCCGGACGACGTGGAGGAAGAAGCAGCGGTCGGGCTGACGTGTGTTGCGGTCAAGGTCATGCACTCCTTTGACTGCGCCGGAACGGGCGGGCCGTCCGACACGGTTTGCCGGCGAGCGCGATGTCGTGTGCTGCGCGTCGGGGCAGGCCATTTAAGCGCTTACTGCACATGAGGCGGTAAAGGGCCGTAAGGGACTGCTTCGACGCGGGCCCGATGGGCCGTCGCGACGGTGCGCTCATGAAGAATGGGCCGCGTGATGCGAGCGGCAGATGCCGGCGCGGACGGAGTCCGGCGTTCCGGCAAGCGCCCCGGAGGGGCAACGAAACGAGAAAAGCGGGCCTGTCGGGCGGGCTTTCCTGTGGATGCAATCTCGGTCGAAGCACCGGCCCGCAATGCGCGGACGGACTTCTTGCGAAATCGAATAGACAGAGATTGAATGTTGAAACAGGCGACATGATAGCACGATGACAGATGATCGTGCAAATTGCCGGGAATCCCCCGTCTGGCGGCGGTTCCGGCGGGGCCGGCTCCGGTATGATCGGCGGCGCGCGGCGCGGTCGCGCGGCCCGCCGGATGGGGGCCGAATCTGCGGGGAACCGGATGACCGAACTGATCAGGATTGCGGCGTTGTTCGCCGTCACTGCACTGGCCGAGATCGTCGGCTGCTACCTGCCGTGGCTCGTGCTGAAAGGCGGAAGGCCCGTCTGGCTGCTGGTGCCGGCCGCGCTGTCGCTCGCGTTGTTCGCGTGGCTGCTGACGCTGCACCCGAGCGCGGCAGGGCGCACGTATGCGGCGTACGGCGGCGTGTATATCGCGGTGGCGCTGATCTGGCTGCGGGCGGTCGACGGCATCGCGCTGACCCGCTGGGATGTGGCGGGCGCGATGCTCGCGCTCGGCGGAATGGCCGTCATCGCACTGCAGCCGCGCGCTTGAGCGCGGCTGCAGGCACGGCTTCGGCTCGTGAGACGCCGCGTCAGGCGGCTTCGGCGGCGTCCGCGTCGGCGGACTTGCGCCATACGCAGGCGCCCTTGACCGACTTGTCGAGTTCGTCGAGCTGGGCCTGGTGCGCGGCCAGTTCGTCGTCGCTCGCCGCGAGCACCGGCAGGTCGAGCGACGCGAGCGCCACGCGCTGGCCGTTCGCCGCGCCGCCGTCGGCGCCTGCGTCGTCGAGCATGTCGATCACGAGGCTGTCCTGGCCGCGCGTCATCGCGAGATAGACCTCGGCGAGCAGCTCCGAGTCGAGCAGTGCGCCGTGCAGCGTGCGGTGCGCGTTGCTGATGCCGAACCGGTCGCACAGTGCGTCGAGCGAATTGCGCTTGCCGGGGAACATCTGCTTGGCCTGCACGAGCGTGTCGATCACGCCGCCGCAATGCTCGGTGAACGGCGGCAGGTCGAGCCGCGCGAATTCTGCGTCGAGGAACCCGAGGTCGAACGGCGCGTTATGGATGATCAGCTCGGCGTCCTTCACGAAGTCGCGGATCTGGTCGACGACTTCCGCGAACTTCGGCTTGTCGCTCAAGAATTCGGTCGTGAGGCCGTGCACGGCCAGCGCGCCCGGATCGCTGTCGCGCTCGGGGTTCACGTAGATGTGCAGGTTGTTGCCGGTGAGCCGCCGGTTCAGCAGCTCGACGCAGCCGATTTCGATCAGGCGGTCGCCCGTGCGGGGGTTCAGGCCGGTGGTTTCGGTATCGAGAATGATCTGGCGCATGTCGGATAAATCGGGAAAGACGGTAGGGCGGCCTGCGTTCAGGCTGCGATTCAGGCCGCGAGCGATGCGACGCCGCGGTTCGCGAGCGCGTCCGCGCGTTCGTTTTCGGGATGGCCCGCATGGCCCTTCACCCAGCGCCACTCGACCTCGTGCTGCGCGACGAGCGCGTCGAGCCGCTTCCACAGGTCGGCGTTCTTCACCGGGGTTTTCGCCGCGGTGACCCAGCCCTTCTTCTTCCAGCCGTGGATCCACTCGCTGATGCCTTTCTGCACGTACTGCGAGTCGGTATGGACGATCACGCGGCACGGCCGCTTCAGCGCCTCGAGCGCGGCGATCACGCCCATCAGCTCCATGCGGTTGTTGGTCGTGTTCGGCTCGCCGCCGAACAGCTCCTTTTCGCGGTCGCCGTAGCGCAGCAGTGCGCCCCAGCCGCCGGGGCCGGGGTTGCCCTTGCAGGCGCCGTCGGTATAGATGTCGATGGTGTCGGTGGTCATGAGTGTTCTTGATGGGTGGTCGGGGTGGCCGCCGGCGTCAGGCCCGGCGCGAGCACGGGCTTCTTCATCTTGATCGGGCCGACGAGACGCATGCCGCGCACGCGCTTGACGGCGGTGACCATGTAGACGGCGCCGAAGATCGGCCACCAGCGGTCGCCGGCGGCCTCCATGAAGCCGTAGCGGGCAAGCCATTTGTCGGTGACGAGCGGCGGCCGGTAGCAGCCGAAGCGGCCGCGCTCGAGATCGAAGCCGAGCAGCTTGATCCAGTCCTTGAGCCGGATGAACGCGATCTGGTCGCGTGCGGCCGGCACGAACGGGCGGTTGGCCATGCGCCCGAACGACTGCCGCATGCCCCACAGGCTCAGCGAATTGAAGCCGGTGATCACGAGCTGGCCTTCCGGCATCAGCACGCGTTCGGCCTCGCGCAGCAGGCGGTGCGGGTCGGACGTGAATTCGAGCGTATGCGGCATCACGATCAGGTCGACGCTCTGCGACTCGAACGGCAGGTCGAGCAGGTCGCACCAGGTCGTGCTGCGATCGGCCGGCGCATGCTCGGGCGCATGCGCCTCGCGCGCCCACGGATACTGGTAGGGCGCGCTCGCGCCGCTCGCCGGGTCGAGCACGAGGCCGCGATACGGCATGCGGTTCTCGCGCAGCGCGTCGAGCTGCGGCAGGCCGAGCTGCAGCGCGTGAAACCCGAAGACGTCGGACACGATCCGGTCGAGCTGCGCCTGCTCCCAGTCCAGCACGTAGCGGCCGGGTGGCGAGTCGGTCCAGGCGGGCCAGTCTATAATTTGACGATCGGACATAACGATGATTGCGTGCCCATGAACGAGCTGGAATATGTGCCGGTGCCGGCATTCGAAGACAACTATATCTGGCTCGTCTCGGACGGCCGCGATGCGATCGCCGTCGATCCGGGTGAAGCCGCGCCGGTACGCCGTGTTCTTGCCGAACGCGGCTGGCGCTTGACCGCTATTTTACTCACGCACCATCACGCCGACCACGTCGGTGGTGTCGCGGCGCTGCGAGATGGCCAACCGGACGATGTGCCGCTGGTCGTTTATGGCCCGGCGGAAGAATCGATCGACGTGGTCACGCGCCCGCTCGCGGGCGGCGATCGCGTGACGCTCGACGCACCGGCGCTTGCGTTCGACGTGCTCGACGTGCCGGGTCATACGCGCGGCCACATCGCATATTTCCAGGCGGCCGGGCAGGGCGCGGCCACGCCTCACGTGTTCTGCGGAGATACACTGTTCTCATGCGGTTGCGGCCGGCTGTTCGAAGGCACGCCCGCGCAGATGCTCGCGTCGCTCGACGCGCTCGCGGCGCTGCCCGGCGACACGCGCGTGCATTGCGCACACGAATACACGCTGTCGAACATCCGCTTCGCGCTCGCGTGCGAACCGGGCAATGCGGCGCTCGCCGCCTGGCGCGACGATGCGCAGGCGCTGCGCGCGCGCGGCGTGCCGACGCTGCCCACGACGATCGCGCACGAACGTGCCGTCAACCCGTTCATGCGGTCGGACAGCGCGGCCATCCATGCGACGCTCGAGGCCGAGCTGCACGAAACGGTGCCGGATCGACTGGCGGCATTCACGCTGATGCGCGAGTGGAAAAACCGGTTCCGATGACGATTTCGGGAGGACTCCAAACCTCAGGTAGCGTCTGTAAAAATTGCTGCAAATGTAGGATTTCGCTGAGTTTTCGGTGTTTTTATTGACGTGAAGCACGCACTTCCGTAGTATCGCCAGCAATTTCCAGCCGTCGGAAGCCGAGATTTTCATGCGACTTATATTGAGTGCGATGGTGGTCCTGCTGCTCGCCGCTTGCGCGAGCCAGGCCCCTGTCGCCAACAACGCCGCCGATTCGCAGGCGACGTCCAACTACCTCCGTAAATCAGCCACCGCCAAAGAAACTGTCGACGTCGACAAGCAATCCGTCGGCGACCTGACCAGTGCCGACTCCGATCTATGGGGCCGCATTCGCCGCGGCTTCCAGATGCCCGACCTGCAGAGCGACCTCGTCGACATGCAGACGACCTGGTACACGCAGCGTCCCGATTACGTGCAGCGCATGACCGAGCGCTCGCAGAAGTACCTCTATCACATCGTCGAGGAACTCGAGGCGCGCCACATGCCGACCGAGCTCGCGCTGCTGCCGTTCATCGAGTCCGCGTTCAATCCGCAGGCGCTGTCGGTCGCGAAGGCGGCCGGCATGTGGCAGTTCATGCCGGGCACGGGCCGCACGTACAACCTGAAGCGCAACATGTGGCAGGACGAGCGTCGCGACGTGCTCGCGTCGACGAGCGCCGCGCTCGACTACCTGTCGCGCCTGCATGACATGTTCGGCGACTGGTATCTCGCGCTGGCCGCGTACAACTGGGGCGAAGGCAACGTGCAGCGCGCGATCGCGCGCAACCAGGCGGCCGGCCTGCCGACCGACTACCAGAGCCTGCGGATGCCGAACGAGACGCGCAACTATGTGCCGAAGCTGCAGGCGGTGAAGAACATCATCGCGAATCCGCAGCAGTTCGGCCTGACGCTGCCGGAGATCCCCAACCACCCGTATTTCGTGACGGTCACGACGGCGCGCGACATCGACGTGGCGGTGGCCGCGAAGCTCGCGAACCTGTCGCTCGACGAGTTCCGCTCGCTGAACCCGTCGTTCGCGAAGCCGGTGATCCTCGGCGCGACCGAGCCGCAGATCCTGCTGCCGTTCGACAATGCGGCGGCGTTCGAGAAGAACCTGAAGGCCTACAACGGCCAGTTGTCGACGTGGACCACCTACACGGTGAGCGAGCGCGCGCGCCCGGCCGCGATCGCCGAGAAGATCGGCGTGGACGCCGACACGCTGATGTCGGTCAACAAGATTCCGGCCGGCATGCGCCTGAAGCCGGGCTCGACGATCGTCGTGCCGCGCGGCGATGACGACGACGAGGACATCAGCGCGGACGTCGCGGAAAACGGCGTGCTCGCGATGGAGCCCGACGTGCCCGACACGCGCAAGATGCTGATCCGCGTGCGCCGCAAGCAGTCGATGGCGGCGATCGCCGGCCGCTACGGCGTGTCGGTCGCGCAGCTGAAGGCATGGAACCGCACGCATCGCGATCTCGCGATGCCGGGCCAGGCGCTCGTGCTGCACGTGCCGGTCGGTCGCGCGGTGCCGGCCGAGCCGGGGCCGGAACGGATCGCGACGTCGACCGCCGGCGCGCATATCGAGCGCGCGAGCCTGTCCGTCGGCGGCAAGTCGCGCGGCGCGAAGCACGGTGCCGCGAAGCCGGCGGCCCGTGCGGCCAAGGCCGCGCCCGCGAAGGCTGCACCGAAGGCCGCTGCGCACAAGGGCAAGAAGTAACGCGGCCGCGATCGCGGCGCGGCGGCCCGACCGGGCCGCGCGATTGCGTTATCATCCGACGAAACGCGTAGCAACGCCGTCACCGAGGTGACGGCGTTTTCGTTTGTGCGCGGCAGCGCGGCCGTTGCTGCGCGCTGCCCGCAGTCACAAGGAGAAGCGATGTCGTCGGTGCAGGTGAGGGTGCTCGCGCTGTTTGCGATCGGATATTTCGTGTCGTACGTGTTCCGCGGCGTCAATCTTGGCTTCGCGCCGTTCGTCACGCACGAGCTCGGGCTGTCGGCTGCCGATCTCGGGCTGCTCACGAGTCTCTATTTCCTCGGCTTCGCCGGCGCGCAGATTCCGGCCGGCGTGCTGCTCGACCATTTCGGCCCGCGCCGCGTGGCGGCCGGGATGCTGCTGTTCGCGGCGGCCGGCGCCGCCGTGTTCGGCATCGCGCACGACCTCGGCACGATGATGGTCGGCCGGCTCCTGATCGGCGTCGGCGTATCGGTGTGTCTCGGCGCGGCGTTCAAGGCGCTCGCGCAGCATTTTCCGGTCGGCCGGCTGCCACTCGTCAACGGTCTCGTGATGGCGGTCGGCGGCCTCGGCGGCGTTGTGGTCGGCTCGCCGCTGACCTGGCTGCTCGGCGTGACGAGCTGGCGCGTGATCTGCGGCGGCCTCGCGGTGCTGACGATCGTCGTCGCGGCCGCGATCGGCCTCGGTGCGCCGGAAGCCGAGCGGCCGCGTCAGCAGGGCGGGATCGTCAGCCAGTTCAAGGGCACGTGGCACATCCTGGGCAGCCGTGCGTTCTGGAAGATTTCGTCGTTCTCGATCGTCACGCAGGGCGTGTTCTATGCGATGCAGTCGCTGTGGGTCGGCCCGTACCTGCGCGACGTCGAGGGGTTCGATGCGCAGCACGCCGCGCGGCTCGTGTCGGTGCTCGGCTTCGCGATGATGGCGGGCTGCGTCGGCTTCGGCGCGGCGGCGCGCGTGCTCGAGCGCCGCGGGGTGTCCGTCCAGGCATTTTGCGGCATCGGCATGGCGCTGTTCGTCGCCACTCAGGGCGCGATCGTCGCGCGCGTGCCGCTGCCGCCGGCCGTGCTGTGGGCGGCCTACGGGATGTTCGGCGGCGTCGGGATCCTGACCTACGCGGTGCTGGCCGGTCACTTTCCGGCGCATCTGATCGGCCGCGCGAATACGACGCTGACGCTCGTGATCTTCGTGCTGATCTTTGCGTTCCAGATCGGCATCGGCGCGGTGCTGTCGCACTGGCCGGCCGTCGACGGCCATTACCCGGCCGCCGCGCACGTCACCGCGTGGAGCGTGCTGCTCGCGCTGCAGCTCGCGAGCGCGGTCTGGTGCGTGTGGCCCGCGCGCAGCGCTGGCAAGCACGTTGATCCGGCGGTACGCTGACGGGTAGGGCGGCTGCGGAAACGGGGCCGCAGCAACGAGTGTCGTGCGCGACCGCGCGCCGTCACGCGCGCCGCATGCACGATCGGACGGCCATATCGATTGAAGATAAGGCCATTTTCGGGCTATAATTTGAAAGTTTGTGCTGATCAACCTCGCACCCTAGCGCCTACCTCACTCATCCCGTTCATCCGCCGCACGCCGCCTGTCGGGCGATGCCGCGAAGCCTCGTGCGCCACGCGCCGGGTTCGCGTCTCGACAACGCAGGTCGCGTCCAGCTAGCGATTCCGCGCGCCTACGCAGCGCGGCGCTTGCGCGGCAGGGTAAACAGGTCGGCAGCAGGGTGTTCCCCAAGGAGCCTCCCGTGTTGCCGTCTTTTTCTCCCGCCTTGCTTGCACTCGCCGACGGCACGGTCTTTCGTGGTTATTCGATCGGGGCCGAAGGCCACACGATCGGTGAAGTCGTGTTCAACACCGCGATTACCGGCTATCAGGAAATCCTGACCGATCCGAGCTACGCGCGTCAGATCGTCACGCTCACCTACCCGCATATCGGCAACGTCGGCGTCAACGCCGAAGACGTCGAAGCCACGAAAGTCCATGCCGCCGGCCTGATCATCCGTGATCTGCCGACGCTCGCATCGAACTTCCGCATGGACCGCACGCTCGGCGATTACCTGCGCGACGAAGGCGTCGTCGCGATCGCCGGCATCGATACCCGCAAGCTGACCCGGATCCTGCGCGACAAGGGCGCGCAGAGCGGCTGCATCCTGGCCGGCTCGGACGACGAGGCGAAGGCGATCGAGCTCGCGCGCTCGTTCGCGGGCCTCGCGGGCATGGATCTCGCGAAGGTCGTGTCGACCACCAAGCCGTTCGAGTGGAAGCAGACCGAATGGCGCCTCGGCAGCGGCTACGGCATGCAGGAAGCGCCGAAGTACCGCGTCGTCGCGTACGACTTCGGCGTCAAGTACAACATCCTGCGCATGCTCGCGGAGCGCGGCTGCCACGTGACGGTGCTGCCGGCACAAGCGAGCGCGGAAGATGCGCTCGCGCTGAATCCGGACGGCATCTTCCTGTCGAACGGCCCCGGCGATCCGGAACCGTGCGACTACGCGATCGCGGCCACGAAGCAGTTCATCGAGCGCGGCGTGCCGACCTTCGGCATCTGCCTCGGCCACCAGATCATGGGCCTCGCGGTCGGCGCGAAGACGCTCAAGATGAAGACGGGCCACCACGGCGCGAACCACCCGGTGAAGGATCTCGGCGACGGTCGCGTGGTGATCACGTCGCAGAACCACGGCTTCGCGGTCGACGCGGATTCGCTGCCGGCCAACGCGCGCGTGACGCACGTGTCGCTGTTCGACGGCACGCTGCAGGGCTTCGAGCTGACCGACAAGCCGGCATTCTGCTTCCAGGGCCACCCGGAAGCGTCGCCCGGCCCGCACGACATCGGCTATCTGTTCGACCGTTTCACCGCACTGATGGACGCGGCGAAGCAGCGCAACGCCTGACGCAACTGAAGCAACCGAAGAACGGGAGATTCGCATCATGTTCGGCCACGCACTCGGCATCACGGATATCTGGACCTACGTGTTCGGCGTGATCTTCATCATCCTGCTGCCGGGGCCGAACTCGATGTACGTGCTGTCGCTCGCGGCGCAGCGCGGCGTGAAGGCCGGCTATCGCGCGGCCTGCGGCGTGTTCGTCGGCGACACGGTGCTGATGGTGCTGTCCGCCGCGGGCGTCGCGTCGCTGCTGAAGGCGAATCCGCTGCTGTTCTCCGTCGTGAAGTACGGCGGCGCCGCTTACCTGCTGTACATCGGCACCGGGATGCTGCGCAGCGCGTGGCAGAAGCTGCGCGCGCGTGGCGATGCGCCGGCCGAGGCAGCGCCCGCGGTCGACGGCGAGCGGCCGTTTCGCAAGGCGCTGATCGTGAGCCTCCTGAATCCGAAGGCGATCCTGTTCTTCATCTCGTTCTTCATCCAGTTCGTCGACCCGGCCTTCCCGCATCCCGCGCTGTCGTTCGTCGTGCTCGGGGCGATCGCGCAATGCGCGAGCTTCCTGTACCTGAGCACGCTGATCTTCGCGGGCGCACGGCTCGCCGAGCATTTCCGCCGCCGCCGCAGGCTCGCGGCGGGCGCGGCGAGCAGCGTGGGCGGCCTGTTCATCGGTTTCTCGGTGAAGCTCGCGCTCGCCACCATGAGCTGAGCGCGGCCTGCCGACCGACGACAACGCCACGACAAAGATTACTTACTGAATTCACAAGCCATGCCAAAACGCACAGACATCAAAAGCATCCTCATCATCGGCGCCGGCCCGATCATCATCGGCCAGGCTTGCGAGTTCGACTATTCGGGCGCGCAGGCTTGCAAGGCGCTGCGTGAAGAGGGCTACAAGGTCGTCCTCGTGAACAGCAACCCGGCGACGATCATGACCGACCCGAACACGGCCGACGTCACGTACATCGAGCCGATCACGTGGGAAGTGGTCGCACGCATCATCGAGAAGGAGCGCCCGGACGCGATCCTGCCGACGATGGGCGGCCAGACCGCGCTGAACTGCGCGCTCGACCTGCACCACCACGGCGTGCTCGAGAAGTTCGGCGTCGAGCTGATCGGCGCGTCGCCGGAAGCGATCGACAAGGCGGAAGACCGCCAGAAATTCAAGGAAGCGATGACCAAGATCGGTCTCGGTTCCGCGAAGTCGGGCATCGCGCACTCGATGGAAGAAGCGACCCAGGTGCACGCCGAGATCATGGCCGGCACCGGCGGCAGCGGCTACCCGGTCGTGATCCGTCCGTCGTTCACGCTCGGCGGCTCGGGCGGCGGCATCGCATACAACCGCGAAGAATTCGAAGAGATCTGCAAGCGCGGCCTCGACCTGTCGCCGACGCGCGAACTGCTGATCGAGGAATCGCTGCTCGGCTGGAAGGAATACGAGATGGAAGTCGTGCGCGACCGCGCCGACAACTGCATCATCGTGTGCTCGATCGAGAACCTCGACCCGATGGGCGTGCACACCGGCGACTCGATCACGGTCGCGCCGGCGCAGACGCTCACCGACAAGGAATACCAGATCCTGCGTAACGCATCGCTCGCGGTGCTGCGCGAGATCGGCGTCGACACGGGCGGCTCGAACGTGCAGTTCTCGATCAACCCGAAGGACGGCCGCATGGTCGTCATCGAGATGAACCCGCGCGTGTCGCGTTCGTCGGCGCTCGCGTCGAAGGCAACCGGCTTCCCGATCGCGAAGGTCGCGGCGAAGCTGGCGGTCGGCTACACGCTCGACGAGCTGAAGAACGAAATCACCGGCGGCCAGACGCCGGCGTCGTTCGAGCCGACGATCGACTACGTCGTCACGAAGATCCCGCGTTTCGCGTTCGAGAAGTTCCGCGAAGCCGATTCGCGCCTGACCACGCAGATGAAGTCGGTCGGCGAAGTGATGGCGATCGGCCGCACGTTCCAGGAATCGTTCCAGAAGGCGCTGCGCGGCCTCGAAGTCGGCGTCGACGGTCTCGACGAGAAGTCGACCGACCGCGACGAGATCGCGATCGAGATCCACGAGCCGGGCCCGGACCGCATCTGGTACGTCGGCGATGCGTTCCGCATCGGCATGACGGCCGAGGAAATCTTCGCGGAAACCGCGATCGACCCGTGGTTCCTCGAGCAGATCGAGCAGATCATCCTGAAGGAAAAGGCGCTCGCGGGCCGCACGCTCGCGTCGCTGACGTTCGACGAGTTGCGCTTCCTGAAGCAGAGCGGCTTCTCCGACCGCCGCCTCGCGAAGCTGCTCGGCGCGACGCCGGAAGACGTCCGCCGCCGCCGCATCGAACTGAACGTGCGCCCGGTCTACAAGCGCGTCGACACCTGCGCGGCCGAGTTCGCGACCAAGACGGCCTACATGTACTCGACCTACGAGGAAGAGTGCGAGGCGCAGCCGACCACCAACAAGAAGATCATGGTGCTGGGCGGCGGCCCGAACCGGATCGGCCAGGGCATCGAGTTCGACTACTGCTGCGTGCACGCGGCCCTCGCGATGCGCGAGGACGGCTACGAAACGATCATGGTCAACTGCAACCCGGAAACGGTGTCGACCGACTATGACACGTCCGACCGCCTGTACTTCGAGCCGCTGACGCTGGAAGACGTGCTCGAGATCGTCGACAAGGAAAAGCCGGTCGGCGTGATCGTCCAGTACGGCGGCCAGACGCCGCTGAAGCTCGCGCTCGACCTCGAGGCGCACGGTGTGCCGATCGTCGGCACGTCGCCGGACATGATCGACGCGGCCGAAGACCGCGAACGCTTCCAGAAGCTACTGCAGGACCTCGGCCTGCGCCAGCCGCCGAACCGCACCGCGCGCGCCGAAGAAGAAGCGCTCGCGCTGGCGGCCGAAATCGGCTACCCGCTCGTCGTGCGTCCGTCGTACGTGCTCGGTGGCCGCGCGATGGAAATCGTCCACGAGCCGCGCGACCTCGAGCGCTACATGCGCGAGGCCGTGAAGGTGTCGAACGATTCGCCGGTGCTGCTCGACCGCTTCCTGAACGACGCGATCGAATGCGACGTCGACTGCATCTGCGACGGCGAGTCGGTGTTCATCGGCGGCGTGATGGAGCACATCGAGCAGGCGGGTGTCCATTCGGGCGACTCGGCATGCTCGCTGCCGCCGTACTCGCTGTCGAAGGAAACTGTGGCCGAGCTGAAGCGCCAGACGGGCGCGATGGCGAAGGCGCTGAACGTGGTCGGCCTGATGAACGTGCAGTTCGCGATCCAGCAGGTGCCGCAGGCGGACGGTTCGAAGCAGGACATCATCTACGTGCTCGAAGTGAACCCGCGCGCGTCGCGCACGGTGCCGTACGTGTCGAAGGCGACCAGCCTGCCGCTCGCGAAGATCGCGGCGCGCGCGATGGTCGGCCAGAAGCTCGCGCAGCAGGGCGTGACGAAGGAAGTCGAGCCGCCGTACTTCAGCGTGAAGGAAGCGGTGTTCCCGTTCGTCAAGTTCCCGACCGTCGATCCGGTCCTCGGGCCTGAAATGCGTTCGACCGGCGAAGTGATGGGCGTCGGCCAGACCTTCGGCGAAGCGCTGTTCAAGTCGCAGCTCGCGGCCGGTTCGCGCTTGCCGGAGTCGGGCACGGTGCTGCTCACCGTGATGGATGCCGACAAGCCGAAGGCGGTCGAAGTCGCGCGCATGCTGCACGACCTCGGCTACCCGATCGTCGCGACCAAGGGCACGGCTGCCGCGATCGAAGCGGCCGGCGTGCCGGTGAAGGTCGTGAACAAGGTGAAGGACGGCCGTCCGCACATCGTCGACATGATCAAGAACGGCGAGATCGCACTCGTGTTCACGACGGTCGACGAGACGCGCCAGGCGATCGCCGATTCGCGTTCGATCCGCATGAGCGCGCAGGCGCACAAGGTCACGTACTACACGACGATGTCCGGCGCGCGCGCGGCCGTCGAAGGCCTGCGCTACCTGAAGGATCTGGAAGTCTATGATTTACAAGGTCTTCACGCTCGCCTAAACTAAGCAGTCAGTTACCTGTCGAAGCAACACGTGCCGCGATTAAGCGGTGTTTCCGGTTCACCGGAAATACGTTTAATCGCGGTGATTTTTTTTATAGCCGTTTTTAGCGATTGAGCCGTTTATGAGCACCATTCCGTTGACAAAGCGTGGCGCAGAGCAACTGCGCGATGAATTGCAGCGTCTCAAGTCCGTCGAGCGGCCGGCCGTGATCAACGCGATCGCGGAGGCCCGCGCACAGGGCGATCTGTCCGAAAACGCCGAATACGACGCTGCGAAAGAAAAACAGGGCTTCATCGAGGGTCGCATCGCGGAAATCGAATCGAAGCTGTCGGCCGCGCAGGTCATCGATCCCACCGTGCTCGACGCCGAAGGCCGCGTGGTCTTCGCATCGACAGTCGAACTCGAGGATCTCGAGTCCGGCGACACCGTCAAGTACCAGATCGTCGGCGACGACGAAGCCGATATCGATCACGGCCTGATCTCGGTCAGCTCGCCGATCGCGCGCGCGCTGATCGGCAAGTCCGAAGGCGACGTCGCGGCCGTGCAGGCGCCGAGCGGCGTGCGCGAGTACGAAATCATCTCGGTCAGCTATATCTGAAGCGGGGCGACGTGATGCCGCATCGCGTGTTCCGCCTGCTGTCGGCCGTGTGGGTCGGCAGCCTGTTGACGATCGGGTATGCGGTCGCGCCCGTGCTGTTCAGGACGCTGGAGCGGATGACGGCCGGCTCGGTCGCCGCCCAGCTGTTCCGCATCGAGGCGATCCTCGGTGTCGTATGCGGCGTGCTGCTGCTCGCGCTGTCGAACCAGCAGGTGCGGCGCGGCAGCGGCGATTATCGTCGCGTGCGCTGGATCGTCGCGGCGATGGTCGCGTGCGTGCTGGTCGGGTATTTTGCGTTGCAGCCGTTCATGAACGCGCTGCGGGTGGCCGCGATGGAGGCGGGCACCGATATCGCGAACTCGCCGTATGCGAGCCGCTTCGGGATGCTGCACGGCGTCTCGAGCCTGTTCTATCTCGTCGAGAGCGTGCTGGGGCTGATGCTGATCTGGCGTCTGCCGGCGCAAGACGCCTGAATGGCCTGAGCGCCGCGCGGGCAACGCGGCACGGGGTGCCCCGTGCCGCGCGGCAGGATTACTTGCCCTGGTGCGGCCGCTTGGTGCTGGCCTGACGCTTTTTCGCGCGCTTCACCGTGCCGCCTGCCGTCACGCGCTCGTTGCCGCGCACCGTGACCTTCACCGGCCGCGGACGGCGCACCGGGCTCGCGTTCGGCGACACCTTGACGACCTTGACGGTGCGCGGTGCACGGCCTTTCTTGTCGTCGACGGCTTCGGCCGCGCTCGGCAGCGCGCCGGCACGACGGCCGCGGGCCGGGGCCGCCACGGCAGCCTCGGGCTTCCAGATCACCAGCAGCTTGCCGATGTGCTGGATCGGCGCCGCGTTCAGGCGGTCGCAGATCTCGTCGTAAATGGCGACGCGCTCGTCGCGCTCGTCACCGAACACACGGATCTTGATCAACTGGTGCGCAGCGAGGTGCACCTTGATTTCCTTCAGCACGGCGTCGGTGAGCCCTTCGGCGCCGATCAGCACGACGGGCTTGAGCGCATGGGCCTGGGAGCGCAGCGCGGAGCGCTCGGCGGGGGAAAGCGAAAGGGCGGGCATGGAAATGTCGAAATCTAAATAGGGGCGCGCTGCGTCAGAAGCGAATCGCGGGAAGTTACCGCATCAGCCGCGCGCCGAAACCACGTAAAATCGCGGCTTGGGCCCGGAAGGGGCCGCAGCCGCGCGAAGAAGACGCGTATTATCCGCCAAAAGCACGGCTTCACGAAGCAAATAGCAGCAATCTCTCTCTCGAATGGCAAAAAACCGCTTTAACCAGCACTGGCTGCACGACCACATCAACGACCCGTACGTCAAAATGGCGCAGCGGGAGGGCTATCGCGCGCGCGCCGCGTACAAGCTGAAGGAAATCGACGAGCAGGACAAGCTGATCCGTCCGGGCCAGGTGATCGTCGACCTCGGCGCGACGCCGGGCAGCTGGAGCCAGTATGCCCGCAACAAGCTCGCGCAGGGCAAGAAGCGCGACGCGGAGCGCGAAGGCGGCATCGACGGCACGATCGTGGCGCTCGACATCCTGCCGATGGAGCCGATCGCGGACGTCCACTTCCTGCAAGGCGATTTCCGCGAGGACGACGTCCTCCACCGGCTCGAAGAAGTGCTCGAAGGTCGCGCGGTGGACCTTGTTATTTCCGACATGGCCCCCAACCTCTCCGGCGTGGCCTCGGCGGACGCGGCGCGCATCGAGCATCTGTGCGATCTGGCGCTCGAATTCGCGCAGAATCATCTGAAGCCGGACGGTGCGCTGCTCGTGAAGTGTTTTCACGGCAGCGGCTACAGCCAGATCGTCGAAAAGTTCAAACAGCAGTTTAAGACTGTCGCGCCGCGCAAGCCGAAGGCGTCCCGCGACAAATCGTCCGAAACGTTCATTTTGGGTCGGCATCTGAAGCATCCGCGGTGACGCGGAGCGGGGTGCCGCAAACGGGCTCCGGCCCTTGCCAGACAAGCGAAGCGCTATCGCGGCGGTTGTCAATCCTTATGGCAGGGGTGGTCGGACTGGATTAGAATGACCGAGGAGCGCCGCAAGGAAAATGTAGGCGCTCGTCTACGAGTGAAGGAGTGGTGCTTTGAACAACAATATGTTTTCGAAGGCAGCAGTGTGGCTGGTGATCGCACTGGTGCTGTTTACGGTGTTCAAGCAGTTCGACAAGCCCCGCGTCCAGGAAGGTGTGTCCTATTCGCAGTTCATGGACGACGCCAAGAACGGCAAGGTCAAGAACGTCATCGTTCAGGGGCGCAACCTCACCGTCACTCCGGCTGATGGCCAGAAATACCAGATCGTGTCGCCCGGCGACATCTGGATGGTCGGCGATCTGATGAAGTACGGCGTGCAGGTCAGCGGCAAGGCCGACGACGAGCCGAACGCGCTGATGTCCGCGCTGTACTACCTCGGGCCGACGATCCTGATCATCGTGTTCTGGTTCTACATGATGAGGCAGATGCAGGGAGGCGGCAAAGGCGGCGCATTCTCGTTCGGGAAATCGCGTGCGCGGCTGATCGACGAGAACAACAACGCGGTGAACTTCTCCGACGTCGCGGGCTGCGACGAAGCGAAGGAAGAAGTGTCCGAGCTCGTCGACTTCCTGCGCGACCCGCAGAAATTCCAGAAGCTGGGCGGTCGCATTCCGCGCGGCGTGCTGCTCGTCGGCCCTCCGGGTACCGGCAAGACGCTGCTCGCCCGCGCGATCGCCGGTGAAGCGAAGGTGCCGTTCTTCAGCATCTCGGGTTCCGACTTCGTCGAAATGTTCGTCGGCGTCGGCGCGGCCCGTGTGCGCGACATGTTCGAACAGGCGAAGAAGCACGCACCGTGCATCGTGTTCATCGACGAAATCGACGCGGTCGGCCGTCATCGCGGCGCCGGCATGGGCGGCGGCAACGACGAGCGCGAGCAGACGCTGAACCAGATGCTGGTCGAGATGGACGGCTTCGAAGCGAACTCGGGCGTGATCGTGATCGCCGCCACCAACCGTTCCGACGTGCTCGACAAGGCGCTGCTGCGTCCGGGCCGTTTCGACCGCCAGGTCTATGTCGGCCTGCCGGACATCCGCGGCCGCGAGCAGATCATGCGCGTGCACCTGCGCAAGGTGCCGATCGCGAACGACGTCGACGCAGCGGTGATCGCGCGCGGCACGCCGGGCTTCTCGGGCGCCGATCTCGCGAACCTCGTGAACGAAGCGGCGCTGTTCGCCGCCCGCCGCGGCAAGCGCATCGTCGAGATGCAGGATTTCGAGGACGCGAAGGACAAGATCTTCATGGGTCCGGAGCGCAAGTCGGCGGTGATTCGCGAGGAAGCGAAGCGCGCGACGGCTTACCACGAGTCGGGCCACGCGGTGATCGCGAAGCTGCTGCCGAAGGCCGACCCGGTGCACAAGGTCACGATCATCCCGCGCGGTCGCGCGCTGGGCGTCACGTGGCAGCTGCCGGAGCACGACAACGAGACGTATTCGAAGGATTACCTGCTCGACCGCCTGGCGATCCTGTTCGGCGGCCGCGTGGCCGAGGAGCTGTTCCTGAACCTGATCAGCACCGGCGCGTCGGACGACTTCAACAAGGCGACGCAGACGGCACGCGCGATGGTGGCCCGTTTCGGCATGACCGACGCGCTCGGGCCGATGGTCTACGTCGACGACGAGAGCGACAACGGCCCGTTCGGCCGAGGCTTCACGCGCACGATCTCGGAAGCGACGCAGCAGAAGGTCGACGGCGAAATCCGCCGCGTGCTCGACGAACAGTACGGCCTTGCACGCCGCCTGCTCGAAGAGAACCGCGACAAGGTGGAGGCAATGACGGCCGCGCTGATGGAGTGGGAAACGATCGACGCCGATCAGATCAACGACATCATGGAAGGGCGTCCGCCGCGCTCGCCGAAGAGTTCGCCGGCTGTCGGCGGCGATTCGTCGGGCGGCGGCACCACCGCCGAAGTGAAGCCCGGCAACGCGCCGGCGCCTGCTTCGCCGGCCTGACCTTCGTCGTAGCACCGTTCACGGGCTGGTGTGGCTTCACACCGGCCCGTTTTGCATTCATCAACGCCTCCCGCCCGTGCCCGATTCCGCTGTTTCAGCATCCATTCCCGCGCCGCTGCAGTGCGGCCGTTTCTCCCTGACGTTCGAGCGCCCGCTCGTGATGGGCATTCTGAACGCCACCCCCGATTCGTTCTCCGACGGCGGCCGCTTCCTCGCGCGCGACGATGCGCTGCGCCAGGCCGAGCGGATGATCGCCGAAGGCGTCGACCTGATCGACATCGGTGGCGAGTCGACGCGTCCCGGCGCGCCGCCCGTGCCGCTCGACGAGGAACTCGCGCGCGTGATCCCGCTGGTCGAAGCGTTGCGGCCGCTGAACGTGCCGCTGTCGATCGACACCTACAAGCCGGTCGTGATGCGCGCGGCGCTCGCTGCCGGCGCGGACTTGATCAACGACATCTGGGGTTTCCGTCAGCCGGGCGCGATCGATGCGGTGCGCGAGGGTAACAGCGGGCTGTGCGCGATGCACATGCTCGGCGAGCCGCAGACGATGCAGGTCGGCGAGCCCGATTACGGCGACGTCGTGAGCGACGTGCGCGATTTTCTCGCCGCGCGCGCGCAGGCGCTGCGCGACGCGGGCGTCGCGCCGGAACGGATCTGCGTCGATCCGGGCTTCGGGTTCGGCAAGGCGGTGGTCGACGACAACTACGCGCTGCTGGCCGCGCTGCCGGACACGGCGCCGGCGCGGCCCGACGGGCGCGCGTATCCGATTCTCGCGGGCATGTCGCGCAAGTCGATGCTCGGCGCGGTGATCGGCGGCAAGCCGCCGATGGAACGCGTCGCGGCGAGCGTGGCGGCCGCGTTGTGCGCGGTCGAGCGTGGAGCTGCGATCGTGCGCGTGCACGACGTCGCGGCGACGGTCGATGCGTTGAAGGTCTGGAACGCCGTGCGCGAAGCCGCGCGGCAACGATAAGTCAGAAATCAGAAAGACGAAGGAGGAAGGTTCGCCATGGGACGTCGATATTTCGGCACGGACGGCATTCGCGGCACGGTGGGCGAGGCGCCCATCACGCCTGATTTCGTGTTGCGTCTCGGCTATGCAGCCGGCAAGGTACTGGCCGGTGCGGCCGACGTCGCGGCCGGTGCACGGCCGACGGTACTGATCGGCAAGGACACGCGCGTGTCGGGCTACATGCTCGAGGCCGCGCTCGAGGCCGGCTTCTCGGCGGCCGGCGTCGACGTGATGCTGGCCGGCCCGATGCCGACGCCGGGTGTCGCGTATCTCACGCGCGCGCTGCGCCTGTCGGCCGGCGTCGTGATCAGCGCATCGCACAACCCGTACCAGGACAACGGGATCAAGTTCTTCTCCGCCGACGGCAACAAGCTGCCCGACGAAACGGAAGCCGAAATCGAGGCATGGCTCGACAAACCGCTCGAATGCGCATCGTCGGACCGGCTCGGCAAGGCGCGCCGCCTCGACGATGCGGCCGGCCGCTACATCGAGTTCTGCAAGAGCACGTTCCCGGCCGCCTACGATCTGCGCGGGCTGAAGCTCGTGATCGACTGCGCGCACGGCGCCGCGTACCAGATCGCACCGCACGTGTTCCACGAGCTCGGCGCGGACGTGATTCCGGTCGGCGTCGCGCCGAACGGCTTCAACATCAACGACGGGGTCGGCGCGACGGCGCCCGACGCGCTGATGCGCGCGGTGCGGGCGAACCATGCGGACCTCGGCATCGCGCTCGACGGCGATGCGGACCGCCTGCAGGTCGTCGATTCGACCGGCCGGCTGTACAACGGCGACGAGCTGCTCTACGTGCTCGTGAAGGACCGCATCGCGACCGTCGGCAAGGTCGACGGCGCGGTCGGCACGCTGATGACGAACCTCGCGGTCGAAGTTGCGCTGCAGCGTGAGGGCGTCGAGTTCGTGCGCGCGGCGGTCGGCGACCGCTATGTGCTCGAACAATTGCGCGAGCGCGGCTGGCAGCTCGGCGCGGAAGGCTCGGGCCACATCCTGTCGCTCGACCGCCATTCGACCGGCGACGGCATCGTGTCGGCGCTGCTCGTGCTGGCCGCGCTCAGGCGCAGCGGCCGCACGCTCGCGCAGATGCTCGACGGCGTCACGCTGTTCCCGCAGAAGCTGATCAACGTGCGGATGAAACCGGGTGCCGACTGGAAGGGCAACGCATCGATTCGTGCGGCGATCGACGCGGCCGAAGGCGCGCTGGCCGGTCACGGCCGCGTGCTGATCCGCGCGTCGGGGACCGAGCCCGTGCTGCGCGTGATGGTCGAGGCCCGGCATGCGGCCGACGCGACGCGTCACGCGGAAGCAATCGCCGACGCGGTGCGCGCGGCGACGGCCTGAACCGGGTCGGCAACGGCGCGCGACGGTCCGGCCGTATGCGCGCCGCCGCCCCGGTGATTCGACATGCGGCGCCTGCGGGCGCCGCAATTCGTCAGACGCAAAGGTTTGCGCTATTAGATAGAAGGCGCTTTCGACGCGGATTTCGTCTGATCAAAGAAACCATCCGACCTGAATCGCGACAGCCGCGGCAACGGGGCTTTCCGGCCCGCGTGCGCTGCGATACGATTCGCTCGCATCCCGCATCGGCGGTGCCGATCTGCCTCTTCCCGGCCGGCAATTCTTGCCGCCAACCCCGCCACGCCGCGCTTGTGCGGCTGCCCGAACCGGGCCCGCTACACCCTTTCAACCAGTCATGTTACTGTCACGCCAGTTTCATCGATTGTCACATTATCGTCATGAGGAGCCCCTAACCTTCGCGGTGCCGTAGTCATCCGCTCACACACTGGAGGTCTCATGAAATTGATGCAAACCGCGATTGCCGGCCTGGCTGGCGCGCTTTTCGCAGTCGCCGCGCAAGCTGCCGACATCACGGGCGCAGGCAGCACGTTCGCGATGCCGATCTATACGAAATGGGCTGCGGACTACCAGCAGTCCGGCGGCGCGAAGGTGAACTACCAGGGTATCGGCTCGTCGGGCGGCCTGAAGCAGATCGTCGCGAAGACGGTCGATTTTGCCGGTTCGGACGCGCCGCTGAAGGATGAAGAGCTCGCGAAGGAAGGCCTGTTCCAGTTCCCGACGGTGGTCGGCGGCGTGGTGCCGGTGATCAACGTGCCGGGCGTGAAGGCTGGCGAACTGACGCTGTCGGGCCCGGTGCTCGGCGACATCTATCTCGGCAAGATCAAGAAGTGGAACGACCCGGCGATCGCCGCGCTGAACCCGAAGGTCAAGCTGCCGGATACGGACATCGCGGTCGTTCGCCGCGCTGACGGCTCGGGCACGAGCTTCATCTGGACGAACTACCTGTCGAAGGTCAACGACGAATGGAAGTCGAAGATCGGCGAAGGCACGACGGTCAACTGGCCGACGGGTACGGGCGGCAAGGGCAACGACGGCGTCGCGGCGTTCGTGCAGCGCCTGCCGGGCGCGATCGGCTACGTCGAGTGGGCGTACGCGAAGAAGAACAACATGATCTACACGGCCCTGAAGAACTCGACGGGCACGGTGGTCGAGCCGAAGACCGAAACGTTCAAGGCCGCTGCTGCAGGCGCGAACTGGTCGAAGTCGTTCTACCAGATCCTGACGAACCAGCCGGGCAAGGAAGCATGGCCGGTCGTCGGCGCGACGTTCGTGCTGCTGCACGCGAAGCAGGACAAGCCGGAGCAGGGCGCCGAAACGCTGAAGTTCTTCAGCTGGGCGTTCAAGAACGGCGAGAAGGCCGCCGACAGCCTCGACTACATCTCGCTGCCGGCATCGGTCGAGACGGAAATCCGCAAGCAGTGGAAGACGAAGGTGACGGACGCATCGGGCAAGCCGGTCGCCGCAGAGTAAGCCATCCAGCGGTTCGCTGCCCGGTCGTGCCGGCCGGGCAGTGTGTGCGGTAAGGCCGGGCGTTACGGCGCCCGGCGATCCAGAACAGGCGCCCATGTCTGATATTTCGTACACGTCCTCCCGGTCCGATGCCGCGCAGCAACGCGCGCCGAGCCGTCTCGGAGACGTTCTGTTCGGCGGCCTCGCACGGCTCGCCGCGATCGTGACCCTGCTGCTGCTGGGCGGGATCATCGTTTCCCTCATCATTGCGTCGCTGCCGACCATCCAGAAGTTCGGCCTCGGCTTCCTGTGGCAATCCGAGTGGGATCCGAACTCGGATGTCTACGGCGCAGTCGTGCCGATCTACGGCACGATCGTGACGTCGTTGATTGCACTCGTCATCGCGGTGCCGGTCAGTTTCGGCATCGCGCTGTTCCTCACCGAACTGTCGCCCGTGTGGCTGCGCCGCCCGCTCGGCATCGCGATCGAGCTGCTCGCCGCGATTCCGTCGATCGTGTACGGCATGTGGGGCCTGCTCGTGTTCGCGCCGATCTTCGCCGAATACTTCCAGAAACCGATCGGCCATCTCTTCAAGGACGTGTGGGTGCTCGGTCCGCTGACGGCCGGCGCGCCGATCGGCATCGGCATTCTCGCGGCCGGCGTGATCCTCGCGATCATGATCATCCCGTACATCGCATCGGTGATGCGCGACGTGTTCGAAGTTACGCCCGTGCTGCTGAAGGAATCGGCGTACGGGATCGGCTGCACGACGTGGGAAGTGATGTGGAAGGTCGTGCTGCCCTATACGAAGACCGGCGTGATCGGCGGCGTGATGCTCGGCCTCGGCCGCGCGCTCGGCGAAACGATGGCCGTGACCTTCGTGATCGGCAACACGAACCTGCTCGACAGCGTGTCGCTGTTCGCACCGGGCAACAGCATCACGTCGGCGCTCGCGAACGAATTTGCGGAAGCGCAACCGGGCCTGCATACGTCCGCCCTGATGGAACTGGGCCTGATCCTGTTCGTGATCACGTTCATCGTGCTGTCCATCTCCAAACTGCTGCTGCTTCGTCTCGAGAAGGGAGAGGGCAAGAAATGAGCGAGCCCATCATGAATTTCCCGGGGCCGAACGGCGCCGCGCTCGACGCGATGCGCAACCGCCTGCAGCGCAAGCGCAAGGTGACCAACGCGATCGCGCTGACCGCGTCGCTCGCCGCGATGGCATTCGGCCTGCTGTGGCTCGTGTGGATTCTCTACACGACGGTGCATCTCGGTGTCGGCGGCCTGTCGCTGCAGCTGTTCACCGAATCGACGCCGGCACCGAATACCGAAGGCGGCGGCCTGGCGAACGCGATCGTCGGCAGCCTGCTGCTGTGCGGTTTCGGCACGCTGGTCGGCACGCCGATCGGCATTCTCGCGGGCGTCTATCTCGCCGAATACGGCCAGAAGAACCTGCTGGCGAGCACGATCCGCTTCATCAACGACATCCTGCTGTCGGCGCCGTCGATCGTGATCGGCCTGTTCGTGTACGCGATCGTCGTCGCGAAGTCGGGGCGCTTCTCGGGCTGGGCCGGCGTGATCGCGCTCGCGCTGCTGCAGATTCCGATCGTGATCCGCACGACCGAGAACATGTTGAAGCTCGTGCCGAACGCGCTGCGCGAAGCAGCCGTCGCGCTCGGCACGCCGAAGTGGCGCATGGTGCTGAAGATCACGCTGCGCGCGTCGGTCGGCGGGATCGTGACGGGCGTGCTGCTCGCGATCGCGCGGATCGCCGGCGAAACGGCGCCGCTGCTGTTCACGGCACTGTCGAACCAGTTCTTCTCGGTCGACATGAGCCAGCCGATGGCCAACCTGCCCGTCACGATCTACAAGTTCGCGATGAGCCCGTTCGCCGAATGGCAGTCGCTCGCATGGGCGGGCGTGTTCCTGATCACGCTCGGGGTGCTCGGACTCAACATCCTGGCGCGCTCGATCTTCTCGAAAAAGTAACGGCGGAGCAATCCGATGAATATGGCAGAAAGCCACCTGAATCCCGTCGAGCGCACCGCTGCGCCCGCCGGCACGCACGATGCGGCGCATGGCCGTCCGCTGGCGCCGCTGAACGCGAAGATCGAGGTCAACAACCTCAACTTCTTCTACAACAAGTTCCACGCGCTGAAGAACATCAACCTGCGCATTCCCGAAGGGAAGGTGACGGCGTTCATCGGCCCGTCGGGCTGCGGCAAGTCGACGCTCTTGCGCACGTTCAACAAGATGTTCGCGCTCTATCCGGAGCAGCGCGCCGAAGGCGAAATCCTGATGGACGGCGAGAACCTGCTGACCACCAAGCGCGACATCTCGCTGCTGCGTGCGCGGATCGGCATGGTGTTCCAGAAGCCGACCCCGTTCCCGATGTCGATCTACGACAACATCGCGTTCGGCGTGAAGATGTTCGAAAAGCTCACGCGCTCGGAGATGGACGATCGCGTCGAGTGGGCGCTGACGAAGGCCGCGCTGTGGAACGAAGTGAAGGACAAGCTGAACCAGAGCGGCTACGGTCTGTCGGGCGGCCAGCAGCAGCGTCTGTGCATCGCGCGCGGCATCGCGATCCGTCCGGAAGTGCTGCTGCTCGACGAGCCGTGCTCGGCGCTCGACCCGATCTCGACGGGCCGCATCGAGGAACTGATCGCGGAGCTGAAGAGCGACTACACGGTCGTGATCGTCACGCACAACATGCAGCAGGCCGCACGCTGCTCGGACTTCACGGCCTACATGTACCTGGGCGAGCTGATCGAATTCGGCGAAACCGAAAAGATCTTCATCAAGCCGGTGCGCAAGGAAACGGAAGACTACATCACCGGCCGTTTCGGCTGATGACGGAGAATCACAACCATGTCGGATAAACATCTGTCGAGCCAGTTCGACGCGGACCTGAATGCCGTGTCGTCGAAAGTGCTGGAAATGGGCGGGCTCGTCGAGTCGCAGATCGTCGGCGCGATGCACGCGCTGAACGAATTCGACCGCGATGCGGCCGAGAAGGTGATCGCGGCCGAGGAAACGCTGAACGCGATGGAAGTCGACATCGACCAGGAGTGCGGCAACATCATCGCGCGGAGGCAGCCGGCCGCGCGCGACCTGCGTCTTCTGATGTCGATTTCGAAAACGATTACGAACCTCGAGCGCGCCGGCGACGAGGCCGAGAAGATCGCGAAGCGCGTGCGCCGCCTGATCGAAGAACCGGCCGCGCGTGCGGTGAACATCGCCGAGATCAAGGTGTCGGGCGAGATGGCCGTGACGATCCTGCGCCGCGCGCTCGACGCGTTCGCGCGCCTCGATACGGTGGCGGCCGCGCAGATCGTCAAGGACGACAAGGAAATCGACCTCGAATTCCGCGCGTTCGTGCGCAAGCTCGTGTCGTACATGCAGGAAGATCCGCGCACGATCTCGGTCGGCCTCGAGTATCTGTTCATCGCGAAGGCGATCGAACGGATCGGCGACCACGCGAAGAACATCGCCGAATTCATCATCTACATCGTGAAGGGCACCGACGTGCGGCACCAGCCGCGCGACACGCTCGATCGCGAAGCCAACAGTTAATCGACTCCGTATAGGAAGAACAGAGGTGCCGATGCCCAGCAACATTCTCGTCGTCGAAGATGAGCCAGCGATTTCCGAACTGATCTCGGTGAATCTCCAGCATGCCGGTCACTGCCCGATCCGCGCGTACAACGCGGAGCAGGCGCAGAACCTGATCAGCGACGTGCTGCCCGATCTCGTGCTGCTCGACTGGATGCTGCCGGGCAAGTCCGGCATCGCGTTCGCGCGCGACCTGCGCAACAATGAACGGACCAAGCACATCCCGATCATCATGCTGACCGCGCGCGGCGACGAGCAGGACAAGGTGCTCGGCCTCGAGATCGGCGCGGACGACTACGTGACGAAGCCGTTCTCGCCGAAGGAACTGATGGCGCGCATCAAGGCCGTGCTGCGCCGCCGCGCGCCGCAGCTGACCGAGGACGTCGTGTCGATCAACGGGCTGCGCCTCGATCCGGCCACGCATCGGGTCGCCGCGCACGGCGACGGCAGCGAGATCAAGCTCGATCTCGGCCCGACCGAATTCCGCCTGCTGCATTTCTTCATGACGCATCCGGAGCGCGTGCACAGCCGCACGCAACTGCTCGACCAGGTCTGGGGCGATCATGTGTTCGTCGAGGAACGTACCGTCGACGTCCATATCAAACGATTGCGCGCGGCCTTGAAACCGGCCGGCTGCGATGCGATGATCGAGACCGTACGCGGCAGCGGCTACCGGCTCGCCAAGCACGCGTAACGTATCCGGACATGCCGTGTGCCACGGCATGCCGTTCATTCTTTCGGACGCTGAATCATGAACATCATCTGGGCGCGCTTTCTGGTGTCGCTCGTGCTGCTCGTGCTGATCAGCGTATTGGTCGGCGTATTCGCCGGCCCGACCGCGGCCCTCGGGTTCGCGGCCGTGATGCTGGTCGCGCAGGGCTTCTTCAGCACCTTCCATACGCAACGCCTGTGGCGTCTGCTCGATGCGCCCGTCTACGGCGAGGTGCCGAGCGCACCGGGCATCTGGGGCGAAATCTACTACCGGCTGCACAAGCTCGCGAAGCAGTGGCATGCGCAGGTGCGCCAGGTCGAGCAGCAGCATTCGCGCTTCATCCAGGCGATCCAGGCGTCGCCGAACGGCGTCGCGATGCTCGACGACCATGACCAGATCGAGTGGTGCAACGCGATCGCCGAGGTGCACTTCGGCCTCGATGCGAAGCGCGACCTGCGCCAGCACATCACGAACCTGGTCCGTCATCCGGAGTTCGTCCGTTACCTGAACGCGCAGCATTACGACGAGACGCTCGTGATGCGCGGGATGGGCGACTCGCGGCAGAACGTGCTGGAAGTGCAGGTTTTCCCATACGGCGAGAACCGCAAGCTGCTGCTCACGCAGGACATCACGGAGCTCGAGCGGACCGACGCGATGCGGCGCGACTTCGTCGCGAACGTGTCGCACGAACTGAAGACGCCGCTGACCGTGCTGTCGGGCTTCCTCGAGACGATGCGCGAACTGCCGCTGAACGAGGAAGATCGCGCGCGCTATCTCGAGATGATGGAGCAGCAGGCGTCGCGGATGCGGCACATCGTCACCGACCTGCTGGTGCTCGCGAAGCTCGAGGGCGAAAGCAAGCCGCCGATGGATCACGCGATCGACATGCGTGCCGTGTTCGACCATCTGAAGGAAGATGCGCAGACGCTGTCGAACGGGCATCACGAGATCGCGTTCGCGATCGACGAGACGCTCGGCGTCACGGGCGCGCAGACCGAAGTGTTCAGTGCGTTCGCGAACCTCGTGACCAACGCGATCCGCTATACGCCGGACGGCGGCAAGATTTTCGTGTCGTGGCGGCGCGAGGGCGCGCAGGGTGTGTTCTCCGTCACCGACAGCGGCTTCGGCATTCCGGCCGCCGACCTGCCACGGCTGACCGAACGCTTCTACCGCGTGGACCGCAGCCGCTCGCGCGATACGGGCGGCACGGGGCTCGGCCTCGCGATCGTCAAGCACGTGCTGCAGCGGCACGACTCGCACTTGTACGTGCAGAGCGAGGAAGGGCGCGGGAGCACGTTCACCGCGCGCTTCCCGGGCTCGCGGATCATCGCGATCCGGCCGGCCGCGTTCGAGGCGTGAGCGCGTCACGCGAAGCGGTGCCTCACGTCGGCACCCCGGCGGAATGAAAAAAGCACAGCCCTCGGGCTGTGCTTTTTCGTTTGGTGCGCGGCACGCGAAACCGTGCGCCGGTGCCTACGAACAGAACTTCGCGAGCAGCCCGAGCTGTGCGTTGCGGATCGTCTTGCCCGCGCGCCGCCGGCGGTAGTGGCCGTCGCTGAGCATCTGCCAGGCCGACTGGTTGTCGCCGAGACAGACCGACAGCCCCTCGGCGATCACGCGGCGCTTCAGCTTGCGCTCGCGGATCGGGAACGCGACTTCGACGCGGCGGAACAGGTTGCGGTCCATCCAGTCGGCGCTCGACAGATACACGTCCTCGGCGCCGCCCGCGTGGAAATAGTAGATGCGGTGGTGTTCGAGGAAGCGCCCGACGATCGAGCGCACCGTGATGTTGTCCGACAGCCCCGGCACGCCCGGCTTCAGCGCGCACACGCCGCGCACGATCAGGTCGACCTTCACGCCGGCCTGCGACGCTTCGTACAGCGCGGCGATCACCGACGGCTCCAGCAGCGCGTTCATCTTCGCGACCACGCGCGCGCGCTTGCCGGCGCGTGCATTGTCGATCTCCGCGCGGATCGATTCGATGATGCGCGGATGCAGCGTGAACGGCGACTGCCACAGCTCGTGCAGCGTGAGCTCGCCGCCGATCCCGGTCAGCTGCTGGAACACGTGATGGACGTCCTCGCAGATCTTCTGGTCGGCCGTCATCAGCCCGAAGTCGGTGTAGAGGCGGGCGGTGCGCGGGTGATAGTTGCCGGTGCCGAGGTGCACGTAGCGGCGCAGCGACGCCTTGCCGTTCTGCACGACGCGCCGCACGATCAGCATCATCTTCGCGTGGCACTTGTGGCCGACCACGCCGTACACGACGTGCGCGCCGACGGCTTCGAGCTGCGACGCCCAGTTGATGTTGGTTTCCTCGTCGAAGCGCGCGAGCAGCTCGACGACGACGGTCACTTCCTTGCCGTTGCGCGCGGCTTCCATCAGCGCGTCCATCAGCGGCGAATCGGTGCCGGTGCGATAGATCGTCTGCTTGATCGCGACGACGCTCGGGTCCTTCGCGGCCTGCTGCAGCAATTCGAGCACCGGCTGGAAGCTCTCGTACGGGTGATGCAGCAGGATGTCGCCGTCGTCGATCGCGTCGAACATCGTCGGCGCGTTCGCGATCGCGGGGGGGATCGATGCGGTGAACGGCGCGAACTTCAGGTCGGGTCGATCGACGAGATCGGGGATCTGCATCAGCCGCACGAGGTTCACGGAGCCGGACACGCGGTAGCAGTCCTTCTCGCCGAGCAGGCTTTCCTCGAGCAGGCGTCGCACGATATGCGCGGGCGTATCGGCCGACACTTCGAGCCGTACCGCATTGCCGAGGTGGCGCGCGGGCAGTTCGCCCTGCAGCGCGACGCGCAGGTTGGTGATTTCGTCCTCGTCGACGAACAGTTCGCTGTTGCGCGTGATGCGGAACTGGTTGCAGCTCTTCACGACCAGTTGCGGGAACAGTTCGCCGACGAAGCGCTGCATGAACGAGCTGAGCAGCACGAAGCCGTGCTCGAAGCCCGACAGCGCCTGCGGCATGCGCACGACGCGCGGCAGCGCGCGCGGCGCCTGCACGATGCCCATCACCGCCTGGCGGCCGAACGCGTCGCGGCCTTCGAGCTCGACGACGAAGTTCAGGCTCTTGTTCAGCACGCGCGGGAACGGATGCGCGGGATCGAGGCCGATCGGCGTCAGCACCGGCAGCAGTTCGTCGAGGAAGTAGCGGCGCGCCCATTCGAGCTGCTCGTCGTTCCACGAGTCGCTCGCGTGGAAGTAGATGCCTTCCTGTTCGAGCGCGGGGAGCACGGTTTCGTGCAGCATCGTGTACTGGCGGTGCACGAGCCGTTGCGCGCGCTCGACGACGAGATCGTAAGCGTGCTGCAGCGACATGCCGTCGGGCGTCAGGGCGCCCGGGTTGTCGCGGATCTGTTCCTGGAGGCCGGCCATCCGGACTTCGAAGAACTCGTCGAGGTTGCTGCTGGTGATGCAGATGAAGCGCAGTCGCTCGAGCAACGGAATGTGCGGGTCGGCTGCCTGGGCCAGCACGCGCTCGTTGAAGCCGAGGATGCCGAGTTCACGATTGAGAAGCGGATAGCGGACTGACATCGGCAGAGTAGGGGGTGATTCGGGCGATGATTCGAAAGGACGCTCGGAAACTCTCACGGTACGATGACGTGCTGATGACAATAATGTATTTATATCGGGAAATTCTACGCTTGAACCGATTCGTCTCATAAATGTTTCGGCCATATACTTTCTACCCGAGTACATGCCCGTGAAGCGTGGCAATGGCAAGCGTTCCACGCTTAAAATATCGCCTTTGATTGATCGTCCAGCGAGGCCGGAGCGGCTGCCGCGGGCGAACGCGCACGGAGCCCCCTTCTGATGGTTACATCCCCCCACTTGCTGGCTGCCGTGGATCTCGGCTCGAACAGCTTCCGGCTGATCGTCGGGCGCGTCGAGGAAACGCCGGCGGGCAGCCAGATCTATCCCGTCGATGCGCTGCGCGAGCCGGTTCGACTGGCCGCGGGGCTGTCGAGCGACAAGATGCTCGATCGCGCGTCGCAGGAACGTGGCTGGGAGGCGCTCAAGCGGTTCGGCGAGCGCCTGCGCGATTTCCATCCCGATCATGTGCGCGCGGTGGCGACCAACACGCTGCGCGTCGCGAAGAACGCGGGCGAATTCCTCGGCGAAGCCGAAGCGGCGCTCGGTTTTCCGATCGAAGTGATCGCGGGTCGCGAAGAGGCGCGCCTGATCTATGCGGGTGCCGCGCATTCGGTGCCGGCGAGCGCGGGCAAGCGGCTCGTCGTCGACATCGGCGGCGGCTCGACCGAATTCATCATCGGCTCGCACTACACGCCGCTCGTGATGGAGAGTCTCTACATCGGCTGCGTGAGCCATAGCCGGGCGTTCTTCCCGGCCGGCAACGTCGACGAATACACGATGCGGCAGGCCGAACTCGCGGCCAAGCGCGAGATCCAGATCATTTCCAGCGAGTACAAGAAGGCCGGATGGGACCAGGCGATCGGTTCGTCGGGTACCGCGCGTGCGCTCGCGGAGCTCGTCGAGGCGAACGGCTTCAACGACGCCGGCATTACGCACGGCATTTCGCGCGGCGGCCTCGAACGCCTGAAGCGCGCGCTGATCAAGGCCGAGAACGTGAACCGGCTGAAGCTGATCGCGCTGAAGCCCGATCGCGTGCCGGTGCTTGCCGGCGGCCTCGCGATCATGCTCGCGGTATTCGAGGAACTGGGTGTCGACTACGTCGACACCACCGACGGCGCGCTGCGTCTCGGCGTGCTGTACGACCTGCTCGGCCGGGCCCAGCACGAGGACATGCGTGCGGTGACCGTCGAGGGTTTCATGCGCCGCTACGGCGTCGATCGCGCGCAGGCCGGGCGGATCGCCGCACTGGCGGTGCGGTTCTACGACGAGCTCGAGGCGTCCGACGACGAAGAAGCGCGCGAGGAAGGCCGGATGTTCCTCGGCTGGGCCGCCGCGCTGCACGAGATCGGCCTGTCGATCTCGCACAGCTCGTATCACAAGCATTCCGCGTATATCGCCAGCAACGCCGACATGCCGGGCTTCTCGCGCACCGACCAGGCGCGCCTCGCCGCGCTCGTGCTCGGGCATGCGGGCAAGCTCGGCAAGCTGTCGCAGGCGCGCGACGTCGAATGGCCGCTGCTGTTTTGCCTGCGGCTCGCCGCGCTGCTGTGCCGGCGCCGGACCGATGCCGGGCTGCCGGACATTTCCGTGTCGCAGATGAAGAAGGGCGGGTATGAAGTGCGCCTGCCGAGCGCGTGGGTCGAGCAGAACCCATTGACCGACTACAGCCTCAGCCAGGAAGCGGCCGAGTGGGAGAAGGTCGGGATTCCGTATCGCGTGGTTTATACGGGCGCGTGACGAGACGCCATCGAGGGCGCGGCGCGCTCGCGCCGCTTGCCTCGCGGTGTGCTCAGTCGGAGCACACGATCGCGGTCAGGAACGGGAACGCCTGCTTGACGGTTGCGTCGCTGCCGGCATTGCGAACGGCCTGTTCGACTGCACTCTTCGTGCCGCGTACCACGACGCCGTACGCCCATTTGCCGATCGGCGTGCCGTCGCCCGGCTGGAAGATCGGATCGTTCGCCTGGTAGCCGAGCACGACGTAGACGCCGAAGCCGTAGGCGGTCAGCGGATGGTTCGTGCGGAACGCGTTCACCGAATTCGCTTCGACGTGCATCGGCTCCGACTCGATGTCGCCGGCCGCGAGCAGCGGCGCGACGAACTTGTGGCCGTTCGAATGGCAGTCGAGCGCGTCGTCGAGCGACTTGGCCGACGCGGCGCCGGACGCGCCGAGGGTGCCGAATGCGCCGATTGCGAGCAGCGCGCCGAGCAGGGCGGTCTTGAAAACGGTTTTTTTCATGCGCGGTTGCGGGTTGGGTCGCGGACATTATCGCGTGTTCCCGCAAGATTCGTGCGCGGGCTCTGCATGGGGCGGCAGCGGTTGAGAAGACGCACGGCGGAGCAAACGAAAAAGGGCTGCAAGCGCGATGGCTTGCAACCCTTATCGTGTATCGTGGTCGGAGCGAAAGGATTCGAACCTTCGACCCTCTGATCCCAAATCAGATGCGCTACCAGGCTGCGCTACGCTCCGACGAGCCAAAGATTCTATCGTCTAATGGGTGGCCGGGTCAATCACGTTTTGCATACGGCGCACGTCGTCACGAACCGCTCGCGATTGGCGACAATTCGAAGTGTGATCGTCCGGCCCGCGGGTGGTCGGCCGAACCATTCGTCGAAGCATGGAGAGAGACATCATGATGAACCTGATCCTGTGGCGCCACGCCGAAGCCGAAGACTACGCGGCAAACGACCTCGCACGCCAGTTGACGGCCCGCGGGCGCAAGGAAGCGCAGGCCATGGCCAAATGGCTGCGCAGCCGGCTCGAGTCGAACAGCGTGATCCTCGCGAGCCCGGCGGCGCGCACCGTGCAGACGGTCGAGGCGCTGACCGACCAGTACCGGACCGTCGATCCGCTCGCGCCGGGCGGTAGCGTCGACGACGTGCTGGCCGCCGCCGGCTGGCCGGACGGCATCGCGCCGACGGTCGTGATCGTCGGACACCAGCCGACGCTCGGCAGCGTTGCGGCGCAATTGATGGCCGGCAACGACGACAGCTGGAGCATCAAGAAGGGCGGCATCGTGTGGCTCGCGAGCCGCACGCGCGACGGCAACCATCAGGCCGTGCTGCGCGCGGTATTGACGCCGGAGCTGGCCTGAAGGGGTTTGCGGGCTTTGATCATACGGTTTCGCAAGCTTTCTGCTAAAGTCAATTCGGCGACACGTCATTGAAAGGACACGGTCGTGCCACAGAACGGTAACGACCGGTTACTACATTGGCTGGCATGTCGTCCTATTCCTTACGATCAGGAAAGCCTAATGCGAGAACTGCCGACGCCTACGCTCCCTTTTGCCTCGCTTCCCCTCGACACGACGCGGCGTCACCTGCCGCGCGCTGCTGAAACCGTCACATCCGAGTACCGTCTGCGTGCCGCCTGGGCGCGCACGGAAGACGAACTGCGCGAGGCCCAACGCCTGCGCTACACCGTGTTCGCCGAAGAGATGGGCGCGCAGGTCAGCGGTCCGTCCGGTCTCGACGTCGATCCGTTCGATGCCTACTGCGACCACCTGCTGGTGCGCGATCTCGACACGCTGAAGGTGGTCGGTACGTACCGCGTGCTGCCGCCGCACGAGGCCGCGCGGGTCGGCCGCCTGTATGCCGAGGGCGAATTCGACCTGTCGCGCCTCACGCACCTGCGCGGCAAGATGGTCGAGGTCGGCCGCTCGTGCGTGCACAGCGACTACCGCAGCGGCGCCGTCATCATGGCGCTGTGGGGCGGTCTGGGCGCATACATGATGCAAAACGGCTACGAGACGATGCTCGGCTGCGCGAGCGTATCGATGGCCGACGGCGGCCATTACGCGGCGAACCTGTATCAGTCGCTGCCGGCGAATTCGCTGACGGCGCCGGAATACCGCGCGTTCCCGCACACGGCGCTGCCGGTCGACGAACTGCAGACGGGCACCGTCGTCGCGCCGCCGCCGCTGATCAAGGGCTATCTGCGTCTCGGCGCGAAGATTTGCGGCGCGCCGGCGTGGGATCCCGATTTCAACTGCGCGGACTTCCTGACGCTGTTCCGGCTGTCGGACATCAACGCCCGCTACGCCCGGCACTTCCTGGGCTGAGCCATCCCGATCGCGGCGCGCTGATCCAGGCGCGCGCAAGCGAACGCCGTCGCGCGGCAGGTTGTCGCGCGACGGCGTTCGACCATTCCGGGGATGTTGTCTTATCCGACCCTGTTAATTCGAGCGATATGCGCCGACCACCGTGCGGGTGGACGCACGTTCGGAGCGGGCCCCGCGCGCGGCGGCCCGGACGACACGGCGGGCTTGCCTAGTGCTTGCGCCGCCAGTCGAGCAGATGGTGTTCGGCCATCCAGTGATGGATCATCCCTTCGCCGCCATGGTTGCGCTTGTATTCGCGCGACTCGAAATAGGACAGGGCGACGAGCACCATCAGGCCGATGAACAGGCCGATCAGGCCGGCAATCTCTTCAGACGACATGGCTGCCTCCTTTCAACGGCACAGCGCCATGGATTCATATTAGGACACGCGCGGGACGATCCCTAACCCGGAATTCCGCTAGACTCGGCGCGGTCCTGGCGCGCGATGGGCGCGCCGTCTTACGGAGCCTTCCCGATGACCCGTTTCATGCTGGCCGTGCTGGCCGCGTCCATTCTTGCCGGCTGTGCCAGCGATCCCCGCCAGGCCCGTCGTGGCCACCCGCCGCAAGATCCGGCCGATTACCACGGTGTGCCGACCGACATGACGCCGCCGTCGATGCTCGGCGAGCCGGCGTCGTCGGCACCCGCAGCCGTGCAGTGACGATAGCGGCAGGCCTTCGCGGTCGTCAGGTGCCGGCCGCGGCCGCGTCGGCGCCGATCCGCCGCGTCAGCGCCGGCAGGTAGCGCGCGAGCGTCGCGCCGCGCGCGACCATGAACAGCAGCAGCGCGAACCACAGCCCGTGATTGCCGAACGGGCCGACGGCCGCCAGCGTCGCGGCGATGAAGATCGCGAACGACGCGACCATCGCACGCATCAGCGATTGCGTCTGCGTTGCGCCGATGAACACGCCGTCGAGCAGGAATCCCCACACGGACACGATCGGCGAGACCGCCGCCCAGGGCAGGTAGCGCAGCGCGACCGCGCGGATCTCGGCCTGGTCGGTCAGCCGCGCGACGATCCAGCCGCCCGCGACCCAGTAGACGAGCGCGAACAGCAGCGCGCCGAGCGCGGACCACAGCAGCGTGACGCGCACGGCCTGCCGGAAGGCGGCGCGGTCGCGCGCGCCGGCGGCGGCGCCGACGAGCGCCTCGGCCGCATGCGCGAAACCGTCGAGTCCGTAGGCCATGAAGGTCTGGAAATTCAGCAGCAGTGCGTTGGCCGCGAGCGTCGCGTCGCCCTGTCTGGCGCCGAGATGCGCGAACCAGCCGAACGCGCAGAGCAGGCACAGCGTGCGCAGGAAGATGTCGCGATTGAGCGCGATCAGCCGCTTGAGTGCCGCACGGTCCGCGAGCGCCCGCGCGGCCAGCGGCGCGAGGCCGCGCGGCCGCAGCCGCCACAGCATCCAGGCGCCGAGCGCGAAGCCGCATGCGTCGGCGGTCGCGGTCGCCGCACCGATTCCGGCGATGCCCCAGCCGAAGCCGTACACGTAGAGCAGCACGGCCCCGATATTCACCGCATTGATGAAGACCTGCGCGACGAGCGCGAGCCGTACGCGTTGCACGCCGAGCAGGTAGCCGAGCACGACGTAGTTGGCGAGCGCGAACGGCGCGCTCCAGATCCGTGCGTGGCCATAGGCCAGCGCCGTCGTGCGCACGGCCTCGCTGCCGCCCAGCGCGGTCAGCGCGAACGACAGCAGCGGCACCTGCAGCGCGAGCACGGCGGTGCCGAGCGCGAACGCGACGATCAGCGCGCGCAGCACGTTCAGCCGGATGCCGGCGGCGTCGCCGGCGCCGTGCGCCTGCGCGACGAGGCCGGTCGTGCCCATGCGCAGGAAGCCGAAGCCCCAGAACACGAAATTGAAGAACAGCCCGCCGAGTGCGACGCCGCCGAGATACTGGGCGCCGTCGAGGTGGCCGGCGACGGCCGTGTCGACCGCGCCGAGGATCGGCTGGGTCAGGTTTGCGAGGACGATCGGGAAGGCGAGCGCGAGGACGCGCCGGTGCGAGACGGCGGCCGACCCGGTGCCGGCCCCGTGCGGTAATGCGGATTCGGACATGGCGAACGCGTCAGGCGCGTTCCTGCACGCAGACCCACGGCGACACGACGACCGCCCACAGCTCCGGATTGCGCGCCGCGAAGTCGGCGGCGGTTTCCGCCGGCATGCGTGCGACGAGGCCGGACGACAGCCAGCGCGTGACCTGTTGCGCGTCGTCGCCGGCGATCGCTTCCGCGACGCTCACGAGATCGAGATCGCGTGCGACCGACAGCAGCTTGCCCTGTGCGAAGAAGCGTTCGAGATCGCACCAGTCGATCTTGGCGGTTTCGCCCAGGAGTTTGGCGTAAAGCGGGCTGTGCGACGCGCCCGCGGCGGATTCGTGTTGGTGGGAGGACATCGGTTGTGTGCTGGAAAGACTGCGTGGCGCCACTATAAACCATCCGGGCGCGCGGCCGGCCGCCCGGTACGGCCACGACCGTTTCAAGTGTCGCGCAACGCGCGCCGCACGATCTTGCCGGTCGCCGTCATCGGCAGGCCGTCGACGAACGCGATCGCGCGCGGGTACTCGTGCGCGGCCAGGCGCGTGCGCACGTGCGCCTGCAGCGCCTGGACGAGCGCGTCGTCGCCGACGTGGCCGGGGTTCAGCACGACGAACGCCTTGACGATCTCGGTGCGCGTCGGATCGGGCACGCCGACGACGGCCGCCATCCGTACCGCCGGATGCGTGAGCAGGCAGTCCTCGATCGGCCCTGGGCCGATCCGGTAGCCGGCGCTCGTGATCACGTCGTCGTCGCGGCCGACGAAGCGCACGAAGCCGTCGGCGTCGATCGTGCCGGTGTCGCCGGTGAGCAGGTAGTCGCCCGCGAACTTGTCGCGCGTGGCGGCGGGATTGCGCCAGTATTCGATAAACATCACCGGGTCGGGGCGGCGCACCGCGATGCGCCCCTCGACGCCGGGCGGCAGCGGCGTGCCGTGCTCGTCGACGATCGCGACCACGTGGCCGGGCACGGCCTTGCCGATCGCACCGGGCTGCGCATCGAACAGCGCCGCGCACGACGACAGCACCATGTTGCACTCGGTCTGTCCGTAGAACTCGTTGATCGTCACGCCGAGCGCGTCGCGCCCCCAGGCCGTCAGCCCGGCGCCGAGCGATTCTCCACCGCTCGCGACCGATTTCAGCGCCAGCGCGTGGCGCTCGCGCGGCGCCGGCACCGCGCGCATCAGCTTCAGCGCGGTGGGCGGCAGGAACGCGTGGGTCACGCCGTGCCGCGCCATCAGCGCGAACGCGGCTTCGCCGTCGAACTTCTCGAAGCGGCGCGCGAGCACGGGCACGCCGTGATGCCATGACGGCAGCAGCACGTCGAGCAGCCCGCCGATCCAGGCCCAGTCGGCGGGCGTCCAGAACAGGCGTGCGTCGCGCGGGAAGCATTGCTGCGACATCTCGACGCCCGGCAGATGGCCCAGCAGCACGCGATGCGCATGGAGCGCGCCTTTCGGCTTGCCGGTCGTCCCGGACGTGTAGATGATCACCGCCGGATCGTCGGCCGCGGTGTCCGCCGGCACGAAGTCCGGCGATTCGGCGGCGAGCGCGGCGTCGAAGCGCAGCACGCCGGGGGCGTCGGGTGCATCGTCGCCGATGCAGTAGCACGTGCGCAGCATCGGCAGTTGCGCGCGCAGCGACGCGATCTTCGCGTAACCGGCTGCGTCGGTGACGAGCGCGGCGGCTTCGCTGTTCGCGAGCCGGTATTCGAGTGCGTCGGCGCCGAACAGCGTGAACAGCGGCACCGCGATCGCGCCGAGCTTGTACGCGGCGAGATGCGCGATCGCTGTTTCCGGACCCTGTGCGAGGAAGATCGCGATCCGGTCGCCGCGTTGCAAACCCGCCCGCGCGAGGCTGTTCGCGAAACGGTTAGAAGCATTCTTCAGGTCGTCGAACGTGAGGCGCGACACGTCGCCTTGCGCCGTTTCGTGGATCAGCGCGAGCCGTCCGCTGCCGTCGGCCCACTTGTCGCAGACGTCCACGCCGATGTTGTAACGGGCCGGAACGTCCCACCGGAAGCGGGCGAGCAGGTCGTCGTAGCGGTCGGCGGCGGGCAGCATGCGAGTCTCCTTGGCGTCGATCGTCGGCATCGGTCGATGGATTACATCGGCATTTCACGCGACCGAAACCACAATGGCGTCTGATAGATAGGGAATGTGCGGACTCGTGCAACCGGTGCGGCTCAGTGCACGATTCCGTCATGACGCATAAGATCACGACAAAACAGTGATATGACCATGGATTTGCTTCTGATAGCTGCGGGGTTCAGCCTCTTCGGAATCGGGGCGCTGGTGGCGTTCGCCAGCCGCGTCGATCCGCTGTCCGGCCGGTTCACCGGCCGTCTGCGCAAGCGCTGACACAACCTTCCCGTTCTCCCTCGCGACGACATGCGATGCGTGCCGGCATCGCGTGTCGTCCGTCGCCTGCCGTCGACGCTGGCGCGCTCAGCGCGCCGGCAGGTAGCGTGCCGGATCGATCGAGCGGCCACCGTAGCGCAGCTCGAAGTGCAGCGCGGTGCGATCGCTGTCGCTGTTGCCCATCTCCGCGATCGTCTGCCCCTGCGTGACCGGCTGGCCTTCCTTCACGAGCAGCGCACGGTTGTGCGCGTAGGCCGTCAGGTAATCGGCGTTGTGCTTGAGGATGATCAGGTTGCCGTAGCCGCGCAATCCGTTGCCCGCATAGACGACGGTGCCCGGCGCGGCGGCCAGCACCGGCGTGCCCGCAGCGTTCGCGATATCGATGCCCTTGGATTTCGAGCCGTCGAAGCTGCGCACCACGTTGCCGGCGGCCGGCCAGATCAGCGCGATGCTGCTGGCCGGCTTGACCGCCGATTCGACCGGCGCGGAAGGCGCGGGGCGGCTGCGGCCCGCGCTGCCGGTGCCGGTGGTCGACGCGGTCGTCGTGCCGGGCGGCGGCGCGACCCGCAGCACCTGGCCGACCTCGATCGCGTCGGGGTTCGTGATCTGGTTCCAGCGCACGATGTTGGCCGTCGACGTGCGATTCTCGCGTGCGATCTTGTAGAGCGTGTCGCCGCGCTCGACGCGGTAGTAACCCGGGCCGACGGGAGCGGAGCCGCACGCGACGAGCAGCGCGGCGCAGGCGGCCGCGACGAGCCGCTTCGTTGTTGTTCCGATCATTGAACCTCGCAAAACCCTGCCGCGCGCGACGCGGCAGGCGATACAAAACGTCCGATTTTAACGGGTTCGACCCGCGCACCGCAGTTTCGGGCCGCGGGCGCGGCTGGCACGCACCGGTTCGGCGCGGCCGATGTCAGCCGGCGAGCGGCAGCACGCGAATCCGCAGCGTGGCCGTTTCCGTCGCGCCCGGCGCGAGCATGCGCAGCCCGAGGCCGTTGTGGATCGCGTCCGGCAGGCCGAGCCAAGGCTCGACGCAGTAGAAGTCCGATTCCGGTTTTTCCGTCCAGGTCGTGACCGCGTACCACGGGATCGAGCCCGGTACGTCGAGCGCGATCTCGATCGTGCGGCGGCGGCCCGGCATCACGATGCGTACCGGCGTGGACGGCGCGCCGTCGAGACAGTGGAAGCGGTCGAGGATGTCCGGATCGCCGAGGCTGTACGACGCTGCGCCGGGCTCGAGCGGGCTGATCGAGCCGTCGGCGCGCTGCATGCAGCGGCGCGTCGGCGGCAGCTCGAGCGTGGTTGCCGCGCGCTCGCCGTGCGGCAGCGCGAAATAGAAATGATGGCCCGCGTAGTAGGGCAGCGGCGTGTCGCCGCGGTTGGTCGTGGTGAGCGCGACGTCGAGCGTGTGCGCATCGGCGAGCCGGTAGGTCGTCTCGAACCGGAAATCGAACGGATAGCTGTCGCGCAGCGCGTCGTTCGCGTCGAGCGTCATCGACAGCGCGGCGCCGTCGGCCGACGGGTGTGCCGCGAACGGCAGGTCGCGCGCGAAGCCGTGCATCGGCAGGTCGCGGACCACGCCGGCGGCATCGCGCCAGCGGCCCAGTTCGCCGTCGACGCGATGGCGGCCGAGGAACGGAAACAGCAGCGGATTGCCGCCGCGCACGCGCGCGAGGTTGCTCCAGTCGGCCGTTTCCGGCCAGAAGATGACCGGCTCGCCGTCGACGTGCCACGACAGCAGGCGGCCGCCGAATTGCGGGGCGACCCGAACGAGCGACGGGCCGGCGTGGAGTTCATGAATGTCGTGCTGCTGGAAGATCGGCATGGCGAATCGGTATGAACGGGTGGGCGGGGTGCGCGATGGCGCGCTCCATTATCGGGTTGCGAGGCGGTCGGGGAAAACCCTTCTCGGGGAAATTGCGAGTTTTTCAACCTGCCGACGGTCTGGATAATGCCTCTAAACCGGTGATGTTGCCGGGTCATGACACTTCGTGGAGGGGGCCATGGATCTGGCAATGGCAATGGGAATCGCACTGTTCGGCATGTTCACCGGCAGCACGGTATTGTTTTTCTATCAGCTCGGCCGCTGACGGCAATTCCTGCCGGAATCGCAAGGCCCGCCATGCAAATGGCGGGCTTTTTGCTTTCTGCGCGCTTACAAATTGCAAGCGTTTGTGTGCATTGCCGCAATAAGCTGCCAAATGCCTTGGCGCAGTAATCTTGGCTGGGCATAATCGGGGCGCGTTTTTTTCGGACGCGCGATGCGTCGTCCGCTCCTCTTCCCGACTGATCACCACCAAAAGGACCGACGCGTGAGTCTCTGGTTTCTGGTATTCCTGAGCGTCCTGCAGGGCGTTACCGAACTCTTCCCCGTCAGCAGTCTCGGCCACACGCTGCTCGTGCCCGCGCTGTTCGGCATGCACATCGACAAGCATGCGCCGCAGTTGCTGCCGTTCCTCGTCGCGCTGCACCTCGGCACCGCGCTCGCGCTGCTGTGGTATTTCCGTGCACGCTGGATCGCGCTGATCAGCGGCTTCTTCGCGCAGCTCGGCGGCCGCAAGAACGACGACGGGCACCTGATGTGGGCGCTGATCATCGGCACGATCCCGACCGGGATCGTCGGCCTGCTGCTCGAGAAGCGCATCGAGCGCGTGTTCCACGACCTGCGGATCGTCGCGATCGCGCTGATCGTCAACGGCGTGCTGCTGTGGATCGGCGACCGGATCCAGCGCAGCCGTGCGCATCAACCGCCGGAGAAGATGACGTTCAAGCAGGCGTTCTTCGTGGGCCTGGCGCAGATCGGCGCGCTGATCCCGGGTTTCTCGCGCAGCGGGCTGACGATGATCGCCGGCAACGTGGCCGGGCTGACGGCGGAGAAGGCGGCGGAGTTTTCGTTCCTGCTCGGCACGCCGATCATTTTTGCCGCAGGCGTGCTCGAACTGCCGAAGCTGTTCCATGCGCGCGACCAGCTCGCCGATGCGCTGCTCGGCGGCGTGCTGACGGCGATCGCGGCTTATCTGAGCGTACGGTTCCTGATGCGCTATTTCGAAGGGCGCGGGCGGCTGGCTTCGTTCGGCGTGTATTGCGTGATTGCCGGGGTGTTCTGTCTCGGCTGGTTCATGCTGCATCCGCAGCCGGTTTGAGGGTTGCGGTGCCGCCGGTCGCGCGTCGCGCGTGATGTGACGCGATGATCGGGTATAATTTCGGGCTCGGCTTCATGCCGGGCCCGTTTCGTTTCGGGGTTTCGAGTTTTGGGGTGTGGTGGTGGCGCTCGAAGCCTTTCGCGTGGAATGCGGTCCGGGTTTTGTCTTGTCGCCGTGTCTTTTCCCCTCGACCGCCCTTAGCTCAGTTGGATAGAGCAACGGCCTTCTAAGCCGTAGGTCACACGTTCGAATCGTGTAGGGCGGGCCAGTGAAATCAATGCGCTAGCCCGATTTTTATGGCCGGGCTTTTTGCTTCTGCGGATGGCCGGAACCAATCCGGAACCTAGTTCGCTCAACGTTGCGGTCGAACCGACTTCACGAACGCGGCATAGGGATTTTCAGCGGGCAATGGCGGCGGCGCGTCGATAGCTTGCCGTCCGCGCGGACTCAGGCCGAACGCATCCAGTAGCCGGGCCGCTTGGGCGCGCGCATCGCTCAACGCGCGCAGCGCCGGATGTGCCTTGCTTCCGCCCGTCCCGGTCGCAATCGTCAACCCTTCACGGTCCAGCGTCTCGCGCAACTGCGCCTCCGTTGCCAAAGTTTCGGCAAGCAGTTCGAGCGCGCGTAGGTCGGACGCGCTCAATAGACCTAAGCTCACGACGAGCGGCGCGACGCGGACCCATTCCGCAGCCGCACGCGATGACATGCCGTCAGGCGGTGGCGGCGCGACGGTCAATTGATCGGCCGCGATGCCCTTAAGCCGGTCGGCACGCAACGTACCCGAAAGTGCCTTCGCGGCGTTCGATTTCTGCGGCATGATTCGCTCCCGAAAAATGGTTTTGGCGCTGGCGTTGCAAAAATTCGCGTTGCGCAACGATCACCGGCACGGCGGCGGCCGGGATTGAATGCCCCCTGGGGTATGATCGGATGCCTCGCAGACCCGTCATACCGGCCGCTCTGATTGCCTACAATCGAGTTGAATCGCGACACGCTGTTGTCGCGTAATGCACCCCAGAGCGTCGCATGATCCAAGCACGCGATCCGGCTACGCGGCTCACTAAATCGTCGTCGTCACGATCAATTCATCAAACCCCAATTTGATGATCCTCTTCTTAATCAAAGCCTGAATTGTCGTTATGAGCAAGGCGGCGCCGAACTGAATAAGCTCGTAAAAGTCGCGCATGTGATCGTCCAAACTACGATCGATTACTTCACTATTAATTGGGTGTGGAACTGCATACCCTCCATGCACAAACGAACTACGCAAATCGTAAAGTTTTCGCAGCCGTTGATTCAGTATTTTCTGCGTTCGCGTGTCCAAGTCGAGCACCACCCCTAGACGTCGAACCATTCCGGACACACTCTCGCCGACTCTTGTCGAGACCAAAGCTTCAAGTCCATGGAATATCCATGCAACTGAGTCGATCCGCGTCTCGCCGTTGGCCATGTGCAATAGCACATACAACGCCTTTTCGATTCCCGTGCCGGCTCGTTGTTTATAGCCGATGTCCAGCGCCTTGAACCACTCGCATACATCCTCTCTTGGCAAAGCCTGCACATTCGGCCAATTTCCGTCTAATGAATCTACCCATGCACATTCGAATGCGTATTGAGAAAGTCTTACTTCGATTGGCGATCGATCTTCATGTCTTGAAATCGACAGGCTATAGAAATTGGCCGACCCCGGTACCGCTAGGTTGGCAACAAGAAATACCTCATGGACAAATGTTTCGGCGAAAAAAGATGGGTACCATTGATATGACGAGGTATCGTTTTCACCAGAAACCGTGACTTTCGCTGGTATTTTTAATGGGCGGGAAACCCTTTGGTGCACGCTATTATTCGGCGGAAGGCCTCCTGTCGATGCAGGACGCCAAGCCTCATTAAAGCTGCGAATTCGGTTCGCCAAGCGCTGCCAACCCTGATGGTACATCCGTTATGCTCATATTCGCGCTGGCGCAGCGCTTCGGGTGCCTTGTGCCAAAAATTTTCGATTAGTGGGTCAATGATTCCACCATGCTCGTCGCCATCTCTAGTGCAACGCTTAAATTCCAATACATGCTCATATGAAATTGGCTTCGTTTTCTTCATAGTGGGGTGCCGCATTTTGAGGTGATATATCCTGCCACAACTATCCGGTTCGACCATAGAAGAACGGCAGGCGGCGTGCAGCAACGGCACGCACCGCCGATGCACGCCGCCGAACGCACGCTTAGCTTTGATAACCCGCGACTTCGCTCAACAGGTCGCCGTGCGGCCGCGAACGGCGAGTTTCCCACTTCTGACGCGGCACGAAGCTGAACAGCGGTTCCAGCGCCGCATCTACGAGCATCCGCGCACGCGATACCAGTTCGTCGCGTGGAATTGACCCGTCATGAACAAGCGCGCGAACGTCGCGTTGTGCCTCGGCGATTTTCGCGCGAGCCGCCTTGATTTGGGGCATGTTCGTCGTAACGTTGCCGACGCGAGCGCCCAGCCAGTTTTTCTCCGTGAATACGTCGGTCCGAACTGCGGCGCGCAACAAATCATCGGCGCTCGACAATTCGTCGAGCGCCTCGCCGACTTCCGGCGGCGCGGTGCGTTCGAGTTCAGTCAAGATGCGCTGCCGCTTCCCCTCGTGCATCTGCGACATAACAACGTGCCGGGTACGCGCGTCCACCATCGCGCGTTCGGCATCGCGGTAAGCCATTTCGGCCTTGATGAAATCGGATTCCGTCCGCGTCGCTTCCTTCGCCGAGGCGGAAAGCTCGCGTTCGGGATTCGGCACCGCCTTCAGTTCGCGCGCCAGTTCGGCGCGACGCGCATCGAGCTTCGCCCGTTGCTTCGCCGTGAGTTCGTCGGCGAGGCCGGTATCGGCGACGAGCGCGTCGAGGATTTCCATGCGCTCGGAAAGGGAGCGTTTCATCATGATTTTGTACTCCTATTTACTGAAGTAAAACACCTTCACAATGCGGGTTCCCCCGCGCCTAAAAATCGTCCTGCATATCCGACGTGTCGCCGCCGTAGAAGGCCGTTGCTTGTCCGGACCCATCCATAGCCGGCCGTCCGCTCCCGCGTTCGTTGCCGTCGTTCGAACCTCGCATAGCGACCCGCTTGCGCTTCACGTGGTAAGCGGTCAGCACCGCGTGCGCGACCATGTCGAGCGCCGGTTTAGCGTCGCCGTTTCGGTCGGTCCAAACCTTCGGCGTCAGCGTGCCGGCCAGCGCGACCGAATCGCCGTCATCGAGCGCCAACAGACCCGCCTTCGCGCCGTCCGAGAACGCAATCACGTTCACGAACAGCGCTTCGCTGTCGCTAACGGCAGCGCGTACCTTCGCCGTCACGAACGAGCGACCGCTCGCGCCCATGCGCTCTGCCGGCTTGCCGTGCAGCTTCCCGCTAACCAAACCATCAATCATTTTGCGCCTCCTGTTTTTATCAACCGCGCTCGGCACAGCTAGGTACGCGTGGTACCCCCCTTAAGGGGGGTGTACCTAAACGTACCTATCGGGTTAGGTACCCGACAGGTACGCGTACCTAAACGTACCTTCGCGTACTGCCCTTACTTGGCCGCATTCGCGATGCAGACAATCCCGGCTGCCTCGTGAATGGCATTCACCTCAACCAAGGTTTGCATCGCGCGATAAACCGGACCGCTTTTGTATCGGCCAGCGAGGTGTTTAACCACGTTGCTTTTTTTGATCCCAACCTTATGCGAAGCGAGGAATTCCAAGACTGCCCCCTCAACAGCCCCGTAACGCTTCTCGCTTTTGGGCTTCTCGGGTGCATTGGCCGGAACCACGACGCAACTCGTCGCGAGCTTCCCCCATTTCGTCGTGCCGAGCCCTACAACGTCGAGTCGAAAGCCGATACGCTCACCCTTGGTCGGCAAGTCGCGCTGTTTTGTAATTTCGGCACAACGGCCGCCTGCACCGTCCGTTACCTCAATTTCGGTATCGACGGCCGCGCGCACACCGGACCATCCGCGCGCGCCGGCGGCGGCGTTTTTGCCGCTGTGGTGAATCAGCATGAAATGGGCTTCGCACTCCGTACGGATGCGGTCGAAGCGCTTGATGACGAGGCCCATATCTTGCCCTGCGTTCTCGTTCGCACCGGCACTCAGGCGAGCGAGGGTGTCGCCCACAATCAGGCGAACTTTCATTCCTCGTTCAGCCTCCAAGCGTTTCACGGTCGCGATGATTGCCGATGCATCGAAGTCGCTTTCGAACAGGTTCACCGGGCTTTGGATGATGGCGAAGTTAGGGACGCGCAGGCCGTAATATTTTTGGTACGCCTGAAGCCGGGCGCAAACCGATGCGGGAGATTCGACCGCCAGGAACACGACGAGGCCCTGTTCCGTTTGGCGTCCCATCCAAGGCACGCCGCGCGCAACGGCCGCAGCCACGTCGATGCAAAAGAACGTCTTGCCGCAGTTGGTATCGCCGTATAACACACTCCCGCCGTCTGCCGTGAGCACACCTTCGATCAATTCGTCGGGCGGTTCGTAATCGACCGGCAATTCATCCGCAAAGGCAACGTTGAGGGGCAATTCATCGCCCACCGAAATCGCCTCACGCTCGGATTGCTTCGGGACGTGCCTGCCGTTCGCAACAGCAACGCGTACAGCATCCGCGCCGCCTTTGGCCGCCACATCGTTCAAATCACGCCCCGTCATGACCGACCTCCACAAGCGTAACCTCTCGATCAGCGAGCGCCCACCGCTCTGCACACGCATGCCCGGCTGTTACTCCGGCCGGGTCATTGTCCGCGCCGATAACGAGGCTTTCGACGCCGGACAGGTGCGGGAACGCCGTGAGATTGCCGGCGTCGATGAGCGCCCAAACCGGCGCATAACCCCATGCGAGCGAAAGCGCCGATTCAATGCCTTCCGCGACGCCGAGCCCGCTCGTTACGGCCTCGTCGGGCCACAAGCGAATGACGCCGCCCGCCTTGCGATGCCCGCCGAGCAGCAGACGCGGCGGGTCAACGTCAGCCTTGCGGCCATCGGTCCGAATCCAAGTTTTGTGCAAGGTCATGAATTCGCGCGTTACCGCGTGCGTCACGAGTCCGACAAGCGCCGGGCCGACATAGCCGGTCGGATGCTTCAGCGAGGGATGCCAGCGCAAATCGCCATCGGCGGGCGGGATGCGGCAGTGCCGAGCGTCGAGATAGGCCAGCGCGTCGCCGGAAATGGCGCGACACGCGTTCCAAAGGTCGAACCCGTAGTTAGACAGGACGCAATGCTTCGCGAACGGCGTAACGGCCGGAATGCGCGCCATGCTATGCGCAGAGCCGCACACGCGGCGTTCGGGGCGGTACGTTTCCGTGATGTCGCATCGGAAACAGTGCGCGACGCCCGCGCCGCTTGCGGCGATGGTCAACCCGAGCGTCTTATCGCGTTCGCCGCGTCCGCAAACGGGGCAACTCACGCGGTAGTTGCCGGTCGCGTAGTGGCTCCATGCAATCGCGCTCATGCGACCTCCCGCGCTTTGAGCCAGCGAGCGACCTTGCGGCGGTCGGTGGTCGTGAGGCGATACACGCCTCGCCGCACTTCGCGGCCGTCGCGGTCGATGTACTGGACGCGCTCGCACGGCAGCACGAGGCCCTTCGCGCGCAGGCTTGCGATGAGAGCGGGGGAGTTCGAGCAGCCGGCGAAATGGTCGAGTTCTTCACGCGACATCGGGCGGCGTTGCAGCACGGTCAGCGCGCGCAGGTGACGGTGATTTTTCGTTCCGGTAAACTTGCGGCGTTGGTTCGCGCTCGACTGATTGTTATTGGTCGGGCGATTTTTTTTGCTCATCTTAGATGCCCTCCGCCAGCTTTTCGAGGGCATCGGCGGGCCACATGAGGCGACCGTTCGGCAGCTTGACGGGGCGGAGCGTGAAGTACGCACCCGTTTGGCAATAGCGCTTGCGGATGGACTGCGGGCGAAGCGAGAGGAGTTCCGCCAACTCCTCGGTAGTCATCGGGCGGCGGGCTTGAGTCGCAGAAAATTGCTGCATCGTCATCTGTATCACCTTGCCGTTCGGCTTGAGTTAAGGCGATACAGATTTTTTTGCAGGTTTCCGAGTTGACCGATAGATGCGCCCGCAACCGCCCGCTATTGCCCGTTTCCGCCCGTTGCCGCCCGCTTACGGGGCTTGAGCCGGTGACGCAACCTTTCCGAGTTCAGGTAGTCGAGTTCATCATCAAGGGTCGTGTAGAACAGTTTCCCGCCCTTTACTTCGCCGGTGAACGGCGTCTCGGCAGCCAACGCAGCCTCTTTGAGCACCAGAAACACGGCCTGAGTATCTTCGCTTCCGACGCTCGCTACCGCCCGGTCGATCAACCAGTCCAGCACGTTGCGGCGCGCTTTGATGGAGTGCTTTGTCACGGACCGATTTTCGACGGCGGCGGGTGCTGCATCCTCCACTTTGACGCGGGAGTCGGGCGGCGGCGTAGCGCTCGTCACTTTGGGGCACTCAGCCATGACGCGCGCGGCGAACTCTTGCAGGCCGGCCGCGCTCATGCCGATCGATGGCAAAGCGACTGTTAGCGCTTCCTCTGGCGGTTCGATGAACACATATTCGCCCGGCCGTCCGTAATCGTCTTCGGGGCGTTCCGCTATCGAAATAGCGGCTTCGCCCGTTTTCAGCAGCTCGTCCACCTGAGCCGGATAGAGGGCCACGGTTTGATACGGCGCGGCACACACATACACGAACGGATTACTCGGCGTCCCGTTCTCGGTATCCCATTTGTACCGGGCGAACTTGGTACTGCGCGGCGGCGCGCATCGCAGGCAGGTCGGCGGCTGGGTCTTGCCTTGCGGAACGCGATACCCGTCTAGTACGTCGCTCAGGATGCGGCGCGGCGTCCATGCTTCGCCCGTCAGAGCCGAAAGCAACGACGCGGCATCGTCGAGCGTATTCCAGCGCAATACCTTATCGAGCGTACGCGTGTCGCTTGTAAAATCGAACGTAGCCATGCTGCGCGCCTCCCTGAAGGCCGTTCGTGGTTAGGCGGGTCCGGTGCGTCAACATCGTTCCCGCCGTCAAGCCTGATTCTAATGGCTCTTACTTCAGGGCATGCAAGCCCGGTTGCGCGGCGCTCGCGTCGAATTCGACGGCGGCCTGTTCTAACAACCACGCTTCGATTTTGTCGTGCCACTTGCGGAGCAGGTCGAGCGGGCGGCGACGGTAGTGCTTTTCCGCGATGGCGGACGGCTTGTGACCTTGAATTTGGGCGATGACACCGACCGGAACCTCGACCCACTCGGCCAGCGTCCCGAATGAACGCCGAAGGCCGTGCAGGCTCAGATGAGGAAGGCCGGCTACCGCGAGTGCTTGGTTATGCGCGATGCGCGGCTCGGCGATTTTTCCGTCCGCCGATTTTTTGCTCGCGAAAACCCACGGGGAGGGCGACCATGATTCGCCTTTGGCGGTCAGGTCACGCATTTGACGGACGTTCGGCGGCGTGTCGTTCAAGCGTTTGAGTTCCCGTAGGATGCTCGCGAGGTACGGCGTGAGAGGGATGACGCGCGAACCTTCGACCTTGTCGGCGATGGACAGGCTGCGCCACTGGAAATCCACGTCGACCCATTTGAGCGCGGCCATTTCCTCTCGGCGTGAACCCGTAATGAGCAGCGCTTGCAGATATGTCGCGATGACCGGGTTGCCTAGCGTGCGGACGGCGTCGAACCAAGCTGATAGCTGCTCCCGTTGCAGGCAGTCATCTTTCGCCTTGGTGCGCGGCACGGCGGCGCGCACGGCGCGAGCGGCGTATGCGTTCGATGCAATCAGCCCGGAATATTCCGGCTTGTCGCCGCACCAACGGATGAAGGCACGCAGCTTGCGGTAGCTTTGCTCCGCGTTCGTCGGGCGCGTCTGCGCCTCGGTTTCGAGCCATGACGCGATGGCCTCAGCGGTCAGGTGCGACAGCTTCAACTCCATGAGCGCGGCGAGCGGCCCGGCAACCGTCACGCCTTTTCCGCGCTTTCGCGGCTCGCCGCCAGCGTGGGCCAGATTCTCATGGTCGAATAGATGGCGGTCGCTCCATCGCGACCGGTTTGCGTCAAGATAAGCCGCCCACGCTTCGCGCATGGTTACATCTTGTCGCTTGGCTTCGGCTTTTCGCGCTTTGTAGGCGGCGGCCTGTTCTGCCGCCTGTTCACGCGGATCTACGCCACTGTCGAGAAGCGTCTTCAGGCGGCGTGCTTCAACGCGTGCTTTCTCGATGCTCCACGCGGATGGGTCTCCAATCGAGATGCGCACAAGCGAGCCGCGCAACTTCGCTTGGAGCACGTACCGTTTTGTGCCGCCTGCGTTTGCGCGGAGGCCAAGACCGGGCGCGCCGCTGTCCCACAGGAAGGCTTCGGATTTGCCATCGGGGCAGGTGTGTGCCGCTATCTTGCCCGCCGTGAAATTGACCTTTGCCATTGTCGCCTCCCTCACTTAGGGCAGATTCCGGAACCCATCCGGAACCCGATTCTGGCAATTTTGGTCAACTCGTGTCAACGGGCAGGCGAGGTGATTTTTTGATGAAATCCTTATCCGGATTAGGTTTGAGGGATTTTTGGCAACGTTCGTCAACGTCAATAAATGTCCACTTTTTCGGCCTTCTAAGCCGTAGGTCACACGTTCGAGTCGTGTAGGGCGGGCCAATGGAATCAGTGCGTTAGCTGATATTTATTTTCAAATTTCTCATCCTCTGTCGGCGCGCTCGTGTGGGCAGCATGTAGGTGTTTGTAGTCAACCACGATCGCAACCAATCCATGTGAGACCGGCGGCTCACTCTGACAAGCATTTTTGACGGCGTCGTAAGCTGAAATGCCGAGCCGGTCGCACGACAAGATCGAGGCGTGGATGCTTGGTAGGCTGACCTCTGAATGGTTGGGATTCTGGCTGTAGTACGCGTGTGCGACTTCCCGGAATCTGCCGCCGTGCGATTGGAGCACCTCATTGCGACGCACCGACACTTCGACCGAATCCGCGCCGAACGTCGCGACCTTCTCGGCTATCGCAATCGAGGTTGCGGACCATTGCACCGCCGCTCCGCCATTCACGCCGACCTGTACCTTGGCGAACTTGAGGTTGTTCTGAAACATATCGCATCAACGATGCACCTTCGATGGTGAACGAAAGCGCGACGACTGTCGGCGCATTCGTATTGGACACTGGTGTTCCCGTGGTCCGCTGGTCGGATTTCCCGCACTCAGTCAATAGTCCAATGGCTACACACGCCAATGTCATTGTCCTCATGCTTCCCCGAGATGTCGTTATTGTGTTGATTTGAAATTGTGAGGCGCGCTGCAGGGGGCCGATGTTCGGCGACACCTATAGATTGAAGCTACTGCTGCCGTTAACCTATTCGAGCTATCTCCTTTAGCGGGATGGCTTACAAAATGAATGAGTTACGGGGAATGCTATGCGATGGATCAAATCACTAACCGCTCTTGCAGTGGTTAGTCTGTGTTCGGGTTGCGCTTATAACGTGCAAGTGTCGTCCCAATCAGGGGCTGCTGAAGTAATGAGCACCAAGGTCAAGCAGGACAAGGCGTATGTGGTGTTCAGTGACAACCTAGCGACTGCCGGGAAGGAGGTGAAGCCGGGGTTCCAGTGCGGCGCTCACCGATACCCCATGTATATCGGAGAGACCCTCGAAAATTCCTTGTCGAAGACGGTTGAAGCGGCCTTTCCTCACGCGGTCAGGAACGGCGGTGCAATTCCCACATTGGGTGACGGACTGGTTTTCAAGTTCGACCTCGCTGAGTTCGATCCGCGCGTCCGTTTTACCCCCGGCTTCTTCGTCCCGACAGCAGATGCGAACGTAGACATAGCAATTCGCGCCCGCGTATCTGATAAGGCGGGTAAGGAACTGATTGCGACGACGTTTCGCGGACAGGGACATTCGAGTCAAGATGGGTCTTGCGGCGTAGGTGCAGACGCGTTGGCGGACGCCGGACAGAAGGCAATCGCGAATGCGATGGAGAATTTCGTGGACAAGGTCATCAATACCGGAATCCTCGATTCGTCAACGACGGCGAGCAAATAGCCATTCGACTTGCGATCCCTCTTGATTGATAGATCGCGGTTGCGCCAATTGAGGCTTCGGGCGGTGACGGGAAACGTATCCCCGTCCCGCCCCTTGCTCGGAGTCTGTCAGTCTAGCCTCAGAGCGAAGTCGTCGGCTCGCAGGTGCATATACCGCCGCAGCATGGCAAGCGTCTTGTGCCCGGTGATACTGGCAACTTCCATGATGTTCAGTCCGTGTTCAAAAAACGGCTTGTCGCTTCGTACCGGGCGCGTGCCCGCTGCGTGGGCCGACGGAAAGCCCGCCCGAACGCGTTAGCGGTTAGCCGCTTGACGAGGCAGTTTCTCACCGGTGCCGAAGTACAAGTCCGCCGAGGATGATGTCATTCCACCAAAGTTGCATGGAAAGAGCCGCTACTTGGTCCTTGGCGTTAGTGACCATCGCTGCAACTTTGTCGAGCATTGCGGCATCCGTCGGCGGCGTTGACTCATCGAGTTCTTACTTTCGCCTGAAGGCGAGAATAACGGGCAGCATGGTGGTGCTGCATGTCCGTAGGCATGCAATTTTTCAAGATAAAGAAAATGCGGGCCATTATCGAGCGCCATATGACATCGCGTGGCAAATGTGCGCGCGCATTATGGAAATGCCTGAACCTGAGGTTAGGGTTGTCCGATCTCGAAAAGAGCGGAGAAAGCGAGCCCGATGCACACCCGGGCCGTACAGTTGCCATTCAGGCGTGAAATAATCTTTGTTCAAAAACGAGAACAGTTTTCCGAGAGAACAAAGAGAAACGCAGCATGAAGGAAATCGAAAGCCAGCGCCATGAGGCCGTGACGAATCAGGAGGGGCAGTATTCGATCTGGCCGACTTCTACGGAGATTCCGTCCGGCTGGAAAAAGGCCGAATTCGGCGGCACCCGGGAACCATGTCTCGACCACATTCGAAGCGCCTGGACCGACATGCGTCCGCTGAGCGTGCGTCAGGCGATGGCAGGCGAGGGAGCCGCGTGAACGCCGCGAGGCAGGCCGGCTTGCCGGCCGCGAACGTGCGGGCATCGAGGACGCTGATAGGTTGGCGCATGAAGGCCTATTCGCGTATGGTCGCACAGGCTGTCGCGCGTCATGCGAAGACGCTGGCGATCATCGTCGGCATCTTCGTGTTCGGGCTGCCGTTGAATGCGCAACTCGACCTGCTCGGCATGCCGATGAAAGTGTTGCTGGCCGAACACGCAACCGGACTCGGCGTGGCATCGGTGCTGGCGACCTTGTCGATGCTGGCTGCCGCGTCCGTGGCCGTGCAGGGCGATACGGTGTTCGGTGGCGCCGCGCGCCGCTGGAGCGCGAGTTTGCCAGGCGGGATCCGCGCGCATCGTGCGGCCGATCTCATCGTGACGGGCGCTGCTCTGTGGCCGTTCTGGATCATGCTCGCTGCCGCGATTGCGCGACACGTGCTGGGCGCGCGCGACACGGTGACCGGCGCAACCTTTGCGCTGGTCGTCGCGACGCTTGCGCTCGCCTGGACGGGCGCGCCGCTCGCGCTGCTTGCGCGGTCGCGCGCGGCGTTGACGGCGGTGTTCGCGGCCAACGCATTGTTATGGATCGTCCTTCGCTTCGGCGTCGCAGGCACCGCCTGCGCGGCACTTGCCCTGGCGTGCGGCGTTGTCGCACTGTGGCGCGCGCGGCTTGACGCGTTCGTCGAGCGCGAACAGCACGGAGCGACGTTGCTCCGCGGTGGGAATCCGTTCGAACTCGTTCGTGCGGTGATGGTGAACGTCTACGGTCATTCACTGCGGCTGGGCGGCTTGATGCTGGCCGTGCTGGCGATGATCTGCGGATGGATCGTCTCGATGCCCGACTATCTGTCGCGACATTGGGGCATCGTGAACGTGGTGCTGCCGTTCGCGCTGTACCAGATCGCGATCCTGCATGGGTGGATGCGCGACGAATCAGGCCGGCTGACCAGTTGGCTGGGCAGCTTGCCTCGCGCGATTGCCCGCTTCAATCGGGCGGCGGCGATGAGCATCGTGGGGCTGTCGAGTGCCTATGTGCTGGCGATTTGCGTTCCGTTCGCAATTGCAACCGACGAAGGCCGTCGCTACGCCATCGTCTTTGCATGCTACGCCGGCCTCGCCGTTGCATTGGCGGCGTGTCGCTGGTGGGGCGCGCGGGCGTCTCGCATCGTCGATACGTTTCTGACGGCGGGTTGTGCGATCGCTTGCTACGGCATGTTGAAATAGATGGAAAACGACATGAGCATCCTGAGAGTAGCGGGGCTGGGCAAGCGATACGCCGGACGGACGATCTTCAGCGACGTCCAATTGGAACTGCAGGCAGGCGTCTATGCACTGAGGGGCAAGAACGGCAGCGGCAAATCGACGTTGCTGAAATTGCTGGCAGGCGTGGTCCGGCCCGACGAGGGCGTCGTCGAAGTGGGCGGTCACGCGATCGACCGTGCAGCGGACAAGGCCAAGGCCTGTACTGGCTACATGCCGGACAGTGAGGAGTTCTACGATTTCGTGACACCATCGTCGGTATGGCGGCTGATTGCCGATGCGCGGGGGACGAATCTCGAGCAGGGTCTGGTGACGGCCGACCGCCTTGGGTTGACGCGATACGCCGACGAACCGCTTGGCGCGCTGTCGCAGGGAACGCGCCGCAAGGTATTTCTGGTCGGTGCGTTCATGGGCCCTCCGGCCTTGATACTGCTCGACGAACCGAGCAATGCACTCGATGCCGCCGCACATGCGCAGCTGTGCCGGATGATTGCGGCCGCGGCGCCGACGTCGGTCGTGCTGATGTCGACCCACGACGCGGAACTGGTCGCCGCGACCCGCGCGCGCATCCTCGAACTGACGGCACACGGTATCGTCCTGTCGAGACCGTCGAACGTTGCAATGCATGTCGAGCAGTGATGACGGGACCGGCGCGACGCGCATGATGCGCTGCGCTTCCTGGCGCCGTGGGCCGCACGCCAGGATGGCTGCTCGGACGACGACTTTCGCGGCTACATCGGCAGGATCGAATCGGCGGCCCCGTGCTGGTTCGGCGAGACGCCGCTGTCGTCGCAGCGCAAGTACCTGCTGAAGCAGACCACGAGCACGGCGTTCGCGAAGATCTGCCGTTTCTCCTGTCGCGTCACGGGATACACCTGCGCTCCCGGTGCGTTGCACATTCTGCAGAAAATGCGAATGTCCTCCCGGATTCCAAAGTGTTTTCGCGGAATGGCCCTTCCGCGACACGGCGTCGGCCACGGATACTGACGGCCATACACGTTCCGCATCCGCGGACGCCACACCGATCCCTGCATGATCGATGCCGCGGACACCGGACGACTATGCGACGCCGCTCGGCGGCGTCGGCGAGCCGGGGCTGCCGCCGGTCGCACCGGCGCTGACCAACGCGATCTTCGCGGCGACGGGCACGCGCATCCGCAGCCTGCCCGTCGCGGACCAGCTCGCGAAGCCGAAAGCGGGGTGACGCGGCGCTGCGCGCCGGGCCGTCTGCAAGGCCCGGTGCGTATATCCGCTCGCGCGCTCGCCGTTGCGTGCGACCTGTTCATGCACTCTGTTTGCATATCAATTCGACGGATTCCATCGGGCCGATCGGCCGCCACGACAATCGCTTTCCGGCATCAACTGCGGGAATTCAATCTCGACATTTACGCCCCGAATTCCACCTGAAAATAGAATCAATAGCCCTCTGACATCGGGTTTGCCCGATGGTGCGGTATCGTACAAAGAGGGGCCGGAAAGTGTCGGATCATTGGCCCGTGAATTCATTTTTTGTAAGAAATTCATTGAGCAAAACCTGACGCGGCTCAATCATTTCTTGAGGGTCGATTGGGCGGCTGGTAATCGGTGCGTATCTGATTTTTTGCTGATTATCGGGCAAGTATTCATTCGCGTTTTCATTCTTTTGTTCCGCGACGTGCATGGTGCCGTGAGGTCCACGCACGGGTGTCTGCTCGTCTGCAGATTGAAGTCGTCGAACCGGATGCCGGGCGGCGCGAGGATTAATTGCATATCGACAAACAGCCGGTTTGTCGAATGCTGATCGATCGTGAGGGCGTTGCGAAAGAATTCATCGCGATATTCGATCCGATGGGACGTCGCACGCCATCTGGCTGGAATGATCGGTGAAATATAAATGGGCGATGGAGTCGTTTCGTTCATAAATTTAACATATTTAACGTATTGATCTGCGTCGCGATTCGCGGCGTGGTTCGATGCCCCGCTAGATGGGTTATCTAGCATTCTCAATCTGGAGAAACGCAATGCAAGAACTGAATCAGCAGGAAATCGCACAAGTTTCCGGCGGCTACTACGGCGGCGGCTCGATTTTCGACACGCTGGGCAACGTGGTCGAGCTGTACGGCCAGACGCTCTACAACGTCGGCGAAGCGCTGACGACGGCTGTCGTGGGCACGGGCAACGCACTGCTCGGCCTGCTGGGCGGTCAGCACGCGTAAGCCGAACGCGATTTCCGTGCGATGGCGCGCGCTGCGCCGCCATCGCGTGAATCGCGGACCGCCGCGGCACCGGAGCGGGGTGCCGCGGCGATCTTCCCGGGCAACCGGAACGCATCCCGTCGAACCCAATTGACAGTCAGTCATCCCGTATCTTGACGAACCCGACTTCTCTCTTCCGGCACGAAGCACAACAGGCGCAGCGCGCCGGCGCGCTGGGCGAGATCGTGCTGGTGCGCCCCGTGTCGCTGACGCTGCTGGCGGCCGCCGCGGTCGCGATGGCCGCGTGCGTGCTGCTGTTCTTCACGTTCGGCACCTACACGCGTCGCACGACGGTCAGCGGCGTCGTGATGCCGGATGCGGGGCTGGTGAAGGTCTATGCGCTGCAGCCGGGGATCGTCGTCGCGCGCGACGTGAAGGAAGGGCAGCACGTCGCACGCGGGCAGACGCTCTATACGGTGTCCACCGACCTGCAGAGCGCGGCGCAAGGCGCGACGCAGGCCGCGCTGATCGCGCAGGCGCGGCAACGCAAGGCGTCGCTGCTCACGGAAATGGACAAGACGCGCAGCCTGCAGCAGGACGAACGCGCAACGGTGCGCGCGAAGATCGCGAGCCTGGGCGGCGAGCTTGCGCAGATCGACGATCAGCTCGCGGCGCAGCGGTTGCGCACGTCGATCGCGGCTGACGGCGCGAAACGCTATCGCGGCCTGCTGGCCCAGGACTACATCTCGAAGGATCAGGCGCAGCAGCGCGAAGCCGACCTGCTCGACCAGCAGTCGAAGCTGAACGGGCTGCTGCGCGAGCGTGCGTCGACGGCGCAGTCGCTGACGGAAGCGAACAACCAGCTGGCCGGCCTCGACCTCAAGCAGCAGAACCAGCTCGCGCAGATCGACCGCAACGTGATCGACGTCGACCAGAACCTGATCGAAAGCGAGGCGAAGCGCCGGATCGTCGTCACCGCACCGGAAGCGGGCGTCGTGACGGCGGCGATCGCCGACGTCGGCCAGTCGGTCGATACGTCCCGGCCGCTCGCGAGCGTGGTGCCGGGCGGCGCGCGCTGGCAGGCGCACCTGTTCGTGCCGAGCACGGCGATCGGCTTCGTGCGGGTCGGCGAGCCGGTGCTGGTCCGCTACCAGGCATTTCCGTACCAGAAATTCGGCCAGTATCGCGCCGAGGTCGTGTCGATCGCGCGCACGGCGCTGTCGGCGGCCGAACTCGCGAACGACGGCGGCCCGGCGGCGACGCCGGGCGAGGGGCGCGATGCGACCTTCTATCGCGTGGTCGTCGCGCTCGATGCGCAGCATGTCACCGCGTATGGCGCGCAGCAACCGTTGCAGGCGGGCATGACGCTGCAGGCAGACATCCTGCAGGAGCGCAGGCGCCTGTACGAATGGGTGCTGGAGCCGCTTTACAGCCTGACCGGCAAACTCTGACGAGGTCGCGCATGGCACTACTCGATCGACTCTCGTTCGGCCTCGGCCGCCAGCTGCCGATGATCCTGCAGACGGAGGCCGCGGAATGCGGGCTCGCGTGTCTCGCGATGGTGGCCGGCTATCACGGCCATCACGTGGATCTCGCGACGCTGCGCGGGCAATTCCCCGTCTCGCTGAAGGGCGCGGGGCTCGGGCGCGTGATCGAGGTCGCGCAGCGCCTCGCGCTCGGCACGCGCGCGGTGAAGCTCGACCTGGCGCAGCTCGGCCAGCTTCGCCTGCCGTGCCTGCTGCACTGGAATTTCAACCACTTCGTGGTGCTGAAGGAAGTGAGCGGCAAGACCGCGACGATTCATGACCCGTCGCACGGCATCCGCAAGGTGCCGCTCGCCGAAGTGTCGCGCGCCTTCACCGGCGTCGCGCTCGAACTGTGGCCGGCCGCCGGGTTCGCGCCGCGCGCGGCACGGCCGGCGGTGAAGCTGCGCGAGCTGCTCGGCCCGGTGTCGGGGCTTTCGCGCTCGCTCGCGCAGATCCTCGCACTCGCGATCGCGCTCGAAGTCTTCATGCTGGTGCAGCCGTTCTTCCTGCAGTGGGTGATCGACGAGGTGATCGTCAGCGCCGATCGCGACCTGCTGACGGTGCTGGCGCTCGGTTTCGGCCTGTTGCTGCTGATGCAGCAGGCGACCGGCACGATTCGCGCGTGGGCGCTGATGTACGTCGGCGTCACGCTGAACATCCAGTGGCGCGCGAACGTGTTCACGCACCTGCTGAGCCTGCCGGTGCGCTACTACGAGCGGCGCCATCTCGGCGACGTCGTGTCGCGCTTCGGTTCGATCGACACGATCCAGCAGACGCTGACCACGTCGTTTCTCGGCGCGGTGATCGACGGGCTGATGACGATCGTGACGCTCGCGATGATGTTCGTGTACAGCCGCGTGCTCGGCCTGGTCGCGCTGGCGACGATGGCGCTGTACGCGCTCATCCGGTGGCTGTGGTACGGCCCGCTGCGGCGTGCGACCGAGGACCAGATCGTGCACGCGGCCAAGCAGCAGAGCCATTTCCTCGAAACGGTGCGCGGCGTGAAGACGATCAAGCTGTTCAACCGCCAGACGGAGCGCCGCGCGAGCTGGATCACGCTGCTGGTCGAGCAGGTCAATGCGAGCCTGCACGTGCAGAAGCTGCAGATCTTCTACCAGCAGCTCAACGGCCTGCTGTTCGGCATCGAGAACGTGCTGATCATCTGGCTCGGCGCGCGCATGGTGATGGACGGCCAGTTCACGGTCGGCGTGCTGATGGCGTTCAACGCGTACAAGAACCAGTTCGACAGCCGGGTCGGCAGCCTGATCGACAAGTACTTCGAAGTCAGGATGCTGCAGCTCCAGGGCGAACGGCTGGCCGACATCGTGTTCGCGGCAAGCGAGCCGGACGCTAGCCTGCGCAACGTGCCGGGCGAGGCCGACGCGCTCGACGCGAGCATCGAGATCGACGCTTTGTCGTTCCGCTACGCGGAAGGCGAGCCGCTCGTGCTGGACGGCGTGAGCGCGACGATCGCGGCGGGCGAGTCGGTCGCGATCGTCGGGCCGTCGGGTTGCGGCAAGACGACGCTGATCGGCGTGCTGCTCGGCATCCACGAACCGACGGGCGGCACGGTGCGGATCGGCGGGCTCGACGTCGGCCGGCTCGGCATCGAGCGGCTGCGCGCGCTGGTCGGCACGGTGCTGCAGGACGACGTGCTGTTCGCGGGCTCGATCGCGGACAACATCAGTTTCTTCGACCCGGACGCGGACCCGCGCTGGGTCGCCGAATGCGCGCGCGTCGCAGCCGTGCACGATGACATCGCCGCGATGCCGATGGGCTACAACACGCTGGTCGGCGACATGGGCACGGTGCTGTCCGGCGGGCAGAAGCAGCGCGTGCTGCTCGCGCGTGCACTGTACAAGCGGCCGGGCATTCTGGTGCTCGACGAAGCGACGAGCCATCTCGACATCCAGCGCGAGATGCAGGTCAACGCGGCCGTCACGCAGCTCGCGATGACGCGGCTGATCGTCGCGCACCGGCCGGAGACGATCGCGTCCGCGCAGCGCGTCATCATGCTGCAGGGCGGCAAGGTCGTGCTCGACCAGTCGACCGCCGCGATGCGCGCGGCGATGGCGGCAAGGACGTCCGCCGCTGCACCCGTCGCGCCGCAGCCGGCGACGCATGACGCCGGCGCGGCGGAACCGGTCGCGGGGCGCTGAGCGATGAAGCGTCCCCTCGCTACCGTGCTGGCTGTCGTCGCGCTCGCGGGGTCCGCGCCGCCGGCACGCGCGCAGCTGCTCGACGTGTACGGCACGCGCAATGACGTCGCGGCCACGCCGGCCGGGGCGATGGCGTCGGCCACCGCGTGCGGCGCACAGCCTGTCGACGCGCGGCCGCTCGCGCTCGAGGACGCGATCCTGCTGGCGATCTGCTCGCATCCGCAACTGAGCCGGACATGGTCGGATGCGCGCGCGGCGGCGGCCGAGGTCGGCGTGTCGAAGGCCGCGTACTGGCCGACGCTCAATGCGACGGCGGGTATCGAGCGCGACAACCTGACGACGAACTACAGCGGCGGCTACTCGCAGGACCAGCGCAGCACCAGCCGCTACGGCATGCTCAACCTGAGCTGGGTGCTGTTCGATTTCGGCAAGCGCGGCGCGACGCTCGACCGTGCGCGCGCGCTGCTGCGCGCGGCCAACGCGGCGCACGACGATGCGCTGCAGAGCGTTTTCTACGACGCGGCGCAGGCGTTCTACGCGCTGCGCGACGCGCAGGCGGCGCTCGCCGCCGCGCGGGCGGTCGAGCACGCGGCGCAGGAGAGCCTCGCCGAGGCGAGCGCGCGGCACGACGGCGGCGCGGGCACGCTCGGCGACGCATTGCAGGCGCAGACCACCTACCGCAAGGCGCTGCTCGATCGCGTGAGCGCGGAGGGCGACCTGCAGAGCGCGATCGGCACGCTCGCGACGACGCTGGGCGCCGACGCCGATACGCCGCTGCGCATCGCCGACGCGGAACCGTCGCCCGATCGCGACGACTTCACGCGCGGTGTCGCCGACCTGATCGCCGAAGCCAAGCGCCATCATCCGAAGCTGATCGCCGCGCGCGAAAAGCTCGAAGCGGCGCGCGACGAGGTGCGGGCAGTGCGCGCGCAGTCGTTGCCGACGATCTCGCTGACGGGCAGCGTCGCGCGCAACAACCCGTCTTACCAGCAGCAGGCGTCGTTTCTTCAGCTGCAGAGCAGTCACAGCAACTCGATCGGCATCCAGGTCTCGATTCCGCTGTTCGAAGGGTTCGCGTCGGGCTACCGGGTCGCGCAAGCGAAGGCGCAAGCGGACGCACAGGAAGCCGACGTGCGCAATACCGAACTGAAGGTGTCGCTCGACGTATGGAAGAGCTACCAGAGCCTGCAGACCGATACGACGAACCTGGACAACTCGCGGCATCTGCTCGATACCGCGCTGCATTCGCTCGACATCGCACGTGGCCGCTACAAGGCCGGCGTCGGCACGTTCACGGAATTGCTGAACGCGCAGTCGGCGCTCGCGGATGCGCGCCGGCAGCGCGTGCTCGCGGTGTCGAAGTGGCGGATCGCGAGACTGAAACTGGCGGAGAGCCTTGGGAGGTTGGGATTATGGAACGACGCGGGCTGAACGGCGCCGGGCCGGACGCGAGCGGCGCGCAAGCGCGCGGCTGCGCGTTCCTGTTCCCGGGACAGGGCGCGTTCTATGCGGGCGCGCTGCGGCAGCTGGGCCGCGAACACTCGAGCGTGCGGCTGACGCTCGACCTGCTCGACGCGGTCGCGAGCGAGCGCCTCGGCCGCCCGCTGACGGGCGCGCTGTGGCGTGACGATGCCGGGCTCGACGTCTGGCTGCACGAAGCGCCCGATCTGCTGCAGCTCGGGATTTACGGCGCGTCGGTCGGGATGTTCGGCGTGCTGCGCGAGCGCGGCGTGACGCCCGACGTGCTGATCGGACACAGCTTCGGCGAGATCGCGGCGCTGGTGTGCGGCGGCATGTATTCGATCGAGCAGGGCGCGCGGATCGTCTGCGACCGGATAGCGTCGTTGCAGGCGGCGGCGCCGGCCGACGGGATGATGGCCGCGATCGCCGCGGGTGCCGACGCGACGCGCGAGCTGATCGGCGCGAGCGCCGTCACGCACGCGGTGCGCAACGTGTGCGTCGCGGTCGAGAACCATCCGTCGCAGACCGTCGTGTCCGGCCCGCGCGACGCGCTGGAGCGCTTCGTCGCGGCATGCGTGGCACGCGGCGTGACCGCACGGAAGCTCAGGTCTCCGTATGGATTTCATCACCCGGATCTGGCCGGCGCGCGCGAACAGTTCGCCGCGCGGCTCGCCGCGTATCGGCACGGCCCGCTCGCGATTCCGGTGTATTCGCCGATCCTCGGCCGCCGCTACAGCGGCGCCGACGATCCGGGCGCGCGGCTCGCGTCGCATTTCGTGCTGCCGGTGCGGTTCGCCGATGCGATTCGCGCGGCGTGCGCGGACGGCATCGGGCGCTACGTCGAATGCGGCGCGCTCAACGCGCTGGCGCGCATCGTCGTGCGCATCGCGGGGCCCGGCACGGTCAGGACGTTCGGCGGCCCGTCGAACGCGACCGAGGAATCGAGCGTCGTCACGACCATCACCCGTTATTTCCAGGAGGACAGCATCATGAAGGACGATATTCGCATCGGCAACGCCGGCTCCGGGTTCGACGCGTTCTGGCATGCGCGCGGACCGCAGATCGTCGACTGGCTCAAGGGCGAGCTGCGTCACGCGTTCGATGCGGCGAGCACGGCGCCGGCCGGCGCCGCGCCGGTCGCGGCACCGACGCTCGCCGCATTGGCACCGCAGGCCGAGCCGCTCGTCGCGTCGGCGCCGCGCCTGGCAGCGGTGGCCGTGGCCGCGCCGACCCTGACGGCGGTGCCGGCGCCGTCGGCGCCTCACGAGCCGCTCGCGGCGGCGAAGCCCGCCCACGTGCCGCGCGAGCGGCTGTTCACGGAGCTCGTCGATATCTACGCGCAAGCGATGGAGTATCCGGCCGAGGTGTTCTCCGAAACGATCGAGCTCGAAGCCGAGCTCGGCATCGATTCGGTCAAGCAGACCGAGATCATCCAGCGCATCACCGCGCGCTACGCGCTGCCGCCGCTGCCGGCCAATTTCCGCAGCGGCGATTTCAAGGCGATGGGGCAGATCGTCGATTTCGTCTACGAGAACCAGGGGAAGGCGGCCGCCTGACGGCCGTGGGCTGAAACGTTGGTCGGCAGGGGGGGCCCTGCCCGTAATGACAAGTTCTCGATAGGCAGGCGATCCATGTCGAATACCAGCATGCGCGGCAAGCTCGTCCTCGTGACGGGCGGCGCGAAAAACGTGGGCAAGGCGATCTGCAGGCGTTTCGCCGAGCAGGGCGCGCACGTGATCCTGAATTTCTTCCACTCGCTCGACGCGTCGAAGCAGACGGCCGACGAACTGCGCGCGCTCGGCGCGACGGTCGACGTGATCCGTGCGTCGGTCGCGCAGCAGGCGCAGGTCGACCGGATGTTCGACGAGATCGAACGGCGCTACGGCCGGCTCGACGTGCTCGTCAACAATGCGGCGTCCGGTGCGCTGCTCGGCGTCGACGAGATCGGCGCCGAGCATTTCGATCGCGCGCTCGATACCAACCTGAAGGGCGCGTTCTGGTGCGCGCGTCGTGCCGCGGCGCTGATGGCGCGCTCGGGCGGCGGCGCGATCGTCAACGTGTCGTCGGTGGGCGCGACGCTCGTGCCGGCGAACTACCTGGTCGTCGGCACCGCGAAGGCAGCGCTCGAATCGCTGACGCGTTATCTCGCGGTCGAATACGCGGGGCGCGACATTCGCGTGAACGGCGCGTCGTCGACGCTGATCGACGGCGACGTCGCCGCGCAGTTTCCGGACCCGGAGAACACGAAGCGCTCGAGCATCGCGGCGACGCCGCTGAAGCGGCTCGCACGCGCGGAGGACCTCGCCGATCTCGTCGTGTTTCTCGCGTCGGATGCGGCGCGCTGGATCACGGGGCAGGTGGTCGTCGCGGACGGCGGGCTGTCGCTGTGCAGCGAAGGGTTGTCGCCGCGCGCGGAATGGGCGGCCGCGGCGCGTGCCGAGGGCGCGGGCGAGGCGGCGCCGGCGGCGGCGCCGCCCGTCTCCGTGAACGCGCAGCGGGCCGATGGTCTCGCCACGCCGCCGGACGACGCGCCGGACAGCGACGACATCGCCGTGGTCGGCATGGGTCTCGCGTTGCCCGGCGCGAGCGACCCCGACGCGTTCTGGCGCGCGCTGCTCGACGGCCCCGAACTGTTCGGCAACGTGCCGCCGGATCGCTGGGATTACCGCTCGTTCTATTCGCCCGACACGTCGGCCGAGGACAAGAGCTATCAGTCGCGCTCGGTCTTCATCGAGCAGTTCGAGCCGTGCCCGACGGTGCGCGCCGAACTCGACGCGGGCACCGCGCCGCACGAGCTGACGACGCTGTGGCTGCGTCACGCGCTGTGCCAGTCGCTCGACGGCGTGACGCTGCGTGACGCCGATCGCGTGGCGTTCCTCGTCGGCTACACGGCGGACGGCAGCCAGCATCTCGAGGAGGGGATGGTGCTGGCCGCCGCGCGCGAACGCCTGAACGCGGTGCTGATCGAGGCGGGCGTGGACGCGGTCGAGCGCGAGCGGCGCGTGGCCGCGATCGATGCGGTGCTGAGCGCGCGCTATGCGCGCGGCGCCGGCGATCTCGCGTCGTTCTTCCCGCACCGGGTCGGCCTGAACGCGATGCAGGGCGTGCTGCCGGACGACGCGCAATGCATGATGGTCGACACCGCGTGTTCGTCGTCGCTGTATTCGATCGATCTCGGAATCAAGGCGCTGCTGCTCGGCAAGCAGGACGTGGTCGCGTGCGGCGGCGCCTTCGCGCTCGCGCCGCGCGGCTCGGTCCTGTTCTCGAAGCTGCACGGGCTGTCGCGCAGCGGCGAGGTGCGGCCGCTCGATCGCGACTGCGACGGCGTGCTGTTCGCGGACGGCGCGGGCGTCGTGATCCTGAAGCGCGTCGCGCGGGCGCGTGCGGACGGCGACCGCATCCTCGGCGTGCTGAAATCGTTCGGCTCGTCGTCCGACGGCAAGGGCAAGGCGATCTACGCGCCGAATTCGGCCGGCCAGCGCATCGCGATCGACCGCGCGTATGCGCGCACCGCGACGGTGCCGGCCGACGTCGACTGGGTCGTTGCGCATGCAACGGGCACGCCGGCCGGCGATCTCGCGGAATTCCAGAGCCTGCGCGACGCGATCCGGCGCGACCGCCCGGTGCAGGTGACGTCGAACAAGTCGCTGGTCGGGCATACGGGGTGGGCGGCCGGCGTCGTGTCGGTGATCCAGGTGCTGCTCGGGTTGCGGCATCAGGTGATCCCGCCGCAGCACCGCTTCAGCGAGCCGCCGCCTGAGTTCGACATCGCCGGCACGAACCTGCGGATTCCGGTGGCGCCGGTATCGTGGCCGGTCCGGCGTGAATCGGCACGCGTCGCGGCGGTGTCCGGGTTCGGCTTCGGCGGCACGAACGGTCACCTGATCGTGTCGGAATACCGCGCGGATCTACCTGCCGGCGAGGCGAGCGGGCGGTTCGCGCGCGAGCCGCTCGCGATCGTCGGCTGGTCCGCGAAGTTTCCGGGCCTCGACGGCGATGCCCAGGTCGCCGCGTGGCTGCGCGGCGAAGGCCGTGCGCCCGACGCGAGCTTCGGAACCGGCTACCCGCTGCCGAGCTTCGCGCGCGTGAAGATGCCGCCGGCGGTGCTGCGCGCGCTCGATCGCTGCCAGCTGATGGCACTCGACGCCGCGCACGACCTGCGCGAACGCCTCGGCACGTTCTGGCACGCGCATGCGGACACGATCGGACTCGTGATGGGGCACATGGGGCCCACGCGCAATGCGGCGCTCTACGCGAGCCGCTGCTATCTCGACGACATCGCGGCCGCGGTGCTCGACGCGACGCGGCCGGACCAACGCGCGGCGACCGAACGCGTGCTGGACGGCTTGCGCGAGGCGACGAAGCAACTCGTCGCGCCGACGACCGAGAATTCGTTTCCGGGAATGATGCCGAACGTGATCCCGGCGCGCGTCGCGAACTATCACGACCTGCACGGAATGAACATGACGGTCGATGCGGGCCACGCGTCGACGCTCGCGGCATTCGAGGCGGCCGAGCGTTTCCTGTGCAGCGGCGAACTCGACATGGCGATCGTTGGCGGCATCAACGGCAACTCGGCGGAAGAGGTGCGGCCCGCGTTCGGGCTGCCGCTCGCGGAGGGCATCGTGCTGTTCGCCGTCACGACGGTGCGGCGTGCGCAGGCCGAAGGGCTGCCGGTGCTCGCGGTAGTGGGCGGCGGCGACGCGAGGGCTGCTGTCGAACCGGCTGCGCCGTGCGATGCGACGGGCCGCGCGGTCACGTATGCGGGGGCCGACTCGGCGATCGACGTGCTGCGCGCAATCGTCGCGCGCGATGCCGGCACGACGCTCACGCGCGACGGCGGCGGCGAGCGCGCGCGCTACGCGCTGCACGTTGCATGCGAGCCGGCCGGCCCGCACGGGACCACGCCGCACGAGCCGCATCGCGACGCGCTGCGTGTGCCGCCCGCCCATGCGACGGCGCCGGCTGCCGCGACCGCGGAACCGGCCGCATCGACAACCGCGGCGACCGCACCCGTTGAACGCGGCACCCTGATACCCGGTCCGCTGCGCCGGACCGGCGTCGCGGCCGACGGCGAGCCGCTCGGCGTCGCGCGTTACCGGATCGAATGGCGCGACGCGCCGTGGCGGCCCGCGGGCCGGTCGACGCCGTTCATCGCGCCGCGCTGCGTGATCGTGACCGACATGCCGGACGCGCTGGCCGCACAGGCCGCACACGCCGATGCGGGCCCCGGCTGCGTGGTGCTGTCGACGCGGCCGTTCGCCACGCACCGGCCGGGCTGGCACTGGATCGAGCGGATCGATGCGGCGGCGCTCGATTTCCTGCCCGACGACATCGGCCACGTGCGCGTGCTCACGTCGCTCGACGCCGGCACGCTCGCACCGGGCGCCGCAGCGCCGGCTGCGTCCGCGCGGCTCGCGCTGCACGACCTGGCGTTTCTCGCGATCAAGCGCTGCCATGCGGCACTCGAGCGCGACGGCAGCTTGATCGTATTGCTGCTCGACGCGCTCGCGGGCGACGTGCCGCATCCGGATGCCGGCCTGTTCACGGGCCTCGTGAAGGCGCTGGCGATCGAGATGCCGGAAGCGCGCCCGGTTGCCGTGCTGACCGATACGCGCGCGCTGCCGGACGCGCTGCGCGACGCGGAGCGGGAAAGCGGCGCCCGTCACTGGCTGCCGGTCGTCGCGCTGGGCGCCGGACGGCGCCGCACGCCGCGCGTGATCGCGGACGCGGGTGAACTGCGCGCGGACGAGCGGCTGTCGCTCGGCCAGGATTCGGTCGTGGTCGCGGTCGGCGGTGCGCGCGGGATCACCGGCGAGCTGATGAAGACGCTCGCCGCGCAGGTGCGCCCGACGCTGTACCTGATCGGCAGCAGCGCGCTGGACGCGATCGACGCGGAACTGCTCGCTATGGATGACGAAACGTTCTCGAAGAGCCGTCCGGACTACATCCGCCAGCAGAAGGCGCTGCATCCGCAACGGTCGTTGCCCGAGATCATCCGCGCCTTCGAGCGGCGTGCCGACGCGCGCACGGCCTGCATGAACATCGAGGCGATGCGCGCATTCTGCGGCGCGCACCGCGTGACCTACCTGCGCGCCGACGTGCTCGACCCCGACAGCGTGAAGGCGGCCATCGACGCGATTCTCGCGCGCGAGCCGCGCGTCGACCTGCTGGTCAACGCGGCCGGACTGAACCGTTCGGCCTCGGTGCGCGTGAAGTCGCTGGACGATTTCGTCGCGGTGCGCGACATCAAGGTACGCGGCTACTGGAACCTGCGCCGCGCGTTCGGCGCGCGGCAGCCGCGCCTGTGGTGCAACTTCGGCTCGTTCATCGGGCTGACCGGGCAGGCGGGCGAAACCGACTACGCGTCGGGCAACGACTTCCTGAACACGCAGGCGTCGTATCACCGCGCGGCGCTCGGTCACGACGAATTCACGATCGGCTGGACGCTGTGGCGCTCGGTCGGGCTCGGCGCGAACCCGGTCACGCGTGCGTTTCTCGAGAAGAGCGGACTGTTCACGAGCATGCGCACCGCGGAGGGGCAGCATCACTTCATGCGCGAACTCGGCCTCGGCGAGCGCGCGGCGATGTCCGTGCATCTCGGCGACGCCGAGCGACGCGCGATCGAAACGCACCTGCCCGGTTACTTCGACCTCGACGAAGGCGCGCCGGCCGCCGTCGCCGCGTCGCGCGATCCCGATTTCTATCTCGGCGCGGAACGCGCGCGGACCGACGACAGCGTGACGTTCGAGCGCGTGTTCGACCTCGAGCGCGACGCGTACCTGCAGCATCACGTCGTCAACGGTTTTCCGACGCTGCCGGGAACCTTCGTGCCCGAAGTGGCCGCCGAGGCCGCGCTGCGGCTCGTGCCGGGGCTCAAGGTCGTCGGCTTCGCGGACGCGGCATTCCTGCACTTCCTGCGTGTGTACGACGCGAAGCGGCCGAGCGTGAAGCGCATCCACGCGTGGATCGCGTCGCGCGACGGCGACGCGGTGCACGTGCGCGTGCGGATTTCCGGCGACGTGCTGGCGCCGGGCGGGCAGGTGCTCGTGCGCGACAAGCCGCACTTCGAGATCACCGTGCGCCTGGCCGACGCCTACGCGCCGGCGCCGGTGTGGCACGAACCGGCCATGGCGACGTTCACGCCCGTCGCCGATCCGTATCACTTCGATGCGGCGCCGGTGCGGCTGACCGGCATGTTCGTGTCGACGACCGACACCGGCATGAGCGACGCGGGCAAGCAGGCGCGCTTCCGGCTGAACGTGCCGGACGGCGACCCGGTGTTCTCGCGCTTCGTGGTGCCGAGCATCCTGCTCGACGGGCTCGCGCGCGTGGCCGCGCTCGATCACGTCGCCGGCGACTACATTCCGCTCGCGGCGCCGATGTCGATCGGCCGCATCGATATCTACGAAGCCGGCAACGACTGCGAGCTGGCGAGCCGCCACGCGTCGATCGCGCTGCGCGTGAGCCCGCGCGCGTTCGCGCTGGAAGGGCCGGCGAGCAGCGGCAACCGGTTCGTCGCGGTGCGCCCGGACGGCAGGATCCTGATGCAGATGCGCGACGTGACGGGCATCGTGATCGGCTACGTGCATCGCGTGACCGGCGCGTTCGCCGCGCGCGGCGAGATCGATGCGCAACTGGCCGGGCGCGCGCCTTCCGAACAGGTGTCCGCATGAGCATGAAGCGACTCGCGCCCGGCCCGCGCGGCAGCGTCGTGATGGGCAACCTCGCGGCGTACAAGCGCAATCCCGTCACGATGCTGCTGAAGCTGCAGCAGCAGTACGGCGACATTGCACGCAACCGTCTCGGCCCGTTCCTCACGCACGCCCTCGCGCATCCGGACGGCGTGCAGCACGTGCTGCAGGACAACCACCGCAACTACGTGCGCGGCCGCTTCTACGACAACTTCAAGATGTTCTTCGGCGACGGCCTGCTGACGACCGACGGCGAGTTCTGGCGGCGTCACCGCCGCGTGGTGCAGCCGCTGTTTCACCGCAGGCAGGTCGAGTCGCACACGGCTGCGGTCGGCGCGGCGGCGCTCGCGCTCGTCGAGGCGTGGCTGAAGCGGCCGGCGCATGCGCCGTTCGACGCCGTCGAGGAAATGATGCGCGTGAGCCTGCGCATGCTCGGGCTGATGCTGTTCAACGCGGACATCTCGCGGCATGCGGACGACGTCGGGCCGGCCGTGCGCTTCGGCATCGCGGCGATGATGCCGCAGGGCAACCTGAACGATTTCGTGCCGCGCTGGATGCCGACGCCGTTCAATCGCCGGATCGCGCACGCACGCCGCGGGATCGACACGATCGTGGACGCGATCGTCGCCGAGCATCGTGCGGGGCGCTGCGACACGAGCGACGTGATCTCGCTGCTGCTCGCCGCGCGCGACCCGGACACGGGCGCGCCGCTGACCGAGCGCGAGGTGCACGACGAGGTGATGACGGTGTTTCTCGCCGGCCACGAAACCACCGGCAGCGGGATGGCGTGGGGGCTCTATGCGCTCGCGCAGCATCCGCAGGTGTTGCGCCGCTTGCGCGAGGAGCTCGATGCGGTGCTCGGCGGCCGCGCGCCCGATGCGGCGGATCTCGAACGCCTGCCGTACCTCGCGCAGACCGTCGACGAGATCCTGCGCCTGTATCCGCCGATCTGGGGCTTCACGCGCGATCTGGTCGACGACGACGAGATCGGCGGTTATCACATGCCGGCCGGCTCGTCGGTGTTCATGTCGCCGTACGTCACGCATCGTCATCCGGCGCTGTGGGCGAACCCCGACGCGTTCGATCCGGAGAACTTCGGATCGCATGCGCCGGAGCGCCACAGGTACGCGTACTTTCCCTTCGGCGGCGGGATGCGCAAATGCATCGGCTATCAGACCGCGTTGCTGCAGATGCGCGTGCTGATCGCGGTGGTGGCGCAGCATGTCGACCTGAGCGCGGTGCCCGGTCATTCGCTCGACACCGGCGCGACGATCTCGCTGCGTCCGCGCGACGGGATCCGGTTGATCGCGAAGCCGCGCTTGCGCGAGCGGGTGTCCGCGGGGCAGGCCGGGGGGGATGCAAGCGCGCCGGCTGTCAGGACATCGGTGTGTCCGTTTACGGGTACGCAAGCGCTGGGGACTACGTCGTCGCCGTCGCCGTCGCCATCACCATCGCTGTCGCCAACGCCAACGCCAACGCCAACGCCAACGCCAACGCCAACGCCAACGCCAACGCCAACGCCAACGCCAACGCCAACGCCAACGCCAACGCCGACACGGACACTGACACCGACACCGACACCGACACCGACACCGACACCGACACCGACACCGACACCCGGCGCCGAGCAACCGGCGAGCGCGGCATCACCCACGCCCGTTCATTCCGCCGGCCCTACGCTGGCGCCAGACGTGCTGGCCTTTCTGCAGCGCGACGCGATCGCGGACGACGCGCCGCAGCGCACCGACGCCACGCCGACGCACCGCTTCACCTGGCGGCCGGTCGAGATCGAGCCGTTGCCCGACCTGCCGGCGGCCGAGCTGAGCGGCAAGCGGATCGCGATCGTCAACGGCCGCGGTCGCACGGTCGAGCGCGTGGTGGCGACGCTCACGCGCGCCTGTGCGAAACCGGGCGTATTCGCGCCGGCCGACGGCGTCGATCCGGCAGCCGCCGCGAGCGCGTTCGTCGCGCAGTCGGGGCCGTTCGACGGGATCGTCGATCTCGGCATCGAAGCGCGGTTCTCGCTCGACGCGCGCGATCAATGGGAAGCGCCGCTGCGCCGCACGGTCGCGCTGCTGCAGGCGTGCTACGGCGACTGGTCGCAGGAAGAATCGACGTCGCGGCTGTTCTATCTGGCGCTCACCTGGCAGGACGGCCTGATGGGCCATGGCGACGGCCCGCTCGTGCAGCCGCTCGGCGGACTGTGGGCCGGCCTCGCGAAGACGCTGCCGCAGGAACTGCCGAACTGCAACGTGCGCGTGCTCGACATCGCGCCCGACGAAACGGGGCGCGTCGACCAGCTGATCGCGCGCGAACTGTACCGCTGGGGACGCTTCGAGGTCGGCCACCGCGGCGGACGCCGCCATACGCTCGTCGCGACCCGCGACGACCTGCCGGCCGACGCGGCGCCCGACTGGGCGCCCGACGACGTCGTGCTGTTCTCGGGCGGCGCGCGCGGCATCGGTTTCCTGGCCGCGTGCGCGCTGGCAAAACGCCATCGCTGCACGGTGATCGTCACCGGGCGCGATGCGTTGGCCGCCGGCGACGAGCCGTGGCTCGCGCTCGACGACGCGGGCTTCAAGCGCTACGGGCTCGAGCAACTGCGCCAGGCGACGCCCGAGCGATCTCCGAAGGCGATCCGGGATGCGCTGCGGCAGCTCGAACGCCGCCGCGACCTGAAGGCGTCGCTCGACGCCGTGGCTGCGCTCGGCCTGCCTGTGTACTACCGCGTATGCGACGTGACCGACGCGGATGCCGTGCGCACGCTGTGCGACGCATTCGGCGACCGGCTGCGCGCCGTGATCCACAACGCGGGCATCGATCAGCCGGTGCGCTTGCCGCGCAAGAGCGCCGACGAGTTCATCGGCACCGCGCGCGTGAAGGTGCTCGGCTTTCTCAATCTCTACGCGGCGGTGCGCAACCGGCCGCGCGTCGACTGTTTCGTCAACGTCGGCTCGCTGACCGGCCGCTGGGGCGGAATGACAGGCGAGACCGACTATGCGGCCGCGAACGAGGCGCTGGCGCGGCTCGGCTGGTGGGCGCGGCGCGACGCCGGCGAACGCGTCGTGAAGACGATCGCGTGGCCGACCTGGGACGGTGTCGGGATGATCACGAACCTCGCCGTCACGCGGCGCTACGTAACGCCGATGCGAATCGACGAAGGCGTGCGCCACTGGCTCGCGGAACTCGCGGCCCCGGCGAATCCGGCGAGTCCAGCGAGTCCAGCGAATCCGGCGAATCCGGGGAATCCGGCGAATCCGGCGAATCCAGCGACATCCAACAGCGGCGAGCCGATGTACATGGGCGCGGTCGGCCGCGCACTGACGCCGATCCAGCTGCGCGGGTTCGACGCGGTGGAAGGCTTGCCGAACCTCGGCGAACTCGCGACGCGCCGGCATCACGCGGGCGCGCCGCGGCGCTTCCGGCCGTTCGCTTGCTTCTCGACGCGCTATCGCACGGCCGGCGCACCGTACACGCATGCCTTCCGCTTCGACGGCCGCGCGGCCGTGCCGGTGTCGCTGCTGCTCGAGCACGCGCGCGTCGTGGCCGACTGGGTCGCGCCGCCCGGCGGCGAGCGGGCCTGCCTGCAGGAAGCCGTCGACATCACGATCGCGCTCGACGCGCTCGCCGACGCGCTCGACGGCCACGGCGATCTCGCGCTCGACACCGACGTGAGCGGCCGCACGGTGGACGACGGCTGGCACGTGACGGTGCGCTGCGCGTCGCTTGCCGCCCGCGTGCTGCTCGATGCGACGTTCGTGTACCGCAGTCATCCACCCGGCGGCACGACCGTCGCGCTGCCGCGCGAGACGGAGGACGGCCCGGCCCGGCGGTCCGCACGCGCGAGCTGGCGCGACGACTTGTTGCCCGAGGCCCGATGGAGCGGCGGCATCGCGCAGGCGAAGGCCGCCGACCCCGCCGCGCTGTGGGGTGTACAGGGTGTGCAGGAGGATGCAGGGCGCGTGCCGTGTCCGCAGCTGTGGCTGCCGGTCAATCACCTGGAAAACGTGCTGCGCGTGCTGCTCGGCGCGTGGCCCGCCGACGGCGAGCCGCCGCACGCATGGCGCATCGGCCGCATCGTGTTCGGCGCCGCGCAGGCGGGCGACGCCGACATGCTGCTGCGCTATCCGGACGATCGCTTCGCGATCGCGGATCGCGCGGGCGCATCGATCGCAGACCTGTACGACGCACGGCTCGCCGGCGCGACCGACACGCAAGCCGTGACGGCGTCGGCTACTTGAACGGGAAGAGGAGGTTCACCATGACGGAGCGCAACGACGGCGCGCGGTACTGCATCATCGGCGCGGGCGCGGCGGGCATCACCGCCGCGAAGAACCTGCTCGCGGCCGGCATCGGCTTCGACGTGATCGAACGCGAGGACGACGTCGGCGGCAACTGGTACTACGGCCGCCCGAGCGGCGCGGTGTATCGGTCGATCCACATGATCAGCTCGAAGCGGTTTTCCGAGTACACCGATTTTCCGATTCCCGACGACTATCCGACCTATGCACGCGGCGACCAGGCACTCGCGTATCTGCGCGCGTACGCGCGGCGCTTCGGCGTGTACGACCGGATCGAGTTCGGCCGCTCGGTGCTCGAGATCGCACCGGTGCAGGGCGGCACGCAGTGGCGCGTGGAACTCGATCGCGGCGAGGTGCGGACCTATCGCGGCGTGATCGTCTGCAACGGCCACCTGTCGCATCCGCAACTGCCCGATTATCCGGGGCGGTTCGACGGGCTGCAGCTGCATTCGTCGCAGTACCGCACGCCGGAGATCTTCGACGGCAAGCGCGTGCTCGTGGTCGGCGCCGGCAATTCCGGCTGCGACATCGCGGTCGAGGCGTCGCATCGTGCGCGCGCGGTCTTCCACAGCACGCGCCGCGGGTACTACTACTGGCCGAAATTCCTGTTCGGAATGCCGGCGGACGAGTGGGCGGAATGGCCGCTGCGGCTGCGCATGCCGCTGTGGGCGCGGCGCTTTTTCGGCGAACGGCTGCTGCGCCTGACGACGGCCGGGCAACCCGAACACTACGGGCTGCGCAAGCCGGACCACAAGCTGTTCGAATCGCATTTCATCATCAACTCGACGCTGTTCTATCACCTCGGACACGGCGACCTCGACGCGCGGCCGGACGTGCGCGAACTGAAGGGCGATCGCGTCGTGTTCGTCGACGGCAGCGAGGAGGCGATCGACGTGATCGTGTACGCGACCGGCTACCAGCCGAGCTTCCCGTTCATCGACCAGGCGCACCTGCAATGGCGCAAGCAGCAGCCGTCGCTGTACCTGAACCTGTTCGACGCGCAGCATCGCGACCTGTTCTTCATCGGGCTGTTCCAGACCTCGACCGGCAACTGGCCGTTGATGGACTACCAGGCGCAGCTGCTCGCCCGCTACCTGCATGCGCGCGACGCGGCGCCGCGCAAGGCCGCGCGCATCGACCGGCTGATCCGGCGCGGCCGCTCGGACTGGAGCGGCGGCATCGCGTTCCATCGCACGCCGCGGCACGTGATCGAGGTCGAGCATTTCGCGTACCGGCTGCAGCTGCGGCGGCTGATACGCGGGTTGCCGGCCTTGCCCGGCGGTGCGGGCGCGGCGGCATCGAAGGCGGCGCCGGTGCACGCGGTGCGCGCGGGAGGTGCGTCGTGAGCCTCGTGCATGTCGAACACCTGTCGAAGACCTACCGGCTCGACAGCGTGCGCGTGACCGGGCTCGCCGACGTGTCGGCGACGCTCGACGCGGGCCGCTTCACCGTGCTGAGCGGCCCGTCGGGCAGCGGCAAGACGACGCTGCTGAACCTGATCGGCTGCATCGACCGCCCCGACAGCGGGCGCGTGACGATCGCCGGTCACGACACGGCGTCGCTGTCGGACGATGCGCTGTCCGATTTTCGCGCGCGTCATGTCGGCCACGTGTTCCAGACCTTCAACCTGCTGCCGGTGCTGTCCGCGTACGAGAACGTCGAGTATCCGCTGCTGATGGCGGGCTGGGCACCGGCGCGGCGCGCGGCGCGGGTGCGCGACCTGCTCGACGCAGTGGGCCTGGCCGACAAGGCGCGGCACCGGCCGAGCCAGCTGTCGGGCGGCCAGCGCCAGCGCGTCGCGATCGCGCGCGCGCTCGCGGCCGAGCCCGCGATGGTCCTCGCGGACGAACCCACCGCGAACCTCGACAGCGCGACCGGGCACGCGATCATCGCGTTGATGCGCGCGATCCAGCGCGAGCGCGACGTGTCGTTCATCGTGTCGTCGCACGATCCGGAGGTGGTGAAGGTGGCCGACGCCGTGATCCGGATTCTCGACGGCCGCATCGTCGGCCACGAACGGGCCGGCGACGACACGGCGACGCAGGAGGTGTACCGATGACCCATACGCTGATGCTCGCGCTGCGCAACCTGCAGCGCAACCGCCGGCGCTCGCTCACCACGCTGCTCGCGATGATCGTCGGCGTCAGCGCGATCCTGTTGTTCGGCGGCTTCAGCCGCGACATCACGCTCGGCTTGCAGACCGACTTCGTGCAGCGCAGCGGCCACCTGCAGATCCAGCGGCAGGGCTATTTCCTGTACGGCACGGGCGACCCGGCCGCGTACGGGATTCGCGGCTACCCGACGCTGATCGAACAATTGCGGCACGACCCGCAGCTCGCGCCGCTGCTGCAGGTCGTCACGCCGACGCTGCAGTTCGGCGGGATCGCCGGCAATTTCGCGGCCGGCGTGTCACGCACCGTGATGGGCTTCGGCGCGATTGCGGACGATCAGTACCGGATGCAGCAATGGAACGCCTACGGGTTCCCGCTGCAGCAGCGCACATTCGCGTTGCGCGGCAGCGCCGGCGACGCGGCGATCGTCGGCCTCGGCGTCGCGCGCGTGCTGCACCTGTGCGGCCCGCTGCGCGTGCCGGATTGCCGCGATGCGCCGCCGGCCCCGGCCGAGCCGCCCGCCGACGGCCCGGCCGCGACCGCGCCGCCCGACGTGCTCGCGCTCGCACAGGCCGAGGCCGGCACGCGGCCGGCCGCCGACGGCGCGCCCCATGTCGAAGTGCTGACCGCGAGCGCGGGCGGCGCGCCGAACGTCGGCCGCTTCTCGGTCGTGAAGGCGGACCAGCAGGGCGTGAAGGAACTCGACGACGCGTATCTCGCGGTGCACCTGCCGCAGGCGCAGCGGCTCGTCTACGGCGGCGCCGCGCCGCGCGCGACCGCGATCGAGATCCAGCTCGCGCGCACGGCCGACCTGCCGGCGGCGCGCGCGCGCATCGAACAGCTGCTGCACGACGGCTTCGACGGCCAGGCGCTCGACGTCGTCGATTTCGCGACGCTGAACCCGTTCTACGACCAGACCAACCGGATGTTCTCGGTGATCTTCGGTTTCGTGTTCGTGCTGATCAGCGCGATCGTGCTGTTCGTGATCAGCAACACGATGAGCACCGCGATCATCGAGCGCACCGTCGAGATCGGCACGCTGCGCGCGATGGGCATGCGGCGCGGCGGCATCCAGGCGCTGTTCGTCTGCGAGGGCGCGCTGCTCGGCGTGGCCGGCGCGTCGCTCGGCGTGCTGGTCGCGCTCGCCATTGCCGCGATCGTCAATCGCAGCGGGCTGGCCTGGACGCCGCCCGCGCGGATCGACGCGGTCGCGCTGACGGTGCGCGTGTGGGGCGAGTGGCGAACCATCGCCGTCACGTTCGCCGGGCTCGCGTGCGTGGCCGGGCTGTCCGCGTGGCTGCCGTCGCGGCATGCGGCGCGGCTGTCGATCGTCGATGCGCTGCGGCACGTGTGAGGTCGCCCGATTGCCGCGTTTTTCGTTCACTTCACTTTCGGGAGAGCGCCCGTGCGTCGCCTGTTCGTTTCATGCTGTCTGAGTCTTTCGTTCCTGGCCGGCGTCGCGCGTGCGCAGCCGGCGCCCGATCCGCAGAAGGTGCTCGCCGCGAGCGACGCGATCCGCACGCCGGAGAAATCTTTCGTGCTGACCGCGACGCTCGTCGAGTACCGGTCCGGCAAGCAGGTCGACGGCAATACGCTGTCGATCCATTCGAAGCCCGACGCGCCCGGCGGTGCGTTCCGCACGCTGGTGCGCTTCGTCGCGCCGGCGCGCGACACGGGCAAGCTGATGCTGAAGAACGGCAACGACCTGTGGTTCTACGATCCGGCGAACCAGGCCAGCGTGCGGATCTCGCCGGACCAGCGGCTGCTCGGCCAGGCCGCGAACGGCGACGTCGTGACGGTCAATCTCGCGCACGACTATACGGCCGCGCTGAAGGGCGTCGAGGACATCGTCGACGGCGACCGGCAGACCCGTCGCGCGTACCGCCTTGCGCTCGCCGGCCACGGCGACGGGCTCACGTACCGCCGCATCGAGATCTGGATCGACGCGGCGAACAACCGGCCGCTGAAGGCGCGCTTCTATTCGGAAAGCGACCGGCTGCTGAAGACCGCGTTCTATCGCCGCTACACGATGCAACTGGGCGTCGAGCGGCCGACCGAGACCGTCATCGTCGACGGGCTCGACAGCAACTGGGTCACGGTCATGCGTTTCTCCGACTACGCGTGGCGCGACATTCCCGATGCATGGCTGCAGCGCGACTACCTGTCCCGCTTCCAGGCGCAATGACGGCGCGGCGCCGAGGCCGGATCGCGGCGCTCGCGTTCGTGCTGCTGCCTGCGCTCGTGCGTGCAGCGGATGCGGGTGGGGCGGGTGGAGCGGGTGCGGCGGACGGCACGGCCGGCGTCGACGCGGCCGATGCCGCGGCGCTGGCGCTGGCCGACCAGCCGGCCGCGACGCCCGCCGACACCGCGAAGCCGTGGAAGCTGAACGTGCAGGACGCGCTGCGCGCGAGCCGCTATCGCGACGGCGGCGAGGCCGGCCGCAACCAACTGTCGATCGAGTTCGAATACGGCCAGTGGCTGACGCCGTCGTTCGCCGCGCATTTCTCGATGCGCTTCGACCGCTTCGATCCGCTCGTCACGTCGCGCACGTCGTCGCGCGACGTGACGCTCGTGAAGGAAGCGTATGCGAGCTGGCGCGCGTCGCCCGCGTTCGTCGTCGACGCGGGGCGCGTGAACGAGCGGCTCGGCGCGGCGATCGGTTACAACCCGACCGACTTCTTCCGGGCCGGGGCGGTGAGTCTCGACGTGCCGCCCGATCCGGACAGCCGGCACACGAACCGGCTCGGCGCGGTCGGGCTGCGTGCACAACAGGTGTGGGACTCGGGCTCGCTCGCGGCGCTGCTGTCGCCGCGGCTCGAGCGCCGCAGCCTGCCGGGCGATCCGGCCGCGTCGTCCGACCTGCAGCGCACCAACGGCGTCGACCGCTGGATGCTCGTCGCGAGCCAGCGGCTCACTGCGGCGATCCAGCCGCAATGGATCGTCTACGGCGAAAGCGGGCAGGCGCCGCAGTTCGGCCAGAATCTGAGCGTGCTGCTCGGCAACTCGGTGGTCGCGTACCTCGAGTGGACGGGCGGCTACCGGCGCTCGCTGATCACGCGTGCCACCGGCGCGGCCGACGATCGTGCGTTTCGCACCAGTTCATCGGTGGGCGCGACGTGGACGCTGCCGGTCGACCTGTCGCTGACCGCCGAATTCCAGAGCAACGGCGGCGGCGCAAACGCGGCGCAATGGCGGTCGTTGCAGCGCGCGAACCCGCCCGCATGGGGCCGTGCGGTGCAGACCTCGATTGCCGCGCAGGAACTGCAAACCCGTCACGGCGTGTTCGTGATGGCGGCGTGGCGAAATGTCGGCGTGCGTCGCCTCGACCTGTCGGGTTTCGTGCAGGCCGATCTCGGCGGCGGCCGGCAATACTGGCTCGAGTTGCGGCGGCGTTTCGACCGCTTCGACGTCGCGCTGCAATGGCTGCATCAGGGTGGGCCGTCGTGGAGCCGCTTCGGCGCGATGCCGGAGTCGACAAGCGTTCAGGTGCTGGGCATTTTTTATCGATGACGCAAGGAGAATTCGAATGAGCAAACGCGCGCTTCAGGCGGCGACCGCCGTGCTTGCGCTGGTCCCGACGATCACCGGAGTGCTCGGCATGATGGGCATCCATGATCCGCTGTACGCGTCGCTCGGCATCGCGCTGCCGGCCGACGCGACGCTGGACGGCAACCTGCGTTTCCATGCGGGCGTCTGGCTCGGGCTCGGGCTCGCGGCGTTTTCGGTGATCCCGCGCATCGAGCATCAGGGGCGGCTGTTCGCGACGCTGTGGATGATGATCTTTCTCGGCGGTATCGGGCGGCTGATTTCGCTCGCGGCGCTCGGGCTGCCGTGGCCGCCGTTCGTCGGCTTCACGGCGCTCGAAGTCGTCGGCGCGCCGCTGTTCATCGCATGGCAGCGGCGCGTGGCCGCGCATGCCGCATGGGAGCACGCGAATGCATGACTTCGACATCGACCAGCGTATCGCGCCGCGTCGTCGCGCCGATGCGGCCGTGCGGGGTATCGCGGCGGCGTTCCTGCACGCCGTGACGGCGCGACGCGTATCGCTTGGGTACGCACCGCTCATCGCCCGTATCGCGCTGCTCGCGTGGGTCCTGCTGGGCCCGGTGCAGGCCGGCGCGCAGACGGCCGTCGACGACTACGCGGCGACCCGCTATCCGATCGTCCTCGTGCACGGGTTGACCGGGACCGACGACTATTTCGGCGTCCTGCCGTACTGGTACGGCATCCAGGCCGATCTTCAGCGGCATGGTGCGACCGTCTACGTCGCCGACTTGTCCGGCTTCCAGGGCGACCTCGGCCCGAACGGGCGCGGCGAACAGTTGCTGGCCTACGTCAAGCAGGTGCTCGCGGTCACGGGCGCAGCCAGGGTGAACCTGATCGGCCACAGCCAGGGCGGGCTGACGTCGCGCTACGTGGCGTCGGTCGCGCCCGCGCTCGTCGCGTCGGTCACGACGATCGCGACGCCGCACCGCGGCTCGCAGTTCGCCGATTTCGTGCTGGGCGCGCTGAAGCTCGACCCGACCGGCCTGTCGACGCCAATATTCGGTGCGCTGCTGAACCTGTTCGGGATCCTCACCAGCGACACGCACAACACGAACCAGGATGCGATCGCCGCACTCAACGCGCTGAGCACGCCCCAGGCCGCGCAGTTCAACCAGCTGTTCCCGAGCCCGGGGCTCGGCGCCGGCGCGTGCGGCACCGGCGCACCGGTCGAGACGATCGGCGGCAACGTGCATCTGCTGTATTCGTGGAGCGGGGCCGCGTATCAGCCGGTGTCGCTGCTCGGCATCGTGACCGGCGCGGTCGACACCAGCGTGATTCCGGTCATCGATCCCGCGAACGTGCTGGATCCTTCGACGCTCGTGTTCCTGACGGCCGGCAACGTCATGGCGCTGGCCGGCGCCGGCCCGAACGACGGTTTCACGTCGACCTGCAGTGCGCGGTTCGGCACGGTGATTTCGACGCGCTATCGCTGGAATCACTTCGACGCGATCAACCAGCTGCTCGGCGTTCGCGGCGCCTATGCGGAAGACCCGGTCGCCGCGCTGCGCGTGCAGGCAAACCGGCTGAAGCAACAGGGCGTCTGAGTGATGGAGATCCGGACCATGTTGTCCCGCGCGGTGTTGTACGGTGCGACCGGGGCGATCGCCGCGGCCGCCGTGTGGCACGCGTTCGGTCGTCAGCCTGCGTCGACGGCCGCCGTGGCCGCCACGGGTGCCGAGCCGCCCGGCCACGCAGCGCCGAGCGGTGCGGCGGTGCCGCGGCCGGTGCTTGCCGTGTCCGATGTCACGCTGCCGGCATCGCTCGCGGGCGCGCGTGCGCCGCGCCTGCCGGTCGGGCCCGGCGGGCGCCTCGCGCACGTGCATGCGGTGCGGGAATTCTTCGATTACCTTTTGCTTGCGCAGCATGACCTGACGCCCGCGGCGCTCGATGCGCTGGTCGCGCACGAAATCGCTTCGCAGCCGATCGGCGAGCCGGCCCGCCGCGATGCGCTCGATCTGTGGCCGCGCTATCGCGCGTGCATCGCCGCGTTCGACACGCTGCCGGGTGCGCTGCCGGCAGGCGCCGGTCTCGATCCGGACGGCATCGCAGGCGAACTCGAGCGGCGCGCGGCGCTCGCGCACCGCTGGCTCGGCGACTGGAGCGCGCCGTTCTTCGACGCGGAATTGCGGCGGCAGCGCGGCGATCTCGACCGGATCAGGATCGCGCGCGATCCGACGCTCGACGACGCGCAGAAGCGCGCACGCCTCGCCGCACTCGACCAGGCGTTGCCGCCGGACGAGCGCGCCGCACGCGAGCGCGCGGCGCGCCAACGCGATGCGCTTGCAACGCTCGCGCGGCTCGACGGCCAGCGCGCGACGCCCGATGCGCTGCGTGCGCAGCTCGGCGCCGAGGTCGCCGCGCGCGTCGAGCGGATGCAGCAGGGCGACGATGCGTGGCGGGCACGCTATCGCGACTACGCAGCCGAACGCGACCGGCTCGACGCGCAGCCGCTTGCGCCCGACGCGCGCGATGCGCAGCTCGCGCAATTGCGGCAACGCGACTTCCCGGATCCGGTGGACGCATTGCGGGCCGCATCGCTCGACGCGGGCCGGGCCACGGCATCGGCGCACTAGCACCCGTCTCGGACGTGCACGCCGTCACGGCGCTCACACCTGACGAGGGAGAAGTGTGGGATAACCCACACTTTCCGCATTCTTTTCGATTCGGGAATGATTTTAATTTCCAGTGTAAATCGCATTACCGCGCATTGACATTCATGCGCCGTTTTCAATGATTCATCGCGCAATCCGTTTTAAATGGGTGGGATTTAAATCGCCAATTTTTTATTGACAATGCAAGTATCTTCGGATGGCGAGCCGAACTGTCAAATTACTTCATGTAACAAAAGCGGAGTGTCGCGTACGGTTGGGCTGCGTGATACCTTTTTGCTCAATGTCACCGCGCTGAAAAGGCGGAGAAACCGTTAAACCGGTGCGGTGAAAACAGCAGGAAGGTCCGGTGGCCGAGGGGCAGGGATACAACGTACGAGGTGCGCCGTGATACATCAGGCCAACAACGTCATCGAGTTGCCGCATGCACTTGGTGCCAATCATTTCCTGTCAGCGCTCGACGGAATTAACCGTTCCGAATTGGCGCCTCATCTGATGCTTTCGAATCTCGAGACCGGCCAGGTGCTGTGCGATGCCGGCGAGAATCTGGAGGCCGTCTATTTTCCGGTGACGGCGGGCATTTCCCTGCAATACACGGCGGGCGGCAAGACGACACTCGGCGTGACGGAAATCGGCCGCGAAGGCATCGTGTGCGACGACGTCATCGGCAGCGCGATGCAGCGCCGCGTCGTCGTCTACCGCGGCGGGTTCGCGTACCGGCTGTATGCGCGCCGCTTCGCGGACGCGTGCGACGTGTCGGCGGCGATCCGGCGGCAGGTCTTCGTGCGGATGCAGCTGGCGTTGTCCCAGGCGTCGCAGGTCATGTTCTGCAGCCGTCATCACGTGATGCGGCAGCAACTGGGCCGCTGGCTGCTGATCGCCTACGAGCGCGCACGCAGCATCGAAATCCCGGTCACGCACGGCATGCTGGGGCAGATGCTGGGCGTGCGCCGCGAGACCGTCACCGATGCCACGCGGCAGCTTCACGAGCTCGGCCTGATCCATCAGCATCGCGGCGCCATCGTGCTGACGGATCTCGCCGGTCTCGAACGGCAGGGCTGCGATTGCCATCGGGTCGTGCGCGACGAAACACGCCGCATTCTCGCGACCGATGCCGGTACGGATGCCGGCGCCGAACTGTCGCGCCGCGTCCGGACGACATAGTCGCCGGCACCGCGTCGTGGCGCGATGGCATGCACGGCGGCGCGGCGCGCAAAGGGAACGGGGAGGTGCCTGGCGCAGGCGGTGCGGCGACGCGTCGGGCAGGCGGCATCGACAAGAATCAGAAAAACAGTCATTCAGGTATGGAAAACATTTCGAAGCTCCAGAGTCAGCGCAGCTCGTTCCACGTGTGGCCATGGAGTCCGGCGCTCGGCATCCTGCCGATCGTCGTCGTGGTCGTCGCGCTGGCCGGGTTCGTCGCCGTCAGCCTGATCGTGATCATGTCGTTGCGCGTGTACGTCGGCGGCGAAAGCAGCTGGTCGAAGGCGCAGAAGGACGAGATCCTGCTGCTGAGCCGCTACGGGCAGACCGGCGACGAAAAGCTGTTCGACGAATACCTGGCGGTCGACCGGACCCTCACCTTCCTCGGCGCCGCGCGCCGCGCGATGACCAGTACGCCGCCGGACCACGGCGTGGCGCGCCAGGCGCTGATCGAGGCGGGCATCAATCCGGTCGATGCGGCGGCGGTGGTGTGGTTCTACCCGATCCTGAGCAGCTTCGCACGCCTGAACGCCGCGTTGCAATACTGGGAGGACGCGGACCGGCAACTGGTCGACCTGCGCAGGATCGCCAACGCGCTGCACGCGTCGGTGCATGCGGACGACGTCCGGCGCACGAGCAGCCTGAACCACGCGATCTGGGATCTCAACGCGCACATCGAACCGCTGCCGAAGCGCTTTTCCGACGAACTGAGCGCCGAATTCCGCTCGGCCGTCATCCAGCTGTTCCTGTCGTACATCGTGGCCTCGCTGCTGATCATCCTGCTGTCGGTGCGGTGGGCGAGCCGCGCGCAACGCCAGCAGGTGTCGATGCAGACCGAGCTGGACCGGAGCCAGGCATTCGCGGCAGCCGCGCTGCGCTCGGTCGCCGATGCGATCGTCACGATCGGCCTCACGCGCGGTATCGAGACCGTCAATCCGGCGGCCGAGCAGCTGCTCGGCACGTCGTCGCGGCAGTGTGTCGGCAAGCCGATCAACGACGTGCTGGACCTGATCGACACGTCGACGGGCATGTCGATCAAGCTGCTCGCGTCGCTCGGCAACCGCAGCGACCCCACGTTCACCCGCGATCTCGACCTGATCCGCGTGTGCGGCTCGGCGGTGTCGGTGCGCGCGTCGCTGTCGAAGATGGACAACGCCGCGGGCCGCTGCGTCGGCTACGTGCTGATCCTGCGCGACATGACGCGCGAACACCAGTTGATCGAGAAGCTGACCTGGCAGGCGTCGCACGATGCGCTGACCGGCCTCATCAATCGCACGGCGTTCGAGCGGCGCCTGGGCGACGCGCTGGCGCAGCGCGGCGGCGGGATGCTGCTGGTGCTCGACCTCGACGGCTTCAAGGAAGTCAACGACGTGTGCGGCCACGCGGCCGGCGACGCGCTGCTGCGCGACGCGACCGCGGTATTCGCGCGCTGTCTCGGCCCCGACGACGTGTTCGGCCGGCTGGGCGGCGACGAATTCGGCATCCTGCTGCCGGCCGGCCGCGACGGCGCGCCGGACGGCGGCAAGGCGGAACGCCTGCGCGCGAGTCTCGAGGACTTCACGTTCCTGTGGGAAGGCGAGCCGTTCAAGCTCAGCGTGAGCATCGGCGTGCTGGATCTCGCGTGCCGGCCCGAGAGCGTCGAGAAGGCGATGCAGATGGCCGACGTCGCGTGCTACGTCGCGAAGGATCGCGGCCGCAACCGCGTGCATGTCGCCGATTCGCGCGACATGCATTCGAGCCGCCAGGCGTATCACACGCAGTGGAGCCGGCGCGTGAAGACGGCGCTCGAGACGAATTCCTTCCAGTTGTATGCGCAACCGATCGTGCCGATCCAGCCCGCGCTCGGCGCGCGGGAGCGCGCGGAGATCCTGCTGCGCATCCCCGACGCCGACGGCAAGCTGATCTCGCCGGTGTTCCTGCCGGCCGCCGAGCGCTACGGCCACATGACGATGATCGACCGCTGGGTCGTGCGCACCGTGATCCGGCGCCTCGCGCGACTCGAACAGCGCCGCTACGTCGAATACAACGTGAACCTGTCGGCGATGTCGATCACCGACGAGCGCTTCGTGGAGTTCGTGATCGCCGAACTGTCGGCGTCGGGGCTCGACCCGTCGCTGCTGTGTTTCGAGATCACGGAGACGAGCGCCGTGCGCAACCTGGAGGTCGCGTCGCGCTTCATGTGCGAGCTGCGCGACCTCGGCTGCCGCTTCGCGCTCGACGACTTCGGCGCCGGCATGTCGTCGTTTTCGTATCTGCGCCAGTTGCCGATCGACTACCTGAAGATCGACGGCGGCCTCGTGTCGACCATGACGTCCGACAGCATCAAGCGCGGCATCGCGTCCGCGATCAACGACATCGCGCACGTGATGCAGTACCGCACCGTCGCCGAGCACGTCGAGGATACGGCGACGGCCGAGATGCTTCGCGCGCTGGGCGTCGACTATTGCCAGGGCTATTACTTCAGCCGCCCCGCGCCCTGGCAGGAAGGGGGATTCCATTGAACCAAGCGAGGAACGAACGCATGAGTGCTCCATTTGAACTGACCGGCGACCTGATGGACCTGGCGAGCTATCCGGCCTGGCTGCGCGACGTGGTCGGCGCGACCGATGAACTGAAGGCGCGCGTCCGTGCGCATCCGGTGTTCGCGGCGATGAGCGGCGGGACGCTGCGCGCGTCGCAACTGCGCGCATTCTTCGTGACCGGCTGGGCGGTGGTCAGCCAGTTTCCGGAATACATGGCGATGAACCTGGTGAAGACCGCCGCCTACCGGTCGCGCGGCGACGAGAAGGCGCGGCGCTATCTGATCCGCAATATCCGCGTCGAGCAGAACCACGTCGATCACTGGGCCAACTGGGCGGTGGAATCGGGCGTGACGATCGACATGCTGCTGCGCGGCGACGCGCCGCTGGCCGGATTCTCGCTGAGCCACTGGTGCTGGAAGAGCGGCAGTACCGACGCGCTCGCGCCGAGCATCGCCGCGACCAACTATGCGATCGAGGGCGTGACGGGCGAGTGGAGCGCGCTGCTGTGCGCATCGCCGTACGAACGGCAGTTCGATCCGGCCGTGCGGCATCGCGCGATGCGCTGGCTCAAGCTGCATGCCGACTACGACGACCGGCATCCGTGGGAGGCGCTCGACATCGTCGCGACGCTGCTCGGCCAGTCGCCCGCGGCGCGCGACGTGCGGGACGTCGAGACGTCGATCCGCAAGAGCCTGAGCTATTTCCTGACGAGTCTCGATTGCTGCATGCATGTGTAGTCGCCGGCGTCGTGCGCGCGCGGGTTCGTGCGGGCCGCACCCGGCCGTTCCGGCTGGACGGCGGGCCGGCGTGACGTCGCGATGCGCCGTGCGGGCCGTCGTGCTGGACGATTTTCCATGGCCACCCAAGTTCTCGTCGTAGAGCCCGATCCGCGCATGCGCGACAGGATCCGCGCGCTCCTGCGCGGCTGCCAGATCGATACGTCGGCGCTCGACGATGTGTCGATGCTGCTCGCGCATGTGAGCGCGGGACCGCCCACCCTGATCGTGTTGCGGGTCGAACGGCCGGCCACGACGTTCTACATGGCGCTCGGCGCACTGCGGCGCGCCGGTTACGACATGCCGGTGATCGTGATCAGCCGCGACGCGCAGGTGGTCGACAAGGTCGTCGCGCTCGAGATCGGCGCGGACGACTATGTCGTGGAGCCGTTCGAGCCGATGGAGCTGGTCGCACGCGTGCGCAGCGCGATGCGCCGCTACGCGCCGAACCGGTCGGAGTCGCCGCGCGGGCCGCGGAATGCCGAAACCTATGCGTTCGGCGACATCGAGGTGAATTTCGTCACGCGGCGCGCGACCCGCGCGGGAGACGACCTCGGGCTGCGCGCGAGCGAATTCGCGCTGCTCGAACTGTTCATCGCGCAGCCGCTGCGCGTCCTGTCGCGCGCGGAGATCCTCGCGCTGCTGGGGCTGACCGTGGCCGGGCGCTCCGAGCGCGGGCTCGACGTGCTGATCTTCCGGCTGCGTAACCTGATCGAGCAGGCGGTCGGCGACTATCGCTACATCCGCACGGTGCGCGGCAAGGGCTACATCTTCGTGCCGCTCGGCACGCTGGCAGACGACGCGGACCCGCCGCCGCACGCGTGAGCGGGGCGCGGGCACGTCGGGCATCGCGGCCGGCGTGTCGCGCGCCGGCATCGACCCACCTTCACCTGCGCATGCCGCCATCGCCCCGGTTCGCCATCGGGGCGACCCGCCATTGTCGGTTTAGAACGACCGTGCTAAATTGCCCGCCAGCATTGGCAGTCACTGACCCGATCATCCGGTTTCGCGGCATGCGGCCATCTGGCCGTCGCGTGGCCGTGGCTCGACGTGACGCTCGCCGCGCACGGGCGCGATGGCGATTTCCACGCCGGCAAGCGTGCCGCCGCGCGTTACTTCTTTCGCCGGGAGCTGCCGAAGGTGGGTGCGCAGCTCGACCTGCTGGCGAGCGCCGATACGACGACGCTCGAGATGCGCGACGCGTGGTTCAGAGCGCCGCGCAGCACGAATGATGGTGACGCGGCGCGGGCCGATGCGCGTGCGCTGTGCGCCGATCGCGCGGCGCGTCCCGCTGCCGTATCGATGCCGTATCGCTGCGCGACGACGTCGCGCGAGGAGAGAGGAGAGCATGAAAGCCCTGTTGTGTACCGCATTCGGCCCGATCGACCGCTTGCGCATCGAGGACGTCGCGGTTCCCGAACCGGCCGCCGGCCAGGTGCGGATTCGCGTGAAGGCGGCGTCGCTCAACTTCCCCGATGCGCTGATCGTCCAGGGGCTCTATCAGGTAAAGCCGGCGCTGCCGTTCTCGCCCGGCGCGGAATTCGCCGGCGTGATCGACGCGGTCGGCGACGGCGTGAGCGCCTGGCGGCCCGGCGACGAGGTGGTCGCGTTCACCGGTCATGGCGGTTTCGCGGAGCATTGCGTGGCTGACGTGCAGCAGATCGCGGCGCTGCCGCCGGGGATGACGTTCGAGCAGGGCGCGGCGCTCGTGCTGGCCTACGGCACGTCGCTGCATGCGCTGCAGCAGCGCGCGCGCCTGCAGCAGGGCGAGACGCTGCTGGTGCTGGGCGCGGCCGGCGGCGTCGGGCTGGCCGCGATCGAGATCGCGAAGGCGCTGGGCGCACGCGTGATCGCGGCCGCGTCGAGCGCGGACAAACTCGCGCTGTGCCGCGCGGCCGGCGCCGACGACACGCTCGACTATGCAACCGAGGACCTGCGGCGTCGTGTCGACGAACTGACCGGCGGACGCGGCGCGGACGTCGTCTACGATCCGGTCGGCGGCGCGTACAGCGAGGCGGCGCTGCGCGCGACCGCGTGGCGCGGCCGGTTCCTCGTGGTCGGCTTCGCGGCCGGCGAGATTCCGAAGATCGCGCTGAACCTCGCGCTGCTCAAGGAGCGCGATATCCTGGGCGTGTTCTGGGGCGACGCGGTGCGGCGCGACCCCGCGCAGCATGCGGCGAACATGCGCCAGCTCGCGCAATGGTTCGCGGCCGGCAAGGTGCGGCCCGCGATCACCGAGCGCGTGCCGCTCGCGGGCGCGGCCGACGCAATCGCGCGCATGGCGAGCCGGCAGGTGAAGGGCAAGGTCGTGATCCTGCCGGACGCGTGACAACGCTGGCGCGGCATCATGCGGCGGCGGCCCGAGCGGGCGTCGCCTTCGAGCGGGTTTCTTTCGTGTGACGTTACCGGAGTCGTTGAGCATGCAACCCCTGTCGAATCTGCAACCCGCCGTCGCGGCATCGCTCGCGACGTGGCACGCGATGCTCGCGCGCAAGGATTTCAGCGAACTCGACACGATCGTCCATCCGGACGCCGTGTTCCGCTCGCCGATGGCGTTCAAGCCGTACGGACCGGCGCCCGCGCTGCTGCTGGCGCTGCGCACGGTGCTCACGATCCTCGAGAACTTCGAATACCACCGCGCGTTCGCCGACGACGACGGCACGAGCGTCGTGCTGGAATTCAGTGCGACGCTCGGCGACAAGCGGCTGAAGGGGATCGACATGATCCGCTTCGACGTCGACGGGCGGATCGTCGAATTCGAGGTGATGATCCGGCCGTTCAATGCGCTGCAGGCGCTCGGCGCGGCAATGGGTGCGCGGCTCGGGCAGCAGTTGCCGGGGTTCAAAATCGGCGGGTGAGCGGCGGGCCGCCGGCCGGTGCGGAAAATGTCGCCGGCGCAACGCGACGGTCGCGCTCGCGTGCGGCGCCGGCCGGGCGCGCGTCAGTGAGTCTTGATCCTGACGCTGTAGCCCGCATCCTCGAACGCGACGACGAATTCCTCGGGGAACAGCCACGACTCGACCTTCACGTGCGACGTCGCGCGATCGATCTCGACCTTGGCGTCGGGATCGACGCGCCAGATTTCATGTTCGACCGCGCGGGCGGTATCCTCGTCGAGCGAGTGGTCCAGTACGAATTCCATGATCAATTTCCTGTTTTGACGGCCGCATTCACATGAGCGAGAGCGGCCGGTTGGCGAACGAAGCCGATGACGTCCACGGGATCGGACAACATGGGTCGACGATACGCGCGATCGCGTCGAACGATAAGCCGGCATGCGCGTGACGCACTGTCGCCCGTTGATCAACGAATCCGGTGAAGCGTGTGCGAACGGGATACCGGAGTGCGAAAGATGCGTTGCAGCCAAGATCGACTTGGCTCGTGGCGATGCGCGGCTCGCCTCGCGCCAGCGAATTCCCGATGCAGCAAGTACCGTTCCGCGCGATCGATGTTGCACGACACGGCACCGCATCACACCACGTACCACGCACAACGCAACGCGCTCCGCACCACGCACCACGCATAACGCATAACGCATAACGCACAACGCACAACGCACAACGCGCGACGCACAACGCACAACGCACAACGCACAACGCACAACGCACAACGCACAACGCACAACGCACAACGCACAACGCACAACGCACAACGCGCTCCGCGCATCACGCATCGAGCAACGCCACCGCATCGGCCGCGATCATCGCGAGGTGATTCGCGGGCCGCGGCCGGCCGGTCGGACGAAACACGGCCTCGCCCTGCACGATGGCGCGGCCCGAATACGCGCACCGTCCGTCGCGCCGTGCGACCGCGCGGCGCCATTTCTGTTCGCCGTAGTGCAGGCGGCCGCTTTCGACCCAGCGGACCAGCAGCGATTCGTGCGACCACTCCAGCAGCGTGACGTGAACCTGGCTGCGACCAGGTGACGAGGTGCGCGGCGCGATGCCGACGGACGTGACGGTCAACATGATCGATTGCTTTCGGCGCGACCGGCGTGGCGCCGATCCGCATCGCGCGGTGACGAACGGCACTGCGTCGGCCGCCCGGCGCGGCGCCGGAGTTCGTGAGTTATGCTGAATGCCATTGCCAGTCTCCTGCCGGCCGGCGAGGCCGGCGCGGGGTCGATCGAGGCCGCGCGCGCTCGACGCGGCGGGTTCGGGATGCGTCGACGGAGCGGGTGCGCAGTACATACCGCTCGCATCGCCGACGAACGCCCAGTGTAAAAGCGCATGCCGGGCCACCGGAAGGCGCGCGAACAAGAACACGGTGTTGCCCGATATCGAACACGGGCGTGCGTGCATGCGGCCGCACCACGGCATCAAGGGCGCGTATCCGGCGCCGCGCCGCGCGCCATCGCGTGCGGCATCGGGCGCAGCGAGACCGTGCAGGTCGTGCCCGCAGCGAGGAAGCCGTCGCGCGGCATACCGTCCAGCCGGATCCGGACCGGCACGCGCTACGCGAGCCGCACCCACGTGAAGATCGGGTTGACGTCGGCGAGCAGCGTCGCGCCGGCCGGAATGTCGCGATCGCTGATGCCGCGCGCGACGCTTTCGACGTGTCCGGTCAGCGACGGCCCGCCGGACAGCAGCCGGATCGCCGGCATCATCAGGATCACGACCGTCACCATCGCCATGCGCGGCGCTGCCAGCTCCAGCCGCATCGACACGCCCACCGCCAGCACGACGGCGACGATGGTCTTCGCGACATGGATCAGGCGCGCGCCGTCGGCTCGGCCGTATTCGCGGCTCATGCCGAGCAGCATGCGAGCGAACGCCACTGCGTTGACAGGCCTGGCTAACGCGGGCTTGGTCGGCGGCATGGCGTGACGGCAGGACGGATCCGGCGGGACGGCGGCGACACGGTGGCGCGCATCGCGTCAGACGGAATCCGTCGACAGCATTTCGACGTGCAGCTCCTTGTCCGTGCCGGCGGACGACGGCGGATCGAGCAGCGCGATGCGCACGTGTTCGATGAACAGCTTCAGCTTGTTGCTCGCGTACGGATTGCGCGGATAGACCGCGTAGATCACTTCGTCCTGCGGTGCTTCATCGGCGAGCACGCGCACCAGCCGGCCGTCGCGCAGGCAGTCGTCCGCGATGTAGCGCGGCAGCATCGCGATGCCGATGCCTTGCACCGCGGCGTCGCACAGCGTTTCGCCGTTGTTGGACAGGAACACGCTGCCCGGGCTGATTGCGCGCGGCTTGCCGAGGCTGCCGGGTGTCGTGAACGTCCAGGTGGCCGACGGCGCCGTATGGCTGTAGTTCAGACAGCGGTGCTCGAGCAGCGCGTCGATCGAGTCCGGTTCGCCGTGAGCGGCGAGATAGTCGGGACTGCAGACGACGACGCGCTCGCATGCGGCGACGCGGCGTGCGATCAGCGCGCTGTCGGGCAGTCGCGCGGAGCGGATCGCGACGTCGAAGCGCTCGACTTCGAGGTTCATCGTGCGATCGTCGGTGTCGAGCGTGACGCGCAGCTGCGGATGCGCGGCGGCGAAGGCCGCGACCGCCGGCCCGAGCAGGCGGCGAGTGAGACTCACCGGCGACGTGATGCGCAGCTCGCCGCACAGTCCGTGCGAGCGTTCCGCGATTTCCTCGGCGACGTCGACGAGCCGGCGCATCGATTCCGACGCGGCACGATAGAAGATCATGCCGTCTTCGGTCGGCGTTACGTTGCGGGTCGAGCGCATCAGCAGTTGCACGCCGAGCGTGCGCTCGAGGTCGCTGATGCGCTTGCTGACGACGGACTTCGACAGGCCGAGCCGGCGTGCGGATTCGGTGATGCTTTGCCGCTCGACGGCGAACAGGAAGGCCTGGATATCGTCTATGTTCAGGGATTTCATGATGCTGTCCGAGGGGCGTCGGGCATGAGTAAAGGGCGGCCGTTTGCTGCGCTGCCACGCATGCCGAGGCGATCGACGGGCGACGCGACGGCGGCGGCCGGCGGCGCGAATCGTGTGACGAAAGCGCGGCGCGCGGCGGCATGCGCCGAAACGGCTGCGACGCGTGGGAAACGCGACGCGCCGCCGGCATGTCGCGGCCGCGCGAACGACTTCGCGCGGCTGCGCTGCAACGCGGCGCGAACGGGCAGTTCGGGGGCGCGGCGGGTTACGCGAGCTTGATGCGAGTCCGATGCCGTTGGCAATCCGTATGAGTCCAAGCGTAGTGGAACGTGTCGCGTGTCGATAGCCGGGCCGGATGGTCCTCAGAGTTCCGTGCATGGAACGATCGATCGCGCCGCCGCCAGGGGCGGCGCGATCTGCGAATCGCTGCCGGTGCTTGCCGGCGCGGCGGCGGGCGTCAGGCGATCTGATCGAGGCGATAGACCTCCACCGTGTCGACGGCATCCCGGTCGCGGGCCTGGAACGCTGCGATGTGCGTGCGTATTCGTAACGGATCGGAGGGAATGCGTCGACGCAGGGTGGTGTCGCGGTTGCGACCGCCGGTATCCGGCCGGTCGCAACCGCGCGAAACGGCATGCGCCGTCGCGGCTCAGTTCTTGTCGTACGAGAACTGGATGCCCGCGGTGCCGCCGGTTTCGATGAACAGGTTGATGAACGCGGGGACGGTCGCGCTGCGCGCCCAGTCGCGCTGCAGTTCGCAGAACAGCTGCGCGACGCTGATCATCTGGCCGCCGGCCTGCTCGATGCGGCGCAGCGCGGCTTCGTGCGCGGCGACCGACGTGCCGCCGACCGCATCGACGACCACATAGACTTCGTAGCCGGCCTTCAGCGCGTCGAGCGCGGGGAAGGTCAGGCACGCCTCGGTCCACAGCGCGGTCATGATCAGTTTCTTGCGGCCGGTGGCCTCGACGGCCTTGCGGAACTCGACGTCTTCCCACGAGTTGATGCTGGTGCGGTCGTAGGTCGGATAGCCTTCGAGCGCGGCGCGCAGCTGCGGGATCGGCGGCTTGTTCAGGCCGGTCTTCACGTTGACGGTCGAGTGGACGATCGGCAGGTCGTACGCGACCGCGGCCTTCGATGCGCCGACGATGTTGTTGATCAGCAGCTGGCGATCCATCGATGCAATCGAGTTCACCTGGACCGGCTGGTAGTCGATGACGATGAACGCTGCGTTCTGCGGGGTGAGCAGGTGGTCGTTCGCGGGATCGCGAATCGGTTCGCTTGCCATGGTTCTCTCCAGATCAGGGTGGTGGGCGGCTGGGGATCACGATCGCGCCGCCCCGTCGTGCGGGCGCGATGCGATTCTGCTGTGGTGCGGTGCCGCGACGATCGAAGCGCGACGGTGCGGCGCGACCTCGACGCGGCGCGCGCCTGGCGATTCGCCGGATTCGGGTGCCGGCGAGTGTCGTCAGCTTATGCGATTCGCGCGGCGGTGCGTAGCGCGCGCGGACAGAACATAGTGTTCTCGTTCATCGAACGGCATGCGGGCGCGACCGGGCGCGGTGTGCCACTACCATGAGCGGCATGATCAGGAGCACTGACAGGTGTGAAGGCGACGGTTGCCGCGCATGTGGCGATCGAGCGGCGTGGCGGCCGGCCCCAGGAGAGAGTGTTTAGATACGAGAGTGCTCCGTGCGCGGTGGCGTGTCGCCGAGGAATTCCGGCAATGCCCGCGGCGGCAACGAAATCACGAAGCGGGCGCCGCCGAGCGGCGAATCCTCGAGCCGCACGTCGCCGCCGTGCACGAGCGCGACACGGCGCACGATCGCGAGCCCGAGCCCGAACCCGCCCGTCTGCCGGTCGCGGCTCGAGTCGAGCCGCTGGAACGGTTCGAACACGCGCGCGCGTTCGGCGACCGGGATGCCGGGACCGTCGTCGTCCACGCTCAGCACCAGCGCGCCGGACGCGTCGTGCGTCGCGGACAGCAGCACGGTGCGCGACGCATAACGTGCGCCGTTGCGGATCAGGTTCAGCAGCGCCCGTGCGACGAGTTTCGGATCGCACACGTGCGTGGCGGGCGCGCCGGTCGTCGACACGCCGAGCGTGAGGCCGCGGTCGGCGACGTCGTTCGCGACGTTGCCGGCCACGCTGTCGATCAGCGCATCGACGGCGACGTCCATCGGCGCGAGTTCGCTTGCGCCTTGTTCGAGCCGCCCGATCGTCAGCAGCTCGGTCACCAGCTCGTCGAGTTCGCGCACGTCGCGCCGCAGTTCGTCGCGGCGCTCGCGCATGCGGCCGCTTTCGTCGGATTCGGCGAGCAGCGCGAGCCCGAATTCGAGGCGCGCGAGCGGCGTCTTCAGCTCGTGCGAGATGCCGTGCATCATCTCGCGCTGCTGCTTGATCGACGCCTCGATCCGCTCGGCCATGTCGTTGAACTGCTGCGACAGCGCGTAGATGTTCGAGCGCCCGGACAGCTTCACGCGCGTCGACAGGTTGCCCGCGCCGAACGCGTGCGCGGCGGCCTGCAGCTTGCGCAGGTCGCGCCAGTGATACGAGGTCCACAGCGCGACGGCGAACAGGGCCGCGAGTGCGGTCATCCCGTATGCGTAGATCTGGATGTCGAGGTCGGCCGGTGCGATCGGGCGGGCATGCAGGACCGAGCCGTCCGCGAGCGGCATGTAGTAGTTCCTGCGGTCGTAACTGATCGCGATCCGGCCGGCGTCCAGATCGCGCAGCGGCCCGCCGCGCAGTTGCGCACGGGCGTCGGCCATCGTCACGAAACCGAATCGCTCGTTGCCGTGCTGCGCGAGTTCACGCAGCGCGAGGCTGCGCTTGCCGCCCGGATGGCGTTCGAGGTAATCGTTCAGCACGAACGCGTAAGTGGTCAGCGCGTTGCGCTGCGCCTGCGCCACGCGTTCGTAGAAAATCCTGTTGAACGACCATTGAATGAATACGATCGAGGCGGCACAGCACAGGATCACGATGAGGTACAGCTTGATCAACGGGCGCAGCATTTAGTCGTCCCACGCGGAAGGGCTGAACAGGTAGCCGCGGCCCCAGATCGTCTTGATCCGTTGCGGCTCCGACGAAGCGTCCTCGAAGCGCCGGCGCAGCTTCGAGATGCCCGAGTCGACCGAGCGGTCGAGCCCGTCGAATTCGATGCCGCGCAACTGCTTCAGGATGTCGTCGCGGCTCAGCACGGTGCCTGCCGCTCGCGCGAGGATCAGCAACAGGTTGAACTCGGTGGTCTTCAGGTCGACGAGTTCCCCGCGCCACGTGACCGTGCGGTTCGGCGGCGAGATCGTCAGCTCGCCGAACACGAGGGCGTGCGGCTGCGTGTGGGCCGCCGGTTCGGACGCGGCAGGCTGCGCGCGGCGCAGCAGCGCACGGGCGCGTGCGACGAGCACGCGCGGCTCGATCGGCTTGGTCACGTAATCGTCGGCACCGGTTTCGAGGCCCGCGACCTGGTCGTACACGTCGGCGCGCGCGGTGAGGATCAGCACGGGCACGTTGGTGAACGCGCGAATGCGCCGGCAGACTTCCATCCCGTCGAGGTTCGGCAGCATCAGGTCGAGTATCACGAGCGCGGGCTGATGCTCGCGCACCGCGGCGACCGCGAGATCGCCACGCCGTACGACCGTCACCGCGAATTCATAGTTGTCGAGATATTCGCGCACGAGCTGCGCGAGGCGGTCGTCGTCCTCGATCAGCAGCACACGGTATTTGAGCGGATTGTCGTTCATGGTCTCCTCGGTTGCGCGCGTTCAGCTTCTCGATGCCGATGAATGCGCGGCCGGCGAATTCTATCCGGCGTGGCGGCCGCCGGGGCCCCGATACGACAATCGGGAACAAACGATCACAATTGAGCACACATTTGCCGCAGATTCAGGACAGTGCTGCCGCGCCGTCGTACCTAGACTTCGGGCTCCGTCACTCTTGTCTCGACATCGTGAGTCCATCCTTCCGTTCGCTGCGCTCGTTGCGCTATTGCATGCCGCTTGCCGGCCTGACCCTTGCCGCCGTCGCCCACGCCGAAAACCAGTACGCGATATCGCTCGGCGGCGGGTTCGCGCCGCGCTACCAGGGCAGCAACCAGTATCGCGCCGTCGTCGCGCCGTCGTTCTCCGCGATGTTCGGCAACGGGTTCTTCATCGACACGGCAGCCGGCGCCGGCTACCGTTTGAACCTGCCGCACGGGGCGTTCGTGTCGGCAGCGCTCGGCTATGCCGGTGGCCGTTCCGACGAAAACCGTTTCGACCTGGCGGGTTCGGATCACCTGAAGGGGATGGGCCGGATCCCCGGTTCGGTGCTCGTCGGCATGCGTGCGGGCGTGCAGCTGCTCGATGGCGGTGAACTGAGCATCGCGATCGATGCGCCGGTCACGCATACGTCGCGCGGCTTGTCCGGCCACGTCGATCTCGCGGTGCCGGTATTCAAGGCCGGCCGCCACGATATTGTCGTGACCGGCAGCGTGCATGCCGGCACGGGGCGCTACATGCAGACGTTCTACGGCGTGACCGACGCGCAGTCGGCGACGAGCGGCTTCAGGCCGTATTCGACGAGCGGCGGGGTCGACAGCGCAACGCTGTCGCTCGCATGGAACTGGGGCGTGTCGCGGCACTGGTCGGTGCATGCGACCAGCGGCTTCACGCGGCTGCTCGGACGCTATGGCGACAGCCCGATCGTCCAGACGCGCAGCAACTACTTCGGCATGGCCGGCGTGACGTACAAGTTCTGACGCGGCCGGCATGATTCGCCAGCGCCCCGTCCGGGGAGCACGACTTCGCCGCGGATCGGTGCGGTAACATGAAGGCGGCTTCGGCTTCGGCTTCGGCTTCGGCTTCGGCTTCGGCTTCGGCTTCGGCGTCAGGCTGTCGAGGCGACTGCGCGGAGCCGATTCGACTCGAACGGATCGCGCAATACGGTGCCTTACCGGCCGGTGGCGCGCAGAACCCATCATGGATCCAACGCCCGGTGCGTGCGCGCATCCCGCACCTGCCGCGCCGGGCCGCGACAGGGAGAAACCGATGAAGAACACGATCGCGATGCTCGCGGCACTCGTTGCGAGCGCAACCTTTGCGGGATGTGCGGACATGAACACGAAGCACCCCAACGCCACCGCCGGCGGCGCGGTGACGAACCCCGCGCCGTCGGGCGCCGTGAACGCGTGCAAGGCGGACGCCACGCCGGACGACGCGCTGATCGGCAAGACCGAGGCCGATGCGGCCGCGCTGCTCGACGGCTGCCTGTGGCGCGTGCTCGAGCGCGATGGCCAGTCGTTGCCGGGCACGATGGACTATCGCGAGGAGCGCCGCGACCTCGGCATTCGCGACGGCAAGGTGATCTGGGTGCGGCGCGGGTGAGGGATCGGGCCGGCCCGAGCGTTACTTCGAGATGTACCAGAGCGCGTCGGTGCTGACGCGTGCGCCCGGCTTCGTCGCGGCGGGCGCCTGAGGTGTCGCAACGGGCGGCGGCATGTTCGACGTCACTGCGGTGGGCCACGTCGCAGGCGTGTTCGACGCGGTCGATGCCGTCGACGTATTGGCCTGACTCGAGGTTGCTGCCGAACCCGACGTTGACGCCGTGTCGATATACCAAAGCGCATCGGCCGATGCGGTGCGCTTGGCCGCTGCATCGGCGGTGTGTCTGGATGCGGGCGCTGCCGTCGCCGTCGCTGCCGTGGCGGCCGTCGCACCCGAACGCTGCGTGCCCGCTGCGGCTGCCGCGCCCGCCTGAGCAGTCGTCCCCGTCGCGCCGCGCTGCGCGCGCGCCTCGAACGGCCCGAGCTGGAAGATCAACGTTTGCGCGGGACGCGTCAGAACGGCATACGGGAACTGCAGCTCCCACGACATCAGCACGCGGCCCGACGACGTCTCGGTGAAGATCGCCGGCACGTGCTTCATGTCGCTGAACTGCACGTAGATCCGCGCGCCGTCGTCGAACACCTGGGTCGGCTTGGCCTGGTCGGCGCCCGTGACGGTCCAGCCGAAGTTGTACGTGCCGGCCGGGCCGGCCGGCCCGCCTTGCGGTTGCGGCGGCGCGGCAGGCGCGAGCGTGCGGGGCCGTGCGACCGGCGGTGCCGACACGCTCAGGCTGGCGAACGGGTTGTACGCCTGCACCTGTTGCGGCGGCGTGAAGGAGGGCGGAAGGATGGGCATGGGAGTATCCGGCGAATCCGGCATGGTCCGGATTGCATCATAGACCTTGCGCGCATACGCGAGGCGCTTGTCGGGCGACGCGGCGTTGTACGCGCCGATCGCGTTCCAGTTGGCGCCGAGCTGGCGGATGTTCTGCGACAGGATCCACGCGCCGACGTACGCGTTGGTGCACGCATCGAACAGGCTTTCCCGCGTGATGCCTTCGCGCGCGAGCGTCGGCAGCCAGGTGCTGTTGATCTGCATCAGGCCGATGTCGACGGTGCCGTTCGTGTTGGTGTTGACGGCGTTCGGATTCATCCCCGATTCGACCTGCGCGATGCCGCGCAACAGGCTCACGCTCACTTTCTGGAACGTGGCCGCGTCGTCGAGGCAGTCGGCCCGCGCGAACCCGTGCAGCGCGCACGACAACACGATCGTCGCGGCGATCTTCGGCGTGGCTTGGCTGATCGAACGGGCAGTCTGACGCGGCATGGCAGGATGGGGCGGAATCCGGCCGCCCGGTGCAAGGAAATTACGCAGACGCGAAGTGTGCCATAGCGCGCAGGCAAATGGCTCGCGTCAAACTTTCCTTTGCATTTGCCGGCGGATTTGTCGCGGATTTATCGCGGATTTTCACCGGTGCCGGTATCCCCGTCCGACAGGATGGAATCGGTAAAAAGGGCCGATTATCGTGCGCATGCCGGCGTGCGGCCGCTATAGGAATACTGACGCCACGCGTCAGTTGCGCGGCGAATGCGGCAATGAATGGTGCAGCGAAACGGACGATAAAAGGCGCGCCGGTGCGCGGGCCATAGAAACGACGACGGCGGCCGCAGCCGCCGTGTCGATGCATCCTCGACTCCCGAAATCCGGTTCCGACCGGCCGGCCGCGCGATGCCTCGCGCAGCCGGCCGTCGTCGCTCAGAAGCGGTGACGCAGGCCGAGGTTGACCATCGTCTGCGAGCTCGTGCCCGCATAGCCGTACGAACCGATCGACGCCTGCGCGGCCATCGACCCGCCGTTGCCGTCGCCGGTCTGGCCGCTCGCGTGCTGGTACGCGGCGGTCAGGTACACGTCGGTGCGCTTCGACAGCGTATAGTCCGCGCCGGCCGACACCTGGTGATAGGTCGCCGACGTATCGCCGCCCGAGCGCGTGTAGCTGTAGCCGAGCCCGACGAGCAGCGCATTGGTCGCCTGGTAGTTCACGAAGCCTTGCCCGGTGTTGTAGTGCTCGTTCGAGTTGAACACCGAGCTCGCGTCGCGGCGGTACTGCGCATTGCTGTAGCCGAGGCCGAACGTGAACGGGCCGGCAACATACTGGCCCGCGATGCGGGCGATGCCGATCGAATGCGCGCTCGCATAACCAGTGTTGATCGGGCCGTCGAAGGTGCCGTCCGACGAGCTGGTCCAGCCGTTGCGCAGCCCGTTCGACGCGGGGCTGTTGGTCGCGTGGAAGTACCCGCCCGCGACGCTGAACGGCCCGTTGTTGTACGACACGGCGGCCGAATACGACTGCGCGGCGCCGGTGCTGCCGGCGATGCCGCCGAACGAGTACATCGCCGAAAACTGCAGGCCCGAATACACGGCCGACGTGTACTTCACCGCGTTGTCGACGCGGAAGCTGTTGTCGTAGTTGTCGACGTCGCCCGGCGTCGCGAACACGCTGCCGAGATAGTTGTCGGCGGTGATGCCCTGCACGAGGTCGATGAGCGGGTCGTACTGGCGGCCGAACGTGAGCGTGCCGTAGCGGTCGCTCGACAGCCCGACGAACGCCTGCCGGCCGAACAGGCGGCCGCCCTGGCCCTGCCGGCCGCTGCTCGGGTCGAAGCCGTTCTCGAGCTGGAACAGCGCCTTCAGCCCGCCGCCGAGATCCTCGCTGCCTTTCACGCCCCAGCGGCTGCCGGAGAGATTGCCAGCGCTGCTGTTGCCGAGCATCCACGCGTTGTCCTTGCCCTGCGCGTGATTCACGTACGTGATCGACGTGTCGATCACGCCATACAGCGTGACGCTCGACTGCGCATGCGCGGCGGGCACCGCCGCGAACGACGCGAGCGAAATCAGCGAGAGGGTCGTGCGTTTCATTTCATCTCCTTGCGATTGGCCTGTTTTCTTGAACCGGAATGGCAGGAGACTACCGAGCCGCCGACGAACGGCAAAAACGAAATTCTCCGATGTGACATAAAGCCGACAGATGCATGCTGCGGCAAGGTCCATTGAGAGATTCACATTATTGAGAATCGTGTATCAATCGATTTGAATTTCGAGATGGCGCGACCGGCGTATTGCCGGAATCGTGATAATTCCGCACGATTTCCAGTCGAATTTCGACGACGATGCATGGGTCGTCGATTCATCAATTGATTATTTAACGAATCGAATCGCGCGATGCGGGCCGAGTGTGTTATTGCGCGCACCGCGCGAGTGATTTGGGTGTGATGCAGCGCGCCCGCGCGCGCCGTCAGCGGCGATCGGCACGGAGTGCGAGAATGCTGGCCTCGGCCGGCACGCGTCGTGCCGCTCACCAGGGAACCCGCATGGACAGTCACATCGCTCCGGTGGAGCTGAAGAAAGCCTACCGTCTTCTCAACCACGGCCCGACCGTGCTCGTGTCGGCCCGTCACGACGGCGTCGACAACGTGATGGCCGCCGCGTGGGCCTGCGCACTCGATTTCCTGCCGCCGAAGCTGACGGTCGTGCTCGACAAGTCCGCGAAGACGCGCGAGCTGGTCGAGCGCAGCGGCACCTTCGTGATCCAGGTGCCGACGGCCGCGCAGCTCCAGCTCACGCATGCGGTCGGCAGTCACAGTCTCGCCGAGCGGCCGGACAAGCTGCGCGAGGCGGGCGTCACGCTGTTCGACGTCGCCGGCCATGACCTGCCGTTCGTCGCCGGCTGCTCGGGCTGGCTCGCGTGCAAGCTGATACCCGAGCCGCACAACCAGCAGGCCTACGACCTGTTCATCGGCGAGGTGGTCGGTGCATGGTCCGACACGCGCGTGTTCCGCGACGGTCACTGGTATTTCGAATCGGCCGATCCGGCGCTGCGCAGCCTGCACTACATCGCGGGCGGCAACTTCTATGCGATCGGCGAATCGCTGCACGTCGATCCGGACGCGCAGTAGGCAGAAAGCGGGCTTTCGTTCGCGATTCGGGCGCGCGGTTCACGCGCGCTTTTTCAATTCCGCCAGCATCACGTCGGCGAACGCCTGCGCGACGCGCGACAGCGTGCGCCCGCGTTTCGCGACGAGCGCGATCGGCCGCACGAACGCCGGGTCGTCGATCGGTTTCGCGACGAGGTCGGGCTCGGCGCGCACCTCGCGCGCGGCGGCCGGCAGGATCGTCACGCCGAGGCCGCCGCGCACCATCGCGACGGCCGTCATCATGTAGGTCGGTTCGCACGCGATGTCGGGCGTGCAGCCGGCCGCTTCCAGCGCGGCATCGACGACGCTGCGCACGCTCGTGCCCTGAGCGGTCAGCACGAGCGGCACGGCGGCGACGTCGGCGGTGCGCACGCGCCGCTTGCGCGTGAGCGGATGATCCTTCGGGCACACGGCGACGAGCCGGTCGGCGCCCGCGTACAGCACGTCCAGCGACGCGTCGAACGCGTCGCCGCCGGTCAGCCCGAGATCGGCTTCCTCGTTGCGCACCAGCGCGGTGACGAGACTCGCGACGCCGTCGCGAATGTCGAAGCCCGCGCGCGGCACGTCGCGCCGGAACGACTGGATCAGCTCCGGCAGCAGGCTGGATGCAAACGTCGGCAGGCACGCGAGCCGCACCGTGCCGCTCGCGCCTTCGCCGAGCGCCCGCGCGTCGCGCAGCACGCGCTCCATGTCGTCGAGCGAACGCTGCAGCAGCGGCAGCAGTTCGCGCCCGGTCTGCGTGAGCGCGACGCTGCGGCTGTTGCGGTCGAACAGCCGCGCGCCGACGATCTCCTCGAGCCGGCGGATCTGCACGGTCAGCGCCGGCTGCGACAGGTGCAGCCGCGCGGCGGCGCGCGTGAAGTTGCCGGCCTGCGCGACGGTGACGAACGCGCGAATGTCGCGAAGGTTCAGATCCATAACGGTTCGTGATTGCTGCGATCAAATCATTTCAATTGTGCTATCGCTGCGCCGACCTTACGCTCGTCTCCAACGAAAGACAAGGTAGGAGACACCGATGCTGCCGTTACTCGGGCTGGGCACGATCGTCGTGCTGCTGGCCGCGATTCTGTCGAAACGCATGTCGCCGCTCGTCGCGCTGATCATCGTGCCGATCGCGGCGTCGCTGATCGGCGGCTTCGGGCTGCATACCAGCAAGTTCGTGATCGACGGGCTGAAGGGCCTCGCGCCCGTGGTCGGGATGTTCGTGTTCGCGATCCTCTATTTCGGGACGATCACCGACGCCGGCACGCTCGACCCGATCATCGACCGCATCCTGCGCGCGGTCGGCACGCGGCCCACGCGGATCGTGATGGGCACGACGCTGCTCGCGCTGCTGATCCACCTCGACGGCTCGGGCGCCGTGTGCTTTCTCGTGACGATTCCCGCGGTGCTGCCGCTTTACGACCGCCTGAAGATGGACCGGCGCGTGCTGGCCGCGGCCGTGTCGATGGCCGCGGGGATCAACTTCCTGCCGTGGACGGGGCCGATGATCCGTGCGTCGGCCTCGCTGCACCTGCCGGTGTCGGCGCTGTTCAATCCGCTGATTCCGGTGCAGGCGCTCGGGCTCGTGTTCGTGTTCGGCGTTGCGTACTGGCTCGGGCGGCGCGAGGAGAAGCGGCTCGGCCTGTCGCGCGACGATGCGTCGATTCCGTTGCCGACCCGCGCGCTGACGCCCGACGAGCAGGCGCTGCGCCGGCCGCGCCTGTTCTGGTTCAACCTGCTGCTGACGCTCGTCGTGCTCGGCACGATGGTCGTGATGGGCGAGAAGATTCCGCCGGCGATCATGTTCATGGTCGGGCTGTGTGTCGCGCTGATGGTGAACTACCCGGACGTCGACATGCAGAGGAAGCGCATCGACGCGCATGCGCGCGCGGCGCTGATGATGGCCGGCATCCTGCTCGCGGCCGGCCTGTTCACCGGGATCATGCAGGGCAGCGGGATGCTGAAGGCGATGGCGCAGGCGGCGGTCGGCTTCGTGCCGCCGTCGATGGCCGGCCACATTCCGGTCGCGCTCGGCCTGGCGTCGATGCCGCTCAGCATGCTGTTCGATCCCGATTCGTTCTACTTCGGCGTGCTGCCGGTGATCGCGGAAGTGGCCGGCCAGCTCGGCGTGCCGGCCGTGCACGTGGGGCAGGCCGCGCTGCTCGGCCAGATGACGACCGGGTTTCCGGTCAGCCCGCTGACGCCCGCGACGTTCCTCGTCGTCGGCCTGTGCGGCATCGAGCTGGCCGAGCACCAGAAGTTCACGTTCCCGCTGCTGTTCGGCGCCTCGATCGTGATGACGATCGCGTGCGTCGTGCTGGGCGTCTTTTGATTTTTTTTCCGGCGCGCGAGCGCCGGATCACGGTACCGACATGACAGCAAAGCCATCACACGAACGGCGCGTGCGCATCGGCGCGGGCGCCGGCTATTCGGGCGACCGGATCGAGCCCGCGGTCGAGCTGGCCGAACACGGGCAGCTCGACTATCTCGTCTTCGAGTGCCTGGCCGAGCGCACGATCGCGCTCGCGCAGCAGGCGCGGCGCAAGGATCCGGCGCTCGGTTACGATCCGCTGCTCGACGCGCGCATGCATGCCGTGCTGCCGGTGGCGGCGGACAAGCGCGTGCGGATCGTGTCGAACATGGGCGCGGCGAACCCGCGCGCGGCCGCGCGGCGCACCGCGCGGATCGCGCAGTCGCTCGGCCTCGCCGGGCTGAAGGTCGCGGCGGTCGAAGGCGACGACGTGCTCGACGTCGTGCTGCGCGGCGCGTTCCGCTTCGAGGAGTCGGGCGACGAAGTCGCCGCGTATCGCGACCGCATCGTGTCCGCGAACGCGTATCTCGGCGCCGCGCCGATCGTCGATGCGCTCGCGGCCGGCGCGGACGTCGTGCTGACCGGGCGCGTCGCCGATCCGTCGCTGTTCGCCGCGCCGCTGATCCACGCGTTCGGCTGGCGGATGGACGACTGGGACGCGCTCGGGGCCGCGACGGTCGTCGGCCATCTGCTCGAATGCGCGGGGCAGGTGACGGGCGGCTATTTCGCCGACCCCGGCTACAAGGACGTGCCGGATCTCGCGCGACTCGGATTCCCGATCGGCGAGGTCGCGGCCGACGGCTCGGTCGTGATCACCAAGGTGCCGCACGCGGGCGGCCGCGTGAGCGCGGCGACCTGCAAGGAACAGCTGCTGTACGAGATTCACGATCCGGCGCGCTACCTGCAGCCCGACGTCGTCGCGGATTTCACGCGCGTGGCGGTTGCGGAGGAGGCGCCGGATCGCGTGCGCGTGACGGGCGGGCGCGGCAGCGCACGCACCGGGACGCTCAAGGTGTCGGTTGCGTATGTCGACGGCCATATCGGCGAAGGGCAGATCTCGTACGGCGGGCCGGGCGCGCTGGAACGCGCGCGGCTCGCGCTCGACATCGTCCGCGAGCGGCTCGCGCTGACGGGCGTGGCCGCGACCGAACTGCGTTTCGATTTGATCGGCGTGGATGCGCTGTACGGCGACGCGACGCCCGCCGTGCGCGGCGAGCCGGCCGAAGTCCGCGTGCGGGTGGCCGGCCGTGCGGCGAGCGCCGCCGAGGCCGCGCGGATCGGCAACGAAGTCGAGACGCTCTATACGAACGGGCCGGCCGGCGGCGGCGGTGCGTTCAAGTCGACGCGCGAGGTGATCGCGGTGCAGTCGGTGCTGCTGCCGCGCACGGCCGTGACGCCGTCGTTTTCTTTCGTGGAGGCATGATGCAATTGCGTGAACTGGCGCATGCGCGCACCGGCGACAAGGGCAATACGCTGAACGTATCGGTCATCAGCCGCGATCCGCGTCACTACGAACACCTGCGCGCGCATCTCGATGCGGCCGCGGTGAAGGGATGGCTCGCGGGCATCGTACACGGCGAAGTCGTGCGCTACGAGCTGCCGGCGCTTGCCGCGTTCAACTTCGTGCTGCGCGATGCGCTCGGCGGCGGCGTCACGCGTTCGCTCGCGCTCGATGCGCACGGCAAGTCGGTCAGCTCGGTGTTGCTGGCGATCGATGTGCCGGAGCCGGCGTGACGATGTGGCGGCGTGCATCGCCAGCCGGCCGCGTTCGCCGCCAGGTTCATGCTCACGGAATCAGCCACTCGCGACGCCCGTCCGCGTGTTCGATGCGTTCGCCCGCGATGTGCAGGCGCTGATCCGCGCGATAGTCGTAGACCGCGCGCGACGCGGCGACCTGGTCGAGATCGAGTTCGACCGTGTGGCGCGATTCGCCGTTGCCGGCTTCGAAGATCAGGTTTCCGAACGGATCGGCCGCGAGGCTGCCGCCCGCGAACACGACGTCGTGCGCACCTGCGCCGACGCGGTTCGCGACGACCGCGAACACCTGGTTTTCCATCGCGCGGGCCGAGACCGACGTGCGATGCACCTGACGGTACGGCTCCATGTTGCCGTCGGTCACGAGGATCAGCTGCGTGCCGAGCGCCGCAAGCGCGCGGCCGGTTTCCGGAAATTCGCTGTCGTAGCAGATCAAGAGGCCGATCCGCACGCCGCGCCATTCGACGCTCGCGTAGCGGTCGCCGGGCAGCACGACGTCGCGCTCGCTCAGCCACAGGTGGGTCTTCCGGTAGCGCAGTGCGATGCCGTCCGGCGTGACGAACACGGTCGTGTTGTAGAAGCGCCCGCCGTCGTTCTCGATCAGCCCGGCCACCACCGCGACGTTGCGCGCTCGCGCGGCCGCGATCACCGCGCCGATGCTCGGACCGTCGAGCGGCTCGGCCACGCGCGCGAGATTCGACGGATCGAGAAAGCCGGTGAGCTGCGCTTCCGGAAACATCACGATGTCGGTGCCGGGCGCGCAGCTCGCGATGGCGTCGAGCGTGCGCCGCAGGTTGTACGGTGTGTCGCCGTCGCGGCCGGCGAGCTGAACGATGTCGAGCTTCAGTTTCATGGGCGGGTTCGGTGGCAGTGGCTCGTCGCGCGATGCGGCGCAAGGGTGGGGATGAGCGTCAGTATGCGCCGAACGCGCCGGTTTCCCATCCCGCCGACGCGTTAGCGCTTGCGATGCCGCGCCGCCCGCGCATCACACGTACAGGTAGCGCACGAGGTGGAAGAACACCGGCGCCGCGAAGCAGACCGAGTCGACGCGATCGAGCATCCCGCCGTGGCCCGCGATCATCGAACCCCAGTCCTTGGTGCCGAGCGAGCGCTTCACGGCCGACAGCACGAGGCCGCCGACGAAGCCCGCGATCACGATCGCGAGCGAGATCCCGAACGCCGCGCCGAAGCTGAACGGCGTCACGCGATACAGCGACGCGCCGCACAGCGTCGCGAGCAGGCCGCCGCCGACGAAGCCTTCGACCGTCTTCGACGGCGACAGCTGCGGTGCGATCTTGCGGCGCCCGCACAGCTTGCCGACCACGTACTGCAGCACGTCGCTGATCTGCACGACGAACAGGAAGAAGAACAGCAGCAGCGCGTTCTGCCCGGCGTAGCGCGGAATGTCGAGGATCAGCACGGCCGGCGCGTGGCTCAGCCCGTACACGCACACCATCAGCGCCCAGTTGATCTTCGCGTTGCGGCTCAGGAATTCGCGCGTGTCCTGCGTGAGCGCCGACACCAGCGACATCGCGAAGAACAGGTGCACCGGCACGAAGATCGAATACATCCCGTACCAGTTGATCCCGAGCAGCAGGTACTGCACCGGAATCGCGACGAAGAACGCGATGAAGAGCGTCGTATGGTCGCTCGCGGTCGTCGGCGTGAGCGTGATGAACTCGCGCAGCGTCAGGTACGACAGCAGCGCGAACACCAGATACGTGACGTTGTTGCCGAGGCTGATCGCGATGACCATGATCGCGATCATCGCCCACCACGCGCGGATGCGCTGGTTCAGGTTGACGATGGTCGCGCTCGCGCCGCCGCTGCGCGCGCCGAGGATCGCGCCGATCACGGTCGCGAGCACCAGCACGCCGGTGACGCCCGCGACCAGTTCCCAGAAGAGAGTTCGCATGAAGAGGTCCGGAAAAGGGAGAGGAGGGCGCCGCGTTCAGCCGGCCGGCCGCTGCGGCGGCGCGAGCGCGACGATCGCGTCGCGCATGCGGGCGAGGAAGGTCGGCTTGTCTTCGCCGGCGCCGAGCGCGTCGTTCGCGCCGAAGTGCACCTTGCAGATCAGCGGCACGGGCCAGATCGCGCCCTTCGGCATGATGCGCTGCAGGTTCTCCAGATAGACCGGCGCGAGCGCGACGTTCGGAAACTCGGTCGCGAGATGGAACAGGCCGCTCTTGAACGGCTGCGGCAACACGTCGGCGCCGCGCGTGCCTTCCGGGAAGATGATGATCGAGTGGCCTTGCCGCAAGGCATCGCGCACCGGGTCCAGCGGGTCGCCGCCGCTCTCGCGGTGACGGTCGATCAGCACGACGTTCAGCAGTTTCTGCGCGATGTGGCGCTTCAGGTCGCCGCTGTCCCAGTAGTCGCGCGCGGCGACGGGCCGCACGACCGCGCGCACGTCGCGCGGCAGCGCGGCGAGGATCGCGAGCGTGTCGATGTGGCTCGTGTGGTTCGAGAAGTAGATCTTCTGCGTCGGGGAAGGCGGCGCCTGATGCCAGACCGGATACGCGCCGGCGACGAGCCGCACGATCGACAGCAGGAAATCGCGCTGCCAGATGTTCAGGATGTTCATCGGCGCCGCGCCTCCTGCGTGCATGCCCGCGCGGCCGCGCGGGCGCGGCGGGCGGAATCCCGGAATGCCGGCGCGGCAGGATGCGCGCCGGACGGCCATTGTTCAAGTTTTTTCAAATTCGTGGCTGCCTGTCGCAGGGCCGCGATCATCGGACGATGCGCCGGCAGACGTTGCGTTGCGGCGAATGCGCCGTTCGACGGCGTGATAATCGGCTGTTGCACGAGCGCCCGGCGACAGTTCGAGTGAATTGCTGCGCTCACGGGCCAGCGGATTATCGCGAGTTTCCGTCGAAAACGCCAGATTGCCGGGCGCGGGGGCGCGGCTTGACGCGTCGGGGCCGCTCGGCGACGATTACGACCACCTGTCGAAAGCCGCCGCCGGCGGTTGCGCCGCCCGGGGCATGGCGGCGACGAACGTATCCGAACGTGCCGAACCAATAAAACGATGAGCCTTTACGCACTCAAACCGAAATTCCAGAACCGTCTGCGTCCGTTCGCGGATTCGCTTGCCGAGCGCGGCGTCACGGCCAACCAGGTCACGCTGTTCGCGGCCGGCGGCTCGATCGTCGTCGGCGCGCTCGCGGGGCTCGGCGTGTTCGCCCGCGTGCTGTTCCTGCTGATCCCGATCTGGCTGTTCGTGCGGATGGCGCTCAACGCGATCGACGGCATGCTCGCCCGCGAGCACGGGCAGAAGAGCACGCTCGGCGCGTACCTGAACGAGCTCGGCGACATCGTGTCCGATGTCGCGCTCGTGCTGCCGTTTCTCGCGATTCCCGCGTTCGCGCCGGCAGACGTCTGGCTGTTCGCGCTGACGGCGATCATCGTCGAATGCGCGGGGCTGATCGGCCCGCTCGCCGGCGCGACGCGCCGCTACGACGGCCCGTTCGGCAAGAGCGACCGCGCGCTCGCGCTCGGCGCGTTCGCGCTGTGGATCGGCTTCGGCCTGCCGGTCGGCGGTGTCGCCGCGTGGCTGTGGCGCGTGCTGATCGTGCTGTCGATCGTGACGGCGGTGCGGCGCGTGCAGGCGGGCGTCGCCGAAGCGGGTGGCTGACGGCGGCTGGCGGCCGCAGCGGGACCGGCGCCGGAGGGCGGCGCCGCATGATTCGAATAACGAAGCGAGAGAGATCGCATGAGCGCACGCACGGCCCGCGAGGCCGGCTTCGTCACGCGCGACGGCGACACGCTGTTCTAGCGTCACTGGCCCGCGACGGGCCCGCGCTGCCGCGACGCGATCGTGCTGCTGCATCGCGGTCACGAACATTCGGCGCGCGTCGCGCACCTCGTCGACTCGGCGAGCGTGACCGCGCGCAGGCGCTCGCGCCGCTGCGTGCGTTCGAGCTGCGCGGGCTCGCACAGGCGGTGCCGCCCGGCGGCTATCTCGTCTGCACCGGACAGCCGTGGCATTCGCAGCTGGAATTCATCGCGCGTGCGCTGAACAATCATCGCGGCGAGGCGACCTGGGTGATGCGCCGCCGCTCGCAGGCCGGAATGGACGAACTCGTCGCGCGCGCGGGCTTTCGCAAGCTCGACCAGCGGATCGATGAGTTGGGCATCTTCACGGTCGGCCTCGCGCAGCGGGTCGACGCGTCATGAGCGCGCTCGGGTTGTGCCGGGCCGGCGTGCTGGTCGCGATCGTGCAGTGGATCGTGGTCGGGGTGGCGATCGCGGTGCCGCGATTCGGTTAGCCGTGCGCGTGCGGCCCGGCTGGCCGAATGGGCCGGGGGGCGCCCGTCACGCGTGGCATGCCCGCTGCGTCCGCGTGCGCTTCACCTCGTACATCGCCTGGTCCGCATGCTCGATCAGCGCGTTCATGTCGGTGCCGTCTTCGGGCAGCATCGCGACGCCGACACTGACGCCGAGCCGCAGCGGCTGCCCCTCGAACTCGAACGGTTCGGCGACCTGCCGGGCGAGCCGTGCGCGTTGTGCGTCGATGTCGTCGCGGCTGCCGACGTTCGGCAGGATCACCGCGAACTCGTCGCCGCCCACCCGCGCGACCGTATCCGAGCGCCGCACGGCGCCCAGCATCCGCGTGGCGGCCTCGCGCAGCGCCGCGTCGCCCGCGCGGTGGCCGTAGCCGTCGTTGATCGGCTTGAGCCCGTCCATGTCGATGTTGAGGATGCCGAGCCGGCCGTTCGCGCGCAGCGCCGTGTGCATCGACTGGCGCAGGCGGTCGTAGAACAGCGCGCGGTTCGGCAGGCCGGTGAGCGCGTCGTGCGTTGCGCGCAGGTACAGCTCGTTCGCCTCGTTGCGCGCCGCGTGGAACATCGCGGCGGCGATCAGGTCGGCCGTGAGCCGCAGCGTGCCGGCGTCGGCGGCCGAGAAGCCGTCGACCTCCGGCGACATCACCTTCAGCACGCCGACCGTCGTGTCCGCGTGGGTGAGCGGCATCACCAGCATCGAGCGCAGCCCGACGCGGCGGCAGGCATCGCGATCGACGCGCGGGTCGGTTTCCGAATCCGTGCAGCGCAGCAATTCGCCGCGCGTCACGCACAGGCCCGACAGGCTGCCCGAGCGGCGCAACCGCAGCCCGAGCATCCCGGCGGCGGAGCCCGACGCGGCGCGGTACACCATGTCGTCGCCTTCGGCGAATTCGACCGCCGCGCCGCTCGCGCCCGTGAGTTGCGGCACCTGCTCGGTCACATAAGCCATCACGCTGCCGAGGTCGAGGCCGAGTTTCGCTATCTCGGTCTGCGTGGCGATGATGCGCAACAGCGTGTCGGGGGACGGGGTGGCGGTGTCGACGATTTGATCCAAGTCAGTTTTCCATGAAGAAAGCCCGGCACGCGGCGCCGGCTTGCGGTAGCATACGCGCCGCCCACGCGGCAGCGCGTTCCGGGCGGCCCGCAAGGGGTCGCATCCGGCATCCGGTATCCGGACGGTTCGCCGGCGCGACGGTTCGCCGATCCGGCAGCGTCGGCAGTATGCCGATCGGTCCGGCCGGCAGCAACGGCGTAATTCTTGCCATTCAGTCGCCGCACGCAGCATTTCCGACCGTATTGAGTTGTTTTTCGCTTCGTCAGCGCGAATCAGGGTGAGTTTTGTCCTGATTTTGAGATAGTGTGACGAATGTGCGAGCGCCGGTGCCAGGCGCGCACCGTCCGATGGACCGGCAGCGGAAGAATGCGCCGCGTCGTTTCGATACATGCATTCAGGCCAGACTTTGAGGGGAAGCAGTGGGGATGTGCACTCACGGGCATAGCTGCTTTGGGCGCGTCGATTGCGGCGCGCTTGATCACCGGACGACCACGACGATGCGGAGCCGCGCATGAAGCCGGCCGTGTCGCTGTTCGTCCTGTCGCTCGCCACGTTCGGCGCGTTTCATGCGGCCGCGCTGTCGGCCGCGCCGATGCCGGCCGCGTCGGCATCCGTTTCGGCGGCCGCTTCGGCGTCCGCCGGCAGCCCGGCCACGCCGGCGCTTGCCAGCGGCGCGGCCGCATCGAGCGCATCGGCCGCATCGAGCGCCGCCGGCCTGTCGGCGACGACCGTGCACCTGCCGTTCGCGTCGCTCGGCGCGTTCGATCCGGTGCACCTGCGCGGCGCCGACGATGCGCGCACGATCCATGCGGGCGTGCGGCTCGACCGCGTGGTCACCGGCGCGCGGCTGCGCCTGACCTATGCGTATTCGCCGTCGCTCGTGTTCCCGATGTCGCACCTGAAGGTTTCGGTGAACGACGAGGTGGTCGCGACCGTCCCGTTCGACGCGACGCGCGCGGGCCGCACGGTCACGCAGGACATCCCGATCGATCCGCGCTACTTCTCCGATTTCAACCAGATCGGCCTGCGCCTGATCGCGCACTACTCGCTCGATCACTGCGAGGACCCGTCGAGCTCGGCGCTGTGGGCCGACGTGAGCCCGACGAGCGAGCTGATCCTCGACGAGTCGCCGGTGCGCCTGCCGAACGATCTCGCGCTGCTGCCCGCGCCGTTCTTCGACCGGCGCGACAACGGGCGCTTGCGGCTGCCGTTCGTGCTGCCGGCGTCGCCCGACTCGGCGACGCTGCGCAGTGCCGGCGTGCTCGCGTCGTGGTTCGGCGCGCAGGCCGACTACCGGCAGGCGCGCTTCCCGGTCGCGGCGACGCTGCCGGCCGACGACCAGGCGGTGGTGGTCGGCACGGCCGCGACCTTGCCGGCCGGCCTCGCGCTGCCGTCGGTCAACGGCCCGCTGCTCGCCGTCGCCGACAACCCGGCCGCGCCGGGCCGCAAGCTGCTGGTCGTGACGGGCCGCACGGCAGCCGAGGTCGACGATGCGGTCGCGGCGCTCGTACTCGGCCGCGCGGCGCTGTCGGGCCCGGCGGCGACGGTCGCGCACGTCGATCTCGGCGCGCCGCGCAAGCCGTACGACGCTCCGCGCTGGCTGCCGGTGAACCGGCCGATCGCGTTCCGCGAACTGGTGTCGGATCCGCGCGAACTCGAAGTGCGCGGCACGTCGCCGGACGCGATCCGGCTGAACCTGCGGGTGCCGGCCGACCTGCATTCGTGGAACGGCTCGGGCGTGCCGATCACGCTGCGCTACCGCTACACGGCGCCGACCGTGCAGGACAACTCGACGCTCGCCGTCGAGATCAACGAACAGCTCGTGAAGTCGTACCGCCTCGGGCCGGCCCATGCCGAAGACGCGCGCGGGCGCATGCAGCTGCCGCTGCTGGCGGTGCCGGAAGGGCGCGTGACGAGCGATGTCGACATCCCGGCGTTCCGCGTCGGCAGCGGCAACCAGTTGCAGTTCCGCTTCACGCTCGACTCGCAGAAGACGGGGCTCTGCTCGAGCACCGCGACCGAGCCGCAGCGCGCGGCGATCGATCCCGATTCGACGATCGACTTCTCGCACTTCGTCCACTACGCGCAGTTGCCGAACCTCGCATTCTTCGCGAACAGCGGCTTCCCGTTCACGCGCTTCGCCGACCTGTCGCAGACGGCGGTCGTGATCCCGGACCGGCCGTCGCCGCAGGAGCTGGAAGCCTACCTGACGATGCTCGGCCACATGGGGCAGTGGACCGGCTTCCCGGCGCTGCGCGTGCAGGTCGCGCGGCCCGCCGACGTCGCCGCGCTGGCGGGCCGCAAGGACCTGCTCGTGATCGACGGCTCGCCCGCGTCGCCGCTGCTGTCGCACTGGCGCGCGGCGCTGCCGCTGGCGATCGACCAGCAGGCCGGCACGGGCGCGACGCGTGTCGCGTTCTCGGTGAAGGAGCGCTGGCGCAATGGCGTCGGCATGGCCGACGGCGGCGCGCATATCGAACAGACGGGCGCGCTCGCCGCGCTCGCCGGGTTCGAACTGCCGGGCAGCCACGGCCGCAGCGTCGTCGCGCTGACCGCGACCGACCAGACGCGCCTGGCCGACCTGCTGGACGTCTTCGAGAAGCCGGGCCTCGTGTCGCAACTGCAGGGCGACCTCGCGCTGGTGCGGCCGGGACAGGTCGACAGCCTGCGCGTCGGCGATCCGTACGTGGTCGGTTTCGTGCCCTGGTATGCGCGCGTCTGGACGCAGGCGGCGCGGTACCCGGTGGCGCTCGGCGTGGTCGGCGTCGTCGCGGGGCTGTTGCTCGCGCTCGGCGTGTTCAGCGTGCTGCAGAAAATCGCCGCGCGCCGCCGGGGGATGTAACGGATGATGGCTTGGGCATTCGCAAGGCGACGGGCAGCGCGGCCGGCCCGGCGGGGCGGCACGACGCTCGTGCTGGCCGTCGCGGCGGCGTGCGCAGCGGCCGGGGTAGCCGGGACGGCCGGGCGCGCGCAGGCGGCGCAAGGCGGTGCGGCCGACGTGCGGTGCGGCGCGGCGTGGCCGCGCTGGGACGCGTTCAAGCGCGATTTCGTGTCGGCCGACGGCCGCGTGATCGACGTCGGCTCAGCCGATTCGCGCACGGTATCGGAGGGGCAGGCGTATGGACTGTTCTTCGCGCTCGTCGCGAACGACCGACGCACGTTCGACACGATCCTCGCATGGACCGAGAACAACCTCGCACAGGGCGACCTGAGCGCCCGGCTGCCGGCGTGGTTGTGGGGCCGCGCGCCGGACGGCACGTGGCGCGTGCTCGATGCGAACGCGGCGTCGGATGCCGATCTCTGGATCGCCTACACGCTCGTCGAAGCCGGGCGGCTGTGGCACGAGCGCAGCTACACCGCGCGCGGCGCGCTGCTCGCGAAGCGCGTGCTCGACGACGAGACGGCCAGCGTGCCGGGCCTCGGCCTCACGCTGCTGCCCGGGCCGACCGGGTTCAAGCTGGCCGATGGCCAATGGCGCGTGAACCCGAGCTATTCGCCGCCGCAGGTGATCCGCGGGCTCGCCGCGCGCCTGCCCGACGAGCGCCGCTGGGCCGCGCTCGCGGCCAGTACCGGCCGCGTGCTGCTCGACACCGCGCCGAAGGGCTTCTCGCCGGACTGGGCGTTGTATCGCGCGGGCGCGGGCTTCGGCCCCGATCCCCAGACCCATGCGGAAAGCGCGTACAACGCGATCCGCGTGTACCTGTGGGCCGGCATGCTCGATCGCGCCGATCCGCTCGCCGCGCCGCTGCTCGCGCGTTTCGCGCCGTTCGCCGACCATATCGCCGCGCATGGCGCGCCGCCGGAGAAGGTCGACACGACGACCGGCGTCGCGGGGCCGAACGACGGCAATGGCGGGTTCTCCGCGGCAGCCGTGCCGTTCCTCGACGCGCGCGGCCAGCATGCGCTCGCCGATGCGCAGGCGGCCCGTGTCGATGCGCTCGCGCGCCAGGCGGCGCCCGGCTACTACACGAGCGTGCTGACGCTGTTCGGCCTGGGCTGGCGCGACGGCCGCTACCGGTTCGGCGCGGACGGGTCGCTCGCTGCGCGCTGGGAGGACCGTTCATGCGCGGCCCGATGAAGCGCACCGCACCGCGCGTCGCGGGGTTCGCGTGGCTCGCGTCGTCGGTCACGGCGGCGGCGCCGGCCGCCGTCGCCACACCCGCGCCCGTGTTGCCAAAAACCGTCGCGCCGAAGGCCATCTCGGCGCCGGCCACGACCGACCTGCCCGATGCGCAGCGTCAGCTCGCGACCGCCCGCATGTGGGGCGCGAAGCATCGCGACGACCTCGCGCGCGACGCGCTGCGCAAGGGGCTCCTGATCGCGCCGGACGATCCCGAACTGCTCGCGGAACAGATGCGGGTGCTGCTGCGGCTCGGCGACGCGCAAGGCGCGCAGGCCGCGCTGGCGCGCCTGCAGGCCCGCGCGCCCGCGGCGCCCGGCACGCGGCGCGCGGCCGACGAATACCGCGTCGCGACGAGCGGGCGCGGCGAGATGGCGCAGATCCGGCTGCTCGCGCGCAGCGGCCGCGCCGACGAAGCGGCCCGGCGGATCGTCGCGCTGTTCCCGAACGGCGCGCCGTCCGGCGCGCTCGGCGCCGAGTATTACCAGATCGTCGCGAATGCGCCGGGTGGCCGAGAATCGGCGCTCGTCGCGTTGCGCCGCGCGGTCGCGGCCGACCCGCAGGACACGAGCGCGGCGCTCGCGCTCGCGCGGCTGCTGAACCAGCGCGCCGATACGCGCGCGGAAGCGAACCGCATCGCATGGTCGCTCGCGAAGCGCGCCGACGCCGATCACACGGAAGCGATGGCCGTGTGGCGGCGCGTGCTGCAGTCCGCCGGCAGCGATCCCGCGTATCTCGATGCGCTGCACGCGTATCTCGCGCTGGTGCCGGACGACACCGAATTCCGCGATCGCAGCGCCGAACTCGACCGGCAGCGCGACGCGCAGCGCCGGCTCGAACGCGACCCTGACTACATCGCGCAGCAGCGCGGCGTGCAGGCGCTCGCGCGCGGCGACCTGGCCGGTGCCGATCCGCTGCTCGCGCGCGCCGCGCAGGCGCGCGCCGGCGACGCCGATGCGCTCGGCGGGCTCGGCCTGCTGCGCTTGCGCGAAGGCCGGCACGACGAAGCGCGTGCGCTGTTCACGCGCGCCGCGGCGCTGTCGACCGACCAGCGCGGCAAGTGGCAGAGCCTCGCGCGTACCGCGCAGTTCTGGGGGCTGCTCGCGCAAGGCCGCGCGGCGGCGTCGGCCGGGCGGCCGCAGGATGCCGAGCGCGCGGCGCGCGCCGCACTCGCGATGCAGCCCGACAGCCCGGACGCGAAGCTGCAGCTCGCCGACGCGCTGCTCGCGCAGCGCGACTGGGCGCGCGCGGAGCCGTTGCTGCGCGAACTGCTGGCCGCCCGTTCGCCGAACGTGTCGGCGGTGCGCGGCACGGCGATGCTGTACGAGAACACCGGCCGCGCGGACCGCGTCGGCCCGTTGCTCGACGCGCTGCAAGGCCGCGTGACGGGCAGCGACGATCGCCGCGCACTCGACGGGCTGCGCGCCGACCTGCTCGCGAGCCAGGCGCGCGCGCTCGCCGACAAGGGCGAACGCGGGCCGGCCGTGCAACGCTACGAAGCGGCCGTGCGCGCGGCGCCCGGCGCACCGTGGACGCGTTTCGCGCTCGCGCGGCTGTATCGCGACATGGGGCTGCCGCAGCTCGGCCGCACGGTGATGGATGATGGGCTTGCGCAAAGCGATACGCCCGAGATGCGCTATGCGACCGCGCTGTATCGCAACTCGCTCGACGATGTCGCCGGCGCGCAGGCCGCGCTCGCGGGTGTCGACGATGCGCAGCGCTCGGACGGCATGCGTGCGCTCGCCCGCAAGCTCGACGCGCAAAGCGCGCTGGCCGACGCGCGCGGCGCGCTCGGCCGCGGCGATCGCGCGGCGTTTGCCGCGTCGCTCGCGCATGCGCAGGCGAGCGCGCCGGACGATCCCGACATGCTGGCCGCGATCGGCGCGCAGTGGATCGACGCGGGCGAGCCCGAGCGCGGCCTCGCGCCGTTGCGCGACTGGATCGCCGCGCATCCGCGCGAGGCCGATCCCGACGTGCGGCTGCGCTACGGCGACCTGCTCGGCAGCGCGGGGCGCGACGACGCGCTCGCCGCGTGGCTCGACACGCTGCGCCGCGAACCGGCGCTGACGCCGGCACAGACCGCGCGCATCGAGGATCAGTCGCTGCGGCTCGTGCTGCGCCGGACGGACGACGCGATCGCGCAGCAGGACTATGCGCGCGCGCGCACGCTGCTCGATCGCGCGAGCCCGGCCGGCCGCGCGGACAAGCGCTACGCACTCGAGCTGGCCGATCTCGAACGCGCGCAAGGTCACTACGACGCGGCACGCGACGCGCTCGCGCCCGTTATCGCGCGCATGCCGGACGATGCCGACACGCAGCTCGCGCTCGCGCGCATCGACGAGGACAGCGGCCAGCGCGCGGCCGCGCTCGCGCGCGTGCAGGCCGTGCTGGCGCGCACGCCGGACGACGACGTCGATACGCGGCTGTCGGTCGTGCGCCGGCTGAACGCGCTGCGCCGCCCGGACGAAGCCGCGCAGGTGATCGACCCGCTGCAGGCCGCGTATCCGGCGCGCGCCGACGTGACGGTTGCCGCCGGGCGCGTGGCCGAGGCGCAGGGCCGCTACGACGATGCCGCGTCGCTGTACCGGCTGTCGCTGTCGCAGGAACGCACGAGCGGCGTGAGCCCGGGCCGCGACGGCCGCACGCCCGCGCAGGCCGCGTTCGCGGATCTCGAACAGCGGCGCGATCCGGAGATCGAGATCGGCTGGCTGCCCGCGTACAAGTCGGGCGACGAAGGGATTTCCGCGTACCGCGCGCAGCAGGTGCCGATCTACGCGCAGATGCCGGTGCGCTACGACGGGCACGCGTTCCTGCAGCTCGACACCGTGCATCTGGACGCCGGCACGCTCGATACGAGCGTGCCGAACGCGTATTCGCTGAAGACCTTCGGCACCTACGGCGCGCTCAACGCGCTGGCCGGCTCGTCGCTGGCACCGTTGAACCAGCAGGCCGCCGCGTTGATCGCGCATCCGCAGGGCGACCTGCACCAGCCGATGACGGGCGTCGCGCTCGGCGCCGGCTATCGCACGGATGCGTGGCGCGTCGATCTCGGCACGTCGCCGCTCGGCTTCCCGGTGCATTACCTGGTCGGCGGCGTGCGCTACCGCTTCGACGCGGGCCCGGCGAGCTTCACCGTGAACGCGTCGCGCCGGCCGGAAACGAGCAGCGTGCTGTCGTATGCGGGGATGCGCGATCCGTGGACGGGCGCGGTGTGGGGCGGCGTGCGCCGCGACGGCGTGAACCTGCGCGCGGCGCTCGACGTCGGCCGCGTGAACCTGTTCGCGGAACTCGGCGCGGGCGTGCTGTCCGGCCGCAACGTCGAGCGCAACGCGGAAGTCACGCTGCGCTCGGGCTTCACGGTGCCCGTGTACGAACGCGCGACGATGAAGGTGAGCACGGGGCTCGTCGGCAATGCGTGGCACTACGCGCAGAACCTGCGTTACTACACGTACGGGCAGGGCGGCTACTACAGCCCGCAGCGCTACCTGTCGCTCGGCGTGCCGCTCGAGTGGGCGGGGCGGCGCGACGCGCTGTCGTGGGACCTGACCGTCACGGGCGGGATCTCGAACAGCTACGAGAAGGACTCGCTGTTCTACCCGACCTTCGCGGACCAGCGCGCCGCGCAGGAGGCGGCGGGGCTCGTCTACGCGGGCAGTTCGACGCGCGGCGTGTCGTTCTCGTACGGCGTGAACGGCATCGTCGAGTATCGCGTGAATCCGCACCTGAGCGTCGGCGCGCAACTGCACGTCGACCGGTCGCACGACTACGCGCCGAGTTCGGCGCTCGTGTACCTGCGCTATGCGTTCGACGCACGCGCGGCGCGCAGCTGGCTCGTCACGCCGACGCCGGTGCGGCTTTATTCGGATTACTAGGGGACTGGGAGAACACGTGAATACGGAACTCGATGCAACCCGTCCCGCGCTCGGCGCCGCCGGCCTGCTGGGCCGCCTGCGCGCGCTGCTGCGCACCGGGCCGGCCGGCGGCCGCGCCGGCCCGCTGAGCCGGCTCGCGATCGACGGGCTGCCCGACACGTGGACGCAGCTGGAAGCGGGCGGCCTGTACGCGATCTATGCCGCCGCCGGCACGCCGGCGTGCGACGCGCTGGTGTGGGAAAGCGCGCGGCAGTCGCGCACGCGCGACGTGACGGTCGTGCTGTCGCGCGCCGCGGCGCACGTTGCCGCGCAGCTGCAGTCGCGCGGTTTCTCGGGCGGCGCGCAGCCGGCCGGCTGGCCGCGCAACCTCAACGTGCTGGCGATGCCGCCCGCGCCCGCGGCGGCCGACGGCGATGCCGCGCGCGAGCCCGGTGCGCCGCGCCGTGCCGCGCCCGGTCCGTTCGCGCGGCTCACGGGCGGCTTGCGCGCGATGAAGCGCTACGGTTTTCGCGCGCGCTCGCTGTATTTCATCGAAGGCGCGCAACGCTGGTTCAGCTGGGACGATCCGACGGCGCTCGCGGAAGAAGCGCACGCGCTCGCCGACTGGTGCCGCACGCACCGGATCGCGCTGGTGCTGCTGGTCGATCCCGAGATCATGCGCACCGGCGCCGATCCGGACACCGATGATCCGCCGCTCGTGCGCGACGCGAATCGCGCGCCACGCAGCGGCTTTCACGGCGTGTGCGCGGGCGTCGCGCAACTGCAGCGCACGCACGGCGAGCTGCTGTGGGTCGTCGATTTCTGGCGCGCGGGCGAGACGCTCGCGGCCGGCGAAGTGCGGCCGCTGCGCTTCGCGCCGGGCGGCCGGCTCGCGGCGATCGTCGACGGCGCCGCCGCCGAACCGCTGCGCCGGATGAAGCTCGCGACCGACGAGGATCGCGTCGTCGTCAGCCGCGCGGTGCTCGACGAAGGCGGACGCGTGCCGGCCGACTGGGAAATCGTCGACGACAACGCGGCGGTCGTGGGGGGGGGGGCCCCCCCCCCCCCCCCCCCCCCCGGGGGGGGGGTGCCGGCGCCT